>JACQZM010000097.1:8291-27264 GCA_016213885.1 Candidatus Rifleibacteriota bacterium | reverse complement strand
CCGTCCCAGCGCTCCCGCGAGCCGGCGTAGTGCAGGTGATGCGGGTCTTCGAGACGTTAACCGTAACGCCACTCGCAAGCGTCTGGCCGACGGTCACGTTGACCGTGTCCTCGAACCCGGCACCGTCGATCGTCAGCGTCGTGCCACCGCCAAGCTGTCCGTGGTTCGGGGCAACACCCGTGATGGCCAGCGCTGGCATGTACCGGAACGCACCGGCCGCGGTCGCCGAACCGTTGGTAGACGAGCCGACCGACACGTCGACCGTGCCAGCGCTCCCGCGAGCCGGCGTGGTGCACGTGATCCGCGTCTTCGAGACGTTGACCGTTACCCCTGTGGCGAGCGTCTGGCCTATGGTGACATTCACCGTCCCACCGAAACCACACCCCGAGATCACGAGAACAGTATTCCCGGACAACGGACCGGCCTGCGGAGAAACTTCGCTGATGCCAACGTCAAAAATCGTCAGGAGCGTCGCGGAGGGCGTGCCAATCTGTGCCGCGCCGACAGCACCGCTCAGGGTCAATGTAACCGTCTTGGTGTCTGCGACAGGACCGTTTCTCAGGAGTGGCACCGTCACGATCCTGGGAGTCGTTTCTCCAGAGGGCCAGGTCAGCGTCGTGTTGACCGTAACGTAGTCCTGCCCGGGAACGGCCGATCCCTCGCCGGTCGAGCACACCACGGAAGCCTCTCCGGTCGCTTCCCCCGTGCGCACCACCAGGACATCCACAGTGCCATCGCGCTTCACGGACGAGTTGACCGGTTCGGCAAACGCCAGACGGTTGCCAAACTCATCCGGCAACGCCACCCCATTGTCCAGGTACCGGGCAATGGCCCTCAGCTTCCCGGACTCTGGATTGAAACTGGACAGCGGGCGATCGCTGAGCGCGTCGAAGATCGAGAGTACGATGTACGCGGAGTTCAACGCCTCGTAGGGCCGACCTTCATCGGTGTAGCATCGTGTCCCGACAGCCATCCAGCTGTACGTTGTATTCGTCGACGGCCAGGGTATCGCAGCCTCCCAACCAAGGTCCGTTCCGCTCTGGTTGTGAAAGAACCCCTCTTCATACGTCTGCATCCACTGAAACAGCGTATCGACATCGCCCGAATCAAGGTGTTGCCAGCGTTGTAGCGGCATGATCAAGGCATGCGGCCCGGTCGCGCGTGAGAGCCTCTGGTCAGTCTCGGTCAGACCGAGGGACACATTCTCATTGCCAGGGAATAGAGCTTGTGTGTGATCGCATGAAGCTTCGCTCAGGGGAAGACCACCGAACTTCTGGGACATGACCTGGCTTCCCAGAGCGTTGAGCCCCCTTGCCTGCACGTAGTCGATCTGCGCCGACACCAACGGCTTCACTGCCCGATCAAAGAAGTCCACACCCGATGCCTCATCGAGCGTCACCGGCATTCCGTGAATGGCTCGGAGCGCCGGCATGAAGATGGCTCCATGATATGTGGTGAAGTCGATCTGAATAGAGCCGCCACCCACCTTCGGCCAGTTTGTGCTCCTGGGTTGGAGACTTGGAGCGATGGTGACAAACCTGTCCGCCGAGATCTGCCCCGCGGCGAGCATGGCGGATAGAATCGGGGCTCCCTCGGCGGCCCGGCGGTCCCATTGCCCGGTCGGCGAGCCATTCGAGAATGACATCACGATCTTGTCGCTGAGGGCAAAACGGGCGAGGTCGATGTCGGTTCGTACCATCGTGCAGAGAGAAAGGACCCTCTGACGGCCAGGCGTGTCCACCGGAAGGTCGCGAGCAAGTCCCTGAAGGACGAGGAGGTTCAAGTAGGCGAGGGCATTGTCGTCTGAGGTCTGTTCATCATTAGCGTCGCGACTGAGGTTCTGCAATGTGACATCGTTATCCGCGGAAGCGGTCAGGTACGCGCGATGGAAGTTGCGGTGGGAGTACTTGAGACTATCACCGGAGGTTTGGACAGCCCTGAGGGTCTCGAGAGCCCTTTCGATACGTCCCCACGTGGTGGTGAATCGTTCGCTCGGCGGGTCTACCCAATCCATCCGGTGAGCCGTAGCCAATGCCACGAGGGCCAGCGTGATCTCATTGAGGTTGACGTGAGATCCGTAACCCCGGCGCACACCCCACGGCCCAAGATTGCAGGTTCCACCACAGGAGCAATCGCGCCGCAGGTAGCTTCCATCGTTGCCCCCATAGAAGGTATGCGTGAGCCCGAGCATCACGTTGTTTGACAGAGGACTGGTGAAGTACCGGACGCTCGCCCTTGCGTATCCGTCGAGCTTCGACCGCCGCTCCTGTGAGAGTTGAGCCTGCAAAGGGAGAGCGGAGATGAGGAGGCACACGACGGCGACGAGCAGGCCTTCGAATGGGAAGTGCCTCGATCGGTGGGCCGGTACCGCAGGCGAATCTGCTGACGAGACCCTCTCAGCGGCTTCGGCTGGTGTCGAGCGCGCCTGTCGCCGCGTTGGCGGAGGCCGTTGCTCCTCGATCAGACCGACCAGCGATCCTGTCGGCGCCCCCAGGAGTCCGGCGGTAATGAAGACAATACGCTCAGTTGGTGCGGCCACTCAGCGCCCACCCCCTCACACGTCAAGGACCAGCTGGTGACGCCATCATAGCCGACTTGATGTGTCGCTGCAAGCGCGTGAAAATCCGCTCGGCATGCTGATCCGAAGCAGCGCGGCCTGACCCATCTTGATACATGTTCCCACGTGACAGCGTGTCTGGCCAGGCCAGCAACCCGCAGGGCCAACGCCCGCCCGTCCAGTCGATGCCCGTCCCGCCTCGCAGACGTCGAGGGTGCCGGGAGCCCTGACCCCGCGGGCGGGGTGCTGATCAAGGATCTTGGACCGCTGTCGGCCTTGCCACACGCCCCTCCCCGTCGAAGCATGACCGCTCGACAGGCGGCCCTCCCGGCTCTCGGCCCGAGCGGCTCTCCCTCCCTGCATGCGGCCTCGAGGGCGCGTCCCAACCGGAGAAGACCCCGACCGAGGTCGTGGAGCCGTTCGTCGACGAGCTTACCGACACGTCGACCATGCCAGTGCTTTCACGGGCGGGAGTGGTGCACGTGATCGGGTCTTCGAGACGATTACCGTAACGCCTGGTTCACCCCGCCAGAGAGACAACTTCGTTGACAGGTAGTCCGTCGGCTTCGTCGCGGATTGGAGCCCAGGCAGTCGCCGGCGTCTTGTCCGCACGCATGGTCTCGCCTTGGGTCGGCACACGTCCACGGCGAAACGGTGCAAGACGCGGCCTCGAATGGCTCCGAGATGGCCGTCCCGTGGGCCAAGAGGCTCTTCGGCGAGGGTCCAGCTCACTCACGGGCTGCGAGAAAGTCATCCACCGTCACGCTTGCTCGTCGGATGAGAGCACGCAGAGTGCCGCGCTTCACCTCTGGGTGATCGGGCACGGACAGAGTTGCGGGAGGACCCGCGCGAACCAGGATGATGTGGCTCCCGCGTTGACGCGCGATCTCCCACCCGAGCCTGACGAAGGTCTCAGCCACCGCTCGCCCACTCAGAACCGGCAGAGGAGCCATCACGCCGCAATCTCGATCTCGACCTGGTGAACGGCTACGGTGAGCGGCATGCCGCGCTCGGCCCTCACCTCAAGGCACTGCCGGATGGCGTCCCTGATGTTCGCCAGGGCCTCTTCCTCGGTATCCCCCTGGCTGATGCATCCAGGGATCGCTGGGCACTCCACCACATAAGCACCATCTTCATCCCGGTCGACCGTGACGACGAACTTCATGATCTCTCCCCTCCCATCTGGCTGGCACCGTGCGGAGGCTGATCGAAGTGGTAGGTCCCGTTCGGGATCACGTGGGCGTGCGCCACCGGTGAGATCCGCTATCCCGGACCGCGCGAGCTCCGCGGGGAACCGGGCCCGCCAGTCTTTCCCCTTCGTGGCCCTGGGGCGCGGTATTCTACGCAGCGTCATCCTCCGGGTCAGGTAAGGGCTACCGCGCGTAGAATACAACCTCCATCCGGGGCAGTCCACGTGGAATGAGCTTTCCACGCACTCATTCTGCGCATGCTCTCGACCGCAGGCCCCCCGGGACGGTGCCTCGAGGGAGGGAGGATGTCCAGAATCATGGTATTCCACGCGCTGTCCTGGTGGAGACACACGGGGGACACAAGCGCTGGAAGAGCAGGTGTAGAGCCACCCACGCCATGAAGGTCGCCACGGAGAATACGCCACCGTGGCTTTTCGCAAAGATGCCGGCGCTGCCACGACCTCGCCGCCGACCCCGAGCATGCTTCCCCCGGTCCCACGACCGCTGTCGGCCTTGCCACAAGCCCCTCCCCGTCGTAGCATGAGACCGCTCGACAGGCGGCCTTCCCGGCTCTCGCCCCCGACCGCCTTCCTCATCCTGCATGCCCCCGCGAGGGCGCTTCCCTACCGGAGCAGATCCCGACATGTCGATCGAAAACGTCCAGAAGCTCGTCACCAACATCAACAGGGTCATCCTCGGAAAAGACGATCAGATCAAGGTTGCGGTGGCCACCCTGCTGGCCAGGGGCCACCTGCTCCTCGAGGACATCCCGGGGGTGGGCAAGACCACTCTGGCCCGGGCGCTGGCCCAGTCGATCCAGTGCGAGTTCCAGAGGATCCAGGCCACCAGCGACCTGCTCCCGTCGGACGTGATCGGGGTGTCGATCTACGACCACACGAAGGGAACTTTCGACTTCAAGCGCGGCCCCATCTTCACGAACCTCCTCCTGGTGGACGAGATCAACCGGGCGACCCCCAGGACCCAGTCGAGCCTGCTCCAGGCGATGAACGAGTTCGCCGTCTCCATCGACCAGGTGACCCACAAGCTGGGCCCGCTCTTCTTCGTCATCGCCACCCAGAATCCGGTGGAGCAGATCGGCACGTACCTCCTGCCGGAGTGCCAGCTCGACCGGTTCACGGCCCGGATCGCCCTGGGCTACCCGACCATCGAGAGCGAAGAGAGGATGATCTTCGACCAGATGCTGGAGCACCCGCTCGAGTGGAGGTGCCGTGAAGATCCGGTTCACCCCCGACGGGCTGGCGCTCCTGGCGATCCAGGGGGTCGTCTTCGTGGCCGCCTTCTCCACGGGAGCGAACCTGGTCTACGTCGTGGGTTCCGTGATCACGGCGCTGTTCTGTCTCTCCATGGTCCACGCCCTCATCGGGTTCAAGGGCCTGAGCTCGCACGTGGAGCTCCCGGAGGAGGCGAACGAGGGGGTCCCGTTCCCCTACCGGATCACCCTGGCCAACGAGTCGGCGTCGACGCTCCACCTGCTCAGGGTGGCGCCCCGGTTCGACCAGGTGCCGCCGGGAAAGACCATCCCGGTGTTCGGGATCGCCCCCAGCGAGCGGCTCAACCTCAAGGGCGAGATGTCTCTGCCCACGCGAGGCTCCTACGCCGCCCTCGGCCTGGCCGTCCAGTCGGTCTACCCGGCCGGGCTGCTCGCCCGGGAGGAGATCCTGCCGGGGCGCTCCGAGGTGGTGGTCGTTCCGGCGCCGCTCAAGCACCCGTTTCCGATCATCCCGGGGTTCAACCAGCGGGCGGTCTGGACCGCGAACGGCTCCAACATCAAGGGCGAGGGCACCGCCTTCTACGGCCTGAAGGAGTACGTGCCGGGCGACCCGATCAGCAAGATCCACTGGAAGGCCACGGCCAGGCACGGCAAGCCGCTGGTGATCGAGACCGAAGAGGACCGGGTCAACCGCTACTACGTGTTCGTCGATCTGAGAGAGTCCAAGAAGACCGGCGAGGGCCGGCAGTGCAACCTGGAGGTGTCGATCCGGATCGGCGCCACCCTGACGCTCCAGCTCTTGAAGCTCAACTGCCCGGTCCGGGTCTACCTCCTGGACGCCGACCTGACCAGCTCCCCCCAGAGCTTCACGGCCCGCGACATCCCTCTGGCCATGAGGTTCCTCGGCCGGATCGGCTACACCGCGGAGGCGGACTTCCCGCGGGCCGTGGCGAAGGTACTGCCGGAGGTGCCGCCGGGATCGTTCCTGCTGTTCGTGCTGCCCGACATCGACCCGGCGACGCTGGACATCGTGAGGAGCCTGCGCCATTCGCCGTACTCGCTCTTCTGCCTGTTCAACCTGCCCGGCGCGGAGGCGGCCCGTCAGGCCTCCAGGGACCCGACCGTCCGGGAGATCGTCAAGAGCGGCGTCTACACCGTCTTCTTCGACGGCTCCGAGGAGCGGGTGGTGTCGCTGTGAACGCCTTCAAGAGACTCTGGTCGCGCCTGGTCTCCGAGGAGGCGGGCGAGCGGGGCGGCATGTACCGCGAGGAGGCGGCCCGGATCCGGGGGGGCGACTCTCTCTCGTGGACGCTGATCCTGACCGGGTTCGTTCCGCTGGCCTGGTACAAGCTGTCGCTGGCCCCGATCTGGATCGCCCTGGTCGCCGCGTGCTGGACCGCCCGCAGAAGAGCGCTGTGGGTGAAGACCGAGCAGGCCAACAGGCTGGCCGCCTGCGCCATGATCGGCGGGATGCTCTTCTTCGTGCTGACCGGCGACCGGCTCTGGGCGTTCAGTCTGTTTCTCATCCTCATCGGGGCGGTGCTGATCCTCAAGAGCGACATGGAGAGCGAGGTCCAGCGACTCTACCTGGTCTGCTTCGTCCTCTTCCTGGTCTTCGCCCATCTGACGCTCGACTACTCGTTCCTGCTGGGGCTGTTCCTGCTCTTGATGTCGGGGATGCTGGTGATGATCCGGTACCACTTCCCCGAGGAGATCAGGCCTGGGCGCTACCTGGCCACCGCCCGGCTGCTGCTGAGGCCGGTGCTGGTCTCCATGGTCGTCGCGGCTCCCATCTTCGTGATCTGCCCGCGCATTCCGGTGGCGGTGCTGAACGTCCAGGCCCCGCCTCACACGGCAGGGTTCGGAGACGAGATCCGGTTCGGAGGGATGCGGAGCACCCTGGAGTCTGACCGGCTGTTCATGACGATCCGGGCCGAGCGGGGCGTCAAGTGGCGAGGCACCACCCTGGACTACTACACCGGCTCCGGCTGGAAGCGGACCGGGAAGATCCCCAGATCGTACGAGGCCGGGGACCGGCCGACCCAGTCGTACAACGGTCCGCCGGGCACGCCGATCCTGCTCACGGACCGGGAGAACCGCGGGACCATAGACCTCGCGAAGCTCGACCGGGCCGAGGTGATCCTGGAGCCCACGGACGTGAGGCAGTTCTTCGCCCCCCAGTTCCCACTCGGCATCGACACCGAGTTCGGCTCGGTCGAGTGCGACAAGGCGAGGATCCTCACCCGGCAGGAGGATCCCCAGGCCAAGAGGATCCGGTACGTGGTCTGGTGGGGCAAGGCGCTACCCATGGAGGGCCCGGTCCAGCTCTCCCAGATGTACCTGAGGCTTCCGCCCCAGCTTCCGGCCCGGGTCGCCGATCTGGCGCGGCGGGTCACAGCGGGGGCCACGACCGATCGACAGAAGGCCGAGCGTCTCGAGAAGTTCCTCGCCGACGGCGACTACACGTACACGCTGAGCACGGTGACGCCGCCGAACCGGGATTCGGTGGACCACTTCCTGTTCGACGCCAAGGCGGGCCACTGCGAGTACTTCGCCTCCGCCATGGCGTTGATGCTCAGGACGGTCCGGGTGCCCAGCCGGGTCGTGGTCGGCTTCAACCCGGGTCTGTTGAACCCCTACTCGGGCACCTGGTCGGTGCTGGAGCGGAACGCCCACGCCTGGGTCGAGGTGTACCTGGGCCGCGACGACGGCTGGGTGGAGTTCGACCCCACGACCGGACGGGGCCAGGAAGAGGTGGTGGGGCTGGCCAAGCGCCTGGGCCTCACCAACTTCCGGGCCTGGGTCGCCCTGATGGGCCTCTTGAACAGACTCGACTTCGAGTGGCAGACGTGGGTGGTGAGCTTCTCCGTCAGCATGCAGTCGAGCCTGTTGCACGCCATCTACCAGTTCTTCATGGACGCCGAGATAGCGATCCGGGAGTGGTGGAACAGGCAGCGCGTCAAGGGGCTCCTGGGAATGCTGGCGGGGCTGGCCGTGCTGCTGGCCGCGCTCTACAAGCTGTCCCCCCGGATCCGGAGAGCTCTGCAGAAGCTCTGGGCGCTTCTCGCCACGTTGCTGGCCTGGCTCAGGAAGGTCCTCCGGAGGATCGGGAGGACCGCCGCGTATCCGCCGGAGGAGGCGTTCTACCACGATCTGCTGCGGATCCTGGAGGGGACCAACCTGGTCAAGCGCGGCAGCGAGACGCCGCGGGAGTTCCAGCGGAGGATAGCCGAGAAGCTGCCGTCGCTCGCCGACCCGGCCGGGGTCATCACCGAGTCGTACTACCAGATCGCCTATCGCGGCGTCCAGCTCACGGCAGGTGAGCGGTCGGGCATCGCCCTGGCGATCGACCAGGTGAGGCAGCGGCTGGTGACCGCGCCCCGGACTCCCACCCAGGCCTGATCGCAGACCCGACTCCGCGAAACGGGTGGGGGATCCTGGGGTGCCGGGGGATCAGGCTCGTGCCGTTACGGGGACGGCTGAGCCGGCTCCTGGTCCGTGGTCAGGCCCAGCGTCACTGCCACGGCGTCGTGGAACGACAGCTCGGGATCGCTCGCCGGGGTGGCATCCAGATACGCAGCGAGACTGAGCGCCTCGAACAGGTCGCTGTCGCTCTGCCGGGCCGCTCTGGCATCGATGAGGCCGGCGAGCAGCAGCAGCAGCAACACGACCACCACCGCGACCGGGTTGAACCCGCCGAACAGGATCCGGCCGGGCTCCGACGCCATGAGCGGAATCGTCCCGAGCGCGACGAACAGAAAGGCGATCACCCAGCCCTGGAGCCGCTCGTGGGTAGCGACCCGCGCCTCGATCCGCAGCCTCACCGTCTCGAGACGAGCCAGCAGCCGCTCCCGATCGCCCCTCTCCTCCTCGGCCAGCGGCATCATCCAGGAGCTCATCGACCGATCCCTCCTGCTGGCCGGGTCGACCCGGTCGGCCCGGTCCGAAGAGAAGTCATGAGCTGCGACTGCCGGAGCATGAGCAGCGTCAGCCTCTGGTCGACGAGGGCCATCATGTACAGGCGTTGCCAGCAGCTCCAGGCCAGCAACCGGGTGGCGACCGGCACGGTGCCGTAGCCGACGGTGACGCTGCCCATCAACTGCAGCGGCGTCACCTCGGGACCGGGGACCGGCGTCCTCTTCGCCTCGTCCCGCAGGGCCGACAGGACCCGCCGGTCGAACGTCCGGGGGGATCGAATCTTGTCGAACCTCCTCGAGAGAGCCTCGTCGAAGGACCGCAGCCGGGCATGGAGCGCCTCCGCCACCGGCCTGCGGCGCCCCGGCATCCACGGCAGCACCAGCCGGAGCGGGATCATGGCCCCGGAACCGAGCTCCTGATCGCAGTCGCCCAGTCGATTCGAGAGGGCGTACTCGTCGAGCACGGCGTGCATCCTGTCGATCTCGCACCGCCACAGCGCCTTCAGCTCAGGGGCGCGGAACCGATCGAGCGCCGTCTGGATCAGCTTCAGATGCTTCTGGGGCGGCTTGCCCTCCGTGAGGTACGTTCTGAACGCCCTGATCGCGCCGAGCTCCACGTTCAGGCCCAGTATCAGCGTCCAGGCGTCCGGGCCGTAGGGCGTTCCCTGCTGGAGCAACCGGCCGCACCGGAGGGCCGCCATCCAGCTCTGCATCGCCTCATCGGGCTGGCCCATGGCAGCCCGGAGGTAACCCCTGGCCAGCAGCAGGTTAGGAACGGTCGTGGCGGTCAGACCGGAGGGGACGGACAGGATCGGCCCGCTCGACCCGGAGTCGAGCATGGCGACGATCCGGTCCAGGATGCGTGCGTTCCGTTTCGCGTCCACGGGCGCGCGGTTCCTCGGGTAGAACGGGAGCTCGAGCGAGCCCCACGCCGCCAGCCGGAACAGCTCGTCGGGGTAGGCGCACGGGGTCTCTTCGACGACGTACGGCGGCAACATCCGGGAGGTCGCCCCGCACGGGCTGAAATCGGCCCGGGGGGCCAGCACCGGGCCGGACAGGAAGAGCAGGAAGAGCGCCACGCAGATGCGGACCATCCATCGGACCGTGCGGTAGTGGACGCGGCGCGGTCCGGCGATCCCGGAGGGGGCGGCAGCCGCCCGCCTCGCGAAGAGCGGCGGCGGAGGCGACTCCTGGACCCAGATCGTCCGCTCCAGGAGGTCGTCGTCGAGGCGAGTGGTCACAGCCGACCTCCAACGAGGTCCAGGCACCGTGCGGCCAGGAAACGGACATCCCCATCGCGGGCGCCCAGGACGGAGGCCAGCTCCGGCACCGGTCTCACCTGTGTGGCCGAGAAGGTCCGCAGAGCCAGGTCGTACCCGACGTCGTGCACGAACAGGCCGCACAGGCTCTCGGCCCGGCCCAGGTCCGCCGTGAGGCAGGCCCAGGACTCCGACGGGTCCATGAGATCCGCCCGGGGAGCTGGCAGCGGCCGCCCCTGCGTCATGGCCTCGAGCTGCCCCTGGTGGAACCGCGTCGCATCCCGCTTGAGCCGTTCGGCCACCGCGGCGCGGTCAGCCCGGTCGGAGTGGGCGATCCAGAGCGGAAGCCACCGGCTTCCGACCAGCCCCGCGGGCCACCGTCCGTCGCGAGCGAACAGGTCCAGGGTGCGCCCGACCCGGCGCTGCTCTGCCGCCACCACGTCGGACAGCCTGGGCATCTCACGGCTTCGGCGCGTCAGCTCGTTCAGCAACCGGATCGCCACGTCGAGCACCACCACCGCCATGTCCATGCCGTCGTGCAGCGCCGTGAAGACGCTGCACTCGAGGGCGGAGCCGAGGCGGATCGTGCTCAGAGTGGGCCCCTCGGGCCCGCCCCGGTAAACGACCCGGGCCACTCGCAGGGCGGCGATCCACGTGGCGATCGCCTGCTCGCGTTGCTGATCGCGCGCGAACAGAGCCCCCCGGGCGACGAGGAGGTCCACCAGGTCGGCGCTGACCGTCGTCGCCGGCTCGGCCGTCAGGGACGGCAGTCGTGGACCCGCCGTCAGGGTGATGGCCCGGTCGATGAGCTCCCGGTGGGACTCGATCAGCGCCCTGCAGCGGGGGTTGGGAGCGGATCGACAGGCGTCTCTCAACGAGGCCCGGTCGCCCACCTCGAGGGCCGGCGGCCGGCCGACCAGCGGCTCGAGGGTCGTCGCCACCACCGGGGCCAGCGGCGGCAAGGCGTTCGAGACGAGAATCGACGCATAGGCGAACACGACCAGCGCCGCGCCGAGCACGGCCGCCGCCAGGTGCCACCATCGGATCGATTGCCCCGGGGCCTGCCGGGTCGACGCCCCCTTCGGGCTCGGCGCGGAGGCTGGCTCGCTCACGGACATCTCCCCTCCGGCTCCCGGGGTCGCCGCCCGGGTCAGAGCTGGCCCGGTTGGAGGTCGCGCTCGGGGGCGCGACTCGGACCCGGCGAGGCGCCGGGTCTTGCGACGCGGACCCGGCGAGGCGCCGGGTCTTGGCCCACAACCCCCTTCTTCCCGGGCGGTCTCTCCGGGTAGACTGGACGCCGCGGCTCGTCACGTCGCCGGACGATCCCGGTTCCGGGGCCGTGGCGGACCGCTCGTCGTCGACGGGCGCTGCCTCTCGCCGATCCTCCGACCTTCCACATATTATGGCCGACCCTCGGAAAACCAGCCTGGCTTTCTACAAGTGCATCATGGACGCCTTCCCCTCGCCGGTCCTGATCGTCGAGGAGGACCTCCGGGTCGTGGCCTACAACTTCGCCGCGGCGCCGATGATGGCCGAGGGCACGGACGGCGTGCTCAAGAGGCGTGGCGGCGAGGCGCTACACTGCATCCGGGCCGCGGAGACGCCGGACGGGTGCGGGCGCTCTTCGGCCTGCTCCGACTGCGTTGTCCGGGGCTCCGTGGGCGAGGCTCTGGCCGGTCGCAAGGTGGTCCGTCGGCGGGCGAGGATGGAGCTGGTCCGCGGCCGGGAGGTGGCCGAGGTGTACGCCCTCGTCACGGCCAGCGCCTTCGACTGCGACGGGGCGACGTACGTGCTGTTGACCCTGGAGGACATCAGCGAGCTCGTCCAGCTCAAGGGTCTGTTGCCGATCTGCGCCTGGTGCAAGAGAGTCCGGGACGATTCGGACTACTGGGAGAACGTGGACACCTACTTTGCCAGCCGCCTCGACCTGGAGTTCAGCCACGGGATCTGCCCCGGCTGCGCCGAGAAGTTCGCCCCGACGGTTCATCCGTCCCGACGGACCTCGGGCCCGGGCAAGGGCCGATGATCGACGATCACGGAGGAGGACGATCCATGACCGACGTGAACCTGGACTTCACCACGACACGCCTGGGCGAATGCCGGGTGAGGTCGCCGATGTCGGGGAGCGAGTTCATCGACGACGATGCCAGAGTGCTCTACCACTGCGACTTCAAGCACGTCGCGGAGATCATGGCGGCAGGCCGGAAGCCCCCGCAGTTCGAGTGTGCCGGCCCGCGGTCGAAGCTCTACTTCGACCCCTCGAAGCTCAAGTGCGGCATCGTCACCTGCGGGGGGCTCTGCCCCGGTCTCAACAACGTGATCCGGGCCATCGTCCTCTCCCTGAGCCACCACTACGGCATCCGGACGATCTTCGGCTTCCGTTACGGTTTCGAGGGGCTTGCTGCCGGGTACGGCCACGAACCGCTGGAGCTCGACCCCGAGCGCGTCTCCGACATCCACCAGGAGGGCGGCACGATCCTGGGCTCCTCCCGCGGCCCCCAGGACCCGGCGGACATGGTCGACACCCTCGAGCGGATGAACGTGGGCCTTCTCTTCACCATCGGCGGGGACGGGACGCTCAAGGGCGCCTCGGCCATCGCCGAGGAGATCGGTCGGCGCGGTCTGAAGATCGGCGTGGTCGGCGTCCCCAAGACGATAGACAACGACATCTCGTACGTTCAGCAGTCGTTCGGCTTCCAGACCGCGGTCTCCGAGTCGCGGCGGGCGATCTCCTCGGCCCATGCCGAGGCTCAAGGGGCCCGCAACGGCATCGGGCTGGTGAAGCTCATGGGCCGCGAGTCCGGGTTCATCGCGGGCTATGCCACCCTGGCCAACAGCGAGGTGAACTACTGCCTGGTGCCGGAGGTCAGGTTCTCCCTGGCCGGGCTGCTCGACTCTCTGAAGAGGCGGCTCGAGAGGCGCCGCCATGCGGTCATCGTGGCCGGAGAGGGGGCTGGACAGGACCTGCTGACGGCGACGAACGAGAAGGATGCGTCCGGCAACGTCAAGTTCGGGGACATCGGCCTGTTCCTGAAAGACCGGATCACCGCCTTCTTCCGGAGCGAGAAGCTGGACTTGTCGCTGAAGTACATCGATCCCAGCTACATGATCCGGAGCATGCCGGCGGACCCGCACGACTCGGCGTTCTGCCTGCTTCTGGGCCACAACGCCGCCCACGCGGGCATGGCGGGGTTCACCAACATGGTGGTCGGGTACTGGAAGGGCGAGTTCACCCACGTTCCGATCCCTCTGGCCACTTCCCATCGCAAGAAGATAGACACCCATGGTCGGCTCTGGAGCGCCGTCCTGGAGTCCACCGGTCAGCCCCGGGAGATGTAGCCGCGCCGGGCGCGGGGCGATCGTGACGCGCGGCCCGGGAGCTCAGGGCTGGCGACCGTCGGGCAAGAAGTGCTCCGGGGCGTGGGGGAGATAGTGCTGCTCCCGCACGCGCCGGGCCTCCAGGTAGTAGAGCAGCCAGTACGTGTTCGAGACCATGAAGAGCGCGGAGTTGATCAGGACGCCTATCAGCGGGAAGTTCGCCTCGAGGAGACCGCCGAGAGCCCCGCCGGCGAGCAAGCCCAGCAGCATGCTCCCCGCGACCTGCCAGAAGCCGACACCCACCAGCTCGGAGCTCCTCGAGAGGGCGTTGTCCGGCTCCTCGTCGCGTCCCATGGCCGCCACGATCGGAACCAGCTGGTAGTTGACCATCAGGCGCGCCCCGAGCAGGGCGAACAGCAGGCCGGGGATGAGAAACAGGAGCTTGAAGGCCGACAGCCCCACGGCGATGAGGCCGACACCGATCCCGAGCGGTATGCCGAAGGCGAAGCTGCTGGCGAGCCCGGTCAGGATGATCCTGCCGCCCCTCTGGTTCGTCAGGCTGAGCGCCTCTCGAAAGGTCGACTCCTTGCCCTTGGCCCTGGCGGTGAACAGGACCACCAGCATGGCCTGTCCGAGGATGAAACCGAGGAACGGCAACGGCATGGGGAGCAGGTTGAGGACGGCGACGAACGCGCCGAGGGAGAAGGCGATGCCGGGGTTGCACCTGAGCAGCTGGACCGACGCGCGGAGTCGTGAGAGGATGCCTCGCCGCAGACCGGTCCGGGTGGTCGTGGTCAGGTCCAGGTCGGCCCCGGACTGGCGGCCATCGATGATGGCGTCGGTGACGAACACCTTGGCGGCCTCGGCATCGAGGCTCAGGAACTCGTACGCCCCGCAGCCGAACATGGCGCATCGACCCACGAAACGGGCGCAGTCCTTGTGGTGCGGTGTCTTGCACGAGGTGCAGACATCCACCTCGCCGGAGAGCGGACACGCGCATACCGGACAGTTGTAGCTCACGGGGCTGTCTTGACTCATCGAGCGGCACCTCGAGACCGGGCGGTGGAGACCACGGGGCCCCCGGAGACGAATCGATTCTAGCGCCGATGCCGTGACAATGCCACATCTGCCAGGATCGTGTCGATCGTGTGGCCGGTCACGAGCGGTCCGGGTCGCGTGATGGTAGAATGCAGCTGGATCGGCACTCCGGCGGGCATGATGGGCCGGGTTCCTCGGGGTGCCGACAACAGACCGCAACCCCGGAGGCCCCGCACACAACCAAGACTCGGGTGGAAGCGACCCCGGCCGCTCCTGGCGATCCCCTCGATACACCGTTTCTCGAATTCTCACGGCGATCGCGCGCTGATCTCGTACCGACTCACGGGAGGTCGATCTCGATGAACCCTCGGTCTTGGCTCGCGGTGCTGCTCCTGGTGGCTCAGGCCGGTGCAGCCCTGGCCGACGGAACCCTGGAGGTCCGGGGACCGGCGGGGGCCACGGTGTTTCTGGACGGCAACGCGGTGGGCACGGTGCCTCTGAAGATGGGGGGCATTCCCGGTGGGTACCACCAGGTGGTGGTCCGGCTGGCCGGCACCGGCGAGGAGCGGGTGTACAACCAGTTCTTCCCCCGCAAGTCGACGGTCGACAAGATCATCGATCTGACAGACCCTTCGGCGCCGGCGTGGCAGCAGTCGTCCGGGTCGATCCAGACGGCCCCGCCTTTCCGGGCCATGACGCCCGGCACCCCTGAAGGGCCGCCGCCGGCGAACGGGGCCGAGCCGCCTCAGCCGCCGCCCCCCCAGGCCTATCCGCCCCCGGAGCAAGTGCCTCCGGGCGCCGAGGAGCCCCCTCCGGCCTACGCGTATGAGACTCCGCCGACGTATGTGTACGAAGAGGAGCCGATCTACGTGTCCCCGCCGGTCTACTACGACTACTACTATTCTTACCCGTCCTACCCGTACTACACGTACCCGTATTACGGCAGATACTACGGCAGATACGGCGGCAGACACGGCCGGTGGCACCGTGGCGGCTCGGGCCGCCGTGTCCACCCTCACACCGGGTATACCGGCACACCGCGAGGTTCGGGCTACGGCGGTCGAGCCGGCGGCTCCGGCGCAGGGGCGATCGGACGGTACGGGTCCTCCGGGGGAGGAACCTACCGGGGCTGGAGCGGCAGGGGCGCGACGGGTGGAGGCTCCTACCGCGGCTCGAGCCCGAGCCCCTCGATCGGGGGAGGCACCTACCGGAGCTGGAGCGGAAGAGGTTCGTCGGGTGGAGGCTCCTACCGGAGCTGGAGCCCGAGCGCCGGCGGCAGGAGCTACTCCGGAGGAGGTGGAGGCCGCCACTCGGGTCGGTCGTCTGGCTCGTCCGGCCCGTCGTTCTCCCGCGGCTCCTCGGGCTTCGGGGGCGGAGGGCACGGAGGGCACGGAGGGCACGGAGGGCGCGGAGGCGGACACGGTGGGGGCGGACGACGGGGACGGTGACCCCAACCCGGCCACCGCATGGCAACTTCCGATGACGCGCCTCTTCCACCGGGGAAGCTCCCGGCGGACACGCTTGCGGCGCTCTTGAAGACCCTCGGCGCCAGGGACCCCCGGGTCGTCGTCGGCCCGGGGATCGGCCTGGATGCCGCGGTCATCGACATGGGCGACCGGCTCCTGGTCGCCAAGACCGACCCGATCACGTTCGCCGCCGACTCGATCGGCTGGTACGCCGTCCAGATCAACGCCAACGACATCGCCACGACCGGCGCGACGCCGCGGTGGTTCCTGGCGACGGTCCTTCTGCCCGGAGGAAGGGCGGATCGAGCGATGGCCAGGCGGATCGTCGATGACCTCGACGCGGCGTGCGCGGCCATCGGCGCCAGCCTCGTCGGCGGACACACCGAGATCACCCACGGGCTCGACCGCCCGATCGTGGTCGGCATGATGCTGGGCGAGGTCGCCCGGGACCGCCTCGTCACCGCGGCCGGGGCCCGTCCCGGCGATGCCGTGGTCCTGACCAAGGGGATCGCCGTGGAGGGGACGGCGATCCTCGCCCGGGAGAAGCCGGACCGTCTGGTCGGCCTGGACGAGCGGCTCATCGAACGGTGCCGCCGGTTCCTCACCGATCCGGGGATCAGCGTGGTCCGCGACGCGGCTCTGGCCGTCCAGAGCTGCCGGGTCCACGCCATGCACGACCCCACGGAGGGCGGTCTTTCCACGGGGCTGGTGGAGATGGCGCAGGCTTCGGGCGTCGGCATGCTCATCGACGAGTGCGCCGTGCCGTTCTTCCCGGAGACCTTGGAGGTGTGCCGGGTCACGGGGCTGGATCCCTGGGGCCTCATCGCCTCCGGGGCGCTGCTGATCGCCGTGGATCCCTCCGACGCCGGGCCGGTGGTGAGCGCGCTTGGCGCCGGGAACGTCCCGGCGACCGTGGTGGGCCAGGTCACCGACCGCCCCGGCGAGGTGGCGGTCCGGACCGCCGACGGGCTCGCCCCGCTGCGCCGCTTCGAGCCAGACGAGCTCGCCCGGGTGTTCGGGTAGCCGGCGGCTTCGTCAGCGCCCCGCCACCAGCCAGACCACGACGACGATGGTGGCCAGGGCGAGGCAGACGGCGGCGAGCCACCCGCGGCCGACCGACCCGCTCGGGGCGGCCACCGGCTCCGGGGGCCGGGGGACCGGTGTCGCTCCGGTGGGTCCGGCGACCCCAGGCGGCTCGGGAGCGCCCCCGGCTGTCCCGGAATCGGTCGCCTCGGTCTCGGTCGCCTCGGTCTCGATCGCCTCGGCATCCCGGACCTTCTTGAGCACCCGCTGTCTCACCGCCTGGATCCCCACGGGGCGGGACTCCTGCTTCGGAGGCGGGCCGGCCGTGGGCAGCGGCGGCGTGGGGGGCGCCGCCCTCTTGCCGGTCAGCGGCTCCACCGGGAGCCCCTTCTCGAGCCGATCGAGCCCGTCCAGCATATCGTGGACCGTGGGGTAACGGCGGGCCGCGTTCAGCCTGAGGCAGTTGTTCAAGAAGTTCTGCATCGTCGACGGGGCGTGGGGGTTCAAGCTGGGAATGGCACCGAGCCGGAACGCCAGGGTCCCCGTGTCGAGGTCCGTGGACGGGGGAGGGTCGAGCGCCGTGACCATCTTGTAGATCACCAGGGCCAGCTGGTAGATGTCGGTGCGCTGGTCCACCGGCCAGTTCATGACCTGCTCCGGGGCGAGGTAGCAGAACGTCCCCATCACCCGGTTGCCGGCCAGCGAGATGTTCCTCAGGTTCACTGCCTTCACGATGCCGAAGTCGAGCAGCGCCGTGCGTCCGGTCCCCTTCTCGATGACGATGTTGGCCGGCTTGATGTCCCGGTGGAAGAGCCCCCTGGCGTGGCAGAAGGCGAGAGCCCCGGCCACGGCCCGGGCGATCCGGAAGATCTGATCGTTCGACAGCGGCTTGCCACGCTCCTCGATGAGCTCGTCCAGGTTCTTCCCGTCTATGAGCTCGATGGCCACGTAGCCCCTGGCCGGCGTCAGCTCGAAGTCGAACACCTTGGGGATGTTCTGGTGCTTGCACATCCGCAGCGCCGTGACCTCGCGCTCTGCCCGCACCAGCATCTGCTCGTTGCCCAAGGTCCGTCTCGCCGGACTCGACCGGCGACGCCGTCCGCGATCACGCCCGCGGCCGATCAGTGCCCGTAGTCGTCCTGGTGATGGCCGTCGGAGCTCTTCGGCGCCTTGGGGATCGAGGACTTCGGGAACCTCTCACCGGAGCAGATCGGCCAGTCGTGGAACAGCTGGCTGGCAAGCACCAGCTCCTGCATGCCGTCGGCCTTGTTGCCGGTCTTGTACTCCCTGCACCCGTCGAACAGCATCTGGAGGCCCGAGCACCACCGCTGCATCGCCCTCTGCTGGTCCCCGCTGAACTGACCCGTCACCTGGTTCAGCCGGAAGATGAGCCGCCCCTTGACGTCGTCCCAGCTGGACGTCGGTCCGCCGGGCGGGATCGCCGCGGCGGCTGGCGGCGAGGCGCTGGTCCAGGCCGTGCCGCCCGGCATCCCCTGGATCAGCACGATGACGGCCTTGACGTCTTGCAGGTGGTTGGCCTGCCCTGGCGGCAGTCCCGGGGTCGCGAGCGCCCGGGTGAGACTGGCCACGAAGGTCGAGAGCGCCCTGGCCACGAGCGCGGTGCTCTCGTTCGCCAGCGGATCGTTCACCATCCTCGAGGCCGAAGGCGGCGCCACGGCGGCGGTGCCGGGCGGATACCGGGAGTTGTCGGCCTTCCAGGGGGCGAACCAGTCCGGCTGCCAGCCGCAGCTCCTGTCGCCCGGCGCCGCATCCCGGATCTCCCGCAGGTTGGTCCCGTCGAGGTCCATCGTGTAGACCCTCTGGACCGACACGCTACCGGCCCGCTCGATCACCCGGAACCCGACCTTCCCTCCGTCGTAGCTCAGGGTGACCAGGTCCTTGTCCAGGGTGGCCGGAGGGGACTCCCTGTCGAGATCGGGAAGCACCGTGAGCTGCACCGCCTCGCGGTTCGCC
>JACQZM010000097.1:0-8200 GCA_016213885.1 Candidatus Rifleibacteriota bacterium | reverse complement strand
GCTCAGGTTCACGGCCCAGATGTTCCAGCAGTCCTCCGGAGGTGGCGACCTGTCGATGGCGGCGACGTTGTTCTGATACGCGAACCGGAGCAGGTTCAGCACGCTGTTGTTGGGCTGGTCCGAGACGAGAGGCCTGTCCTCGCCCCAGAGGTGCCAGCACTTGAACGGATCCAGCTCGGCCAGCTTGGCCAGGGCGTTGGTCCGACCGTTGGCGTCGGGGCTCTGCAGGAAGGCGACCTTGGCCAGCCCGATGATCGCCAGCGGAGCGAGCGAGGAGCCGGCGAAGTTGTTCCGGATCTCGTCCAGGGCCAGCTTGGCGTTCGCCAGGTCGTTGTTCCGGGCCGCCAGGTTCGCCGGGGTGTCCTCCTCGGTGGTGTTGGCCAGCGCCTCGGCCAGCCCGAGATAGGCTCTGGCCAGCCCGTAGAGCGCCCTGGGGTAGTTCGCCTTGAAATCGTCCGGGTTGCCCGACTGGGCCTGGGCCGCGGTCCTGGCCGCCGAATACGCGGTCCGCGCGGCGTCGAACTGGCCCGCATGGCCGTTGTTGTGGTAGGCCTGGTCCCCCTGGACCAGGGCTTCCGTGGTCACCTTCTCCGCGGAGATCCTGGCGGTGAAGTTGGTCGAGACGATCGTCCTGGCGATCTGGGCCGGCGAGGGCGCCGACACCCCGACCGAGGCCATCTTCTGGACCTCCCGGCCGATGACCTGGGCCGCCGCCTCGTTGTCGGCCTGGCTCGCCGAGTCCTGGGTGAACGTGCCGGCCACCTGGGTCTGGGCGCCGGCCTGCCGGAGATCCTGGGGCACCTCGGAGAGCCGGAGCATGGCGTAGGGAGAGGGCCTGTGCACGGTCGGCGGGCTGTAGCGCACGCGGCTGGCGATGTTCTTGGCGTTCCCCTGGTAGCTCATGCGGATGAACAGGTCCGTGAGGTTGGGGGTGGGGGTCCCCGCGGCGCTGGCCACGTCGGACACCACCAGCGTGTACTCGCCGCCCCCGTAGGCCCCCACGGTCACCTCCGACTGGGGCCTGGTCGGATCCTTGAGGCGGGCGTAGTACCGGAGATCCCACGTGGTCTTCTTCAGCCGGTTCAGGGCGTTGGCGAACACCGCTTCGGCCAGGTAGAGGTGCTCGGTGTCCACCCGGATGAACGCGGTGCGCTTCACTCCTGACCGCATCATCAGATAGAGCGACGTGATCGAAAGCGAGGCCAGAGTAACGCCGGCAAGGATGAGCACCAGCGCCATCCCGCACCGAAACCGTCCGGGACCTGTTCTTCCGACAAGGCGATCCATCGTCCTGGAACCTCCCGCGCAGCCGGTCCGACCGTCGGCCCCTCCGAGACCGGGCGCTCTCGACAGGCCCGTCATCGATATCCTGTGGTTCTCGAGGGAACGGTCGAACCAGGTGACGTGAGCCGCCACCATCATCTAGTAAGGACGAAATTCCCGGTTCCATGGATCCTACCCGATGCATCGGGCTCGCCAGCGATCTTCGATGAGGTCGGCGGTCCTCGGGGCGAGTCTGGCCCAGGAGAACTCCTGCTCGACCCGCTCCCGGGCCCTCAGGCCGACGGCGGACAGCGTCCCTGCCGCCGTGACGACCTCACGGAGCCGGGCTCCCAGCGCAGCCGGATCGCCCGGAGGCACCAGGTGGCCATCGATCCGATCGCGGATCACCTCACGGATGCCGGGCAGGTCCGTGGCGAGGACCGGCCGGCCGCAGGCCATCGCCTCCAGCACCGTGTTCGGGTAGGAGACCGATCCGTGGCTGGACCGTCGAGGGACCACGACCAGGTCGCAGGAGTTGAAGAACTCCACCGGGTCGACTCGACCCTCGACCTGGATCCTCCGGTGGGAGATCCGGTCCAGCAGGCTGCTCTCCTCGCCGCCGGTCACGGCGAGCTTCAATCTGCAGTCCAGCGACTCCAGAAGCGGCGTCGCCGCCTCCAGGAGGTCCGAGACGCCCTTGGCGTGGGTCAGGTGGCCCAGGTATCCGATGACGAGCGGGGGACGGCCAGCCACCGGCCGGACGATGCGGAATCGCCCGGTGTCCACGCCGGTGCCCACCCAGGGTGGAACCGGCAGCCCGAGCCGTCCCACCTGATCGGCGAGCCAGCGGCTCGTCGCCAGGATGCAGTCGACGCCCCGGAGGCCGGCCCCGGAGAGCCAGCGCCCGTTCATCACCAGGTTCGGCAGGTGCTCCGTGAGCCACACGCCGGGCGGGGCCGGTCCGGGCTCGTACCAGTCGTTCCACACGACGTGAACCAGCAGCGCCCGGGGCGCGACCAGCCGCCGCAGCGTCCGTCCGACCAGGGCGCTGGAGGCGGTCTCGAGGTACGAGACGATCACGTCCGGGGGCCGCTGGCCGAGGAGGGCGGTTCCACGGCGGATCAGGTTCAGGCATCCCAGCGGGTAGGTCAGGCGACGCCACGGTGAGCCGAATCCCGGAGAGGCCACCAGGTGGACACCCCACTCCCGGTAGGCGCACGTCCTCGACCGGTCAGAGAGGCCGAGAAACGTCAACTCCCAGTCGCGACCCAGGTGGTCCACCAGCCCCCGCACGTTGTTCTTGCCACCCTCGTCCCACGGGGCGACGAAGTCGGTCACCAGGAATGCGACTCTCACGATGCCGCTCATCGTACAGTGCGGCTCCGAGCACCGTCCACCGGCCAAAGTTGCGGCCCGGGACAGCGGACAGGACCCGGCCGGGCTGGTAGACTGCACCCGAGGAGCGCCCCTGACCCGACCCCGAGGAGACGGTCGCGTACGGCCTCATGAACACGTCGGACACCTGGTACCAGATCTTCTTCCCGGCGCTGCCGTGGCACCGGTTCCTCTGGTTCGACGCCCTGATCATCCTGGTGGTGGGGTGCCTGTTCGACCGGTCCAGACCGTTCTCGTGGCGCAACCTGGACCTGGTGGTCCTGGGCCTCTGGTCGGCCCTGGGAGACCACAGGCTGGGACCGCTGCCGGTCACGACGGTCCTGGGCTGGCTGCCGCTGTTCTACCTGGTGCCTCGCCTGCTCGCGGCCGCTCTCGTCCCGCCGCCCCCGGGCCCGCCCCCGGCCCCGACCCGGCTGATGGAGAGGCTGGCCGTGGCCGGGCTGGTCATGGCGATCGGCCTGGCCCTGGTCCACCCTTTCCCGCGGCCCCGGTCCGCCCAGACGGCCTCTCATCTCGACGAGTCGGCGCTGGTGGGCGTTCTCGGCGCCCGGGCGCTCCTGGAGGGCAAGCTCCCCTACGGCCGCTTCCTCGGCCCGGCGGACCGTCCGCGGCTCCGGTGCCCCCAGGGCCCTGGCACCTTCGTCGCTCTGGTTCCCGCGGCGGCGCTGTTTCCGCCGGGCAACGTCTTCGAGGACTACAACGCGGCGGTACGGCTGACCACGGTGGCGCTGCTCGTGCTCGGCTTCGCCGGCTGTCATCTTCTGGGAGCGCTGCTCGCCGGCAGGGAGGGGAGCGCCGCCTCCGTGTTCGTCTGGTCGATCCTGCCCCACGTCCCTGGCTCCGCCTACACCGGCTGGCTCGACAACCTCCTGCCCGGGGTGCTCACGGTCTGGCTCCTCGTGGCGTTCATCGCCCGGCGGTGGGCGCTGACCGGCCTGGGTCTGGGCGTCCTGGCCGCGACGACGTTCCACCCGATCGCCCTGCTCCCGGTCTTCATGGCCGCCCCACCTCCGGGCTCGCCCGGAGGGCGAGCCCGAAGGGGGTTTGGGGGGCGGAATGAGCGAAGCGAAGGGCCCCCCATGTCGAACGATGCCGCCCGGCTCGGCCGCGGCGCTTGCGACGCGGACGAGCCCCGGTCGCGGCTGGCCGCGGCGGCGATGCTGGTCCTGGGGCTGCTCTTCGCGCCGGTGATCCTGGAGCCGTCGGGTCCGGCCAGGCTGATGGCCGAGGAGGCGACCGGGGCCGTCACCGGCCGGATCCCGCGGAGCGCTGCAGGCGGCCTATCTGCCGTTCCTGGGACTGGTGACGCTGACAGCGTGGACGTTCCGGGGGGGGAGCCTCCGCGGCCACCCATGGCCGCTGGCGCTCCTGGGAGGGGCGGCCGTGGCGTTCTCCCAGCTGTTCTCGCCGGGCGCCCCCGGCCGACCAATCCTCTGGGTCCTGCCGTTCATCCTGGTGCTCTGGCTCGGGCCGGGACGCTCGGAGCGGTCGGAGGCCGGGCCGCTGCTGTGACAGGCGGCCCGGACCGGCCCACAAGGTGGTCGTGATGCCGTATCATCGGCAAGACACGGTCGACGGACCGACGGGAAAGGAGACCTGGGATGGGGACCGACTCGGCTCATACATGGCGTGGACTGGTGATATTGACCCTGTGCGTGCTGCTCAGCGTGTCCGCCCAGATCTTCCTCAAGCTCGGGGTGCAGCAGATCAACGGCGTTCACGTGGGCAAGGAGCCGGTCGGGCCGATGCTCATCCGGATGGCCGGTTCGGCGTGGCTCTGGGTCGGTCTGCTGGCCTACGCGTCGGGTACGCTGTTCTGGCTCGCCGTCCTGTCGGAGTTCACCTTCCACGAGGCCAACCTCTACTTCAGCGTCAACAACCTGGTGGTTCTGGGATGCGCCGTGGTCCTCTTCGGCGAGCACATCACCCCGCAGCGGTGGCTGGGCGCGGCGCTCATCATCGCCGGGCTGATCCTCGTCGGGCAGGGCGGAACCCGCTGATGGACGGCATCGAGTGCGGTCTGGCCGACGAGCGGGACTGGCCGGAGTGGGAGGCCTTCCTCCGGCGCTCCCCCGGCGCCACTCCTTTCCACGCGAGGCCGTGGCATGCGGCGCTGGTGGCCGGCCTCGGTCATGGAGCCGCCCACCTTGTGGCCCGGCAGCAGGGCGCCATCGTCGGAGTGCTCCCGCTCTTCACGGTCAGCCCGCCTTGGGGTCGCCCCTTCCTGGTCTCCGTGCCCGCGGCCAACCACGCGGGCCCGATCGCGCCGGAGGCGTCGGCCCGGTCCGCCCTGATCACCCGGGCCGTCCGCGAGACCGAGGAGCGAGGCCTGGCGTACCTGGAGCTCCGCACCGCGGAGCGCCCGGCTCCGGCCCCGGGCCTGGCGTCGGTCCCGGACCGGTACGTGACGTACCGGATCGCCCTGGATCGGTCGGCCGAATCGGTCTGGTCGCGCCTCCCCGGGAAGATCCGCACGGCCGTGCGAAAGGCCAGGAAGCTCGGGACGGTGGTGGTGAGCGGACGGGAGGGCCGCGACCTGGCCGAGTTCATGCTCGTCTACCGCTCTGCCATGGACAGGCTCGGCTCCCCCGGTTTCGGTGAGCCGTTCTTCAGGGCGCTCCTGGACTCGTTCGGTGAGGGAGCCACGATCTTCAGGGCGACCCGGCAGGGCCGGACCGTGGCCGCCGACTTCGTGGTGGAGGGGTTCGGTCTGCTGGCGCCGATCTACGCGGGCCAGACCGAGGAAGGCCGGGCGGTCTCGGCCAACTACCTCGTGAGCTGGGCCGGGATCGAGCACGGCTGCGGTCACGGCGCAGCCGTCTACGACTTCGGACGCAGCAGCGTGAACACGCCGGCAGCCCGGTTCAAGGCCCGGTGGGGCGGCCAGCAGGTCGCGCTGACCTACCACTATCACATGTCCAGCGGCGGCCCCCCGCCGGATCGCGATCCGCACCGGCCGCTCTTCAGGCTGGCCGCTCGGTGCTGGCGACGGCTGCCCGCCGCCGTCCGGTGGTGGCTGGGGCCCCGGATAGTGCGCTACCTCCACTGATCGGCGCTCGCCATGCTCAACGCGTTCTCCGTGGACCTCGAGGAGTGGTACCAGGCGTTCGACAGACCGCCCCCGCCCCCGATCGGCGGCTGGCCGGATCGTCTGCAGGCGAGCCTCGACGTTCTCCTCGAGCTTCTGGCCCGGTCCGGCGCCCGGGCTTCGTTCTTCGTGGTCGGAGAGGTGGCCCAGGCGCAACCGGCGCTGGTCCGTCGCATCGCCGGGCTGGGTCACGAGGTCGCCTGTCACGGCCACAGCCACCGCCGGCTCACCCGGCTCGACGCCGCACGGTTCCAGGAGGACCTGAAGCGAGCGGTCGGGGTTCTCGGCGAGCTCGCGGGGAGGCCGATCCGGGGGTTCCGGGCGCCCTGGTTCTCCCTCGGACGCTCCACCTGGTGGGCCGTGGATGTGCTCGCCCGGCAGGGCCTGCTCTACGACTCCAGCCTGTTCCCGGTCTGGAACCCGTTCTACGGCACATTCGGCTGCTCCCCCCACCCCCATCTCATCCGCTCCGCCGACGGACGACCGCTGTGGGAGATCCCGCCGGCCCCCACCCGGCTGTTCGGGGTGCCGGTCCCGCTGGCCGGCGGATTCTACCTGCGCAACGCGCCATGCTGGCTGGTCAGGGCGGCCATCAGGCGGCTGAACCGGCAGGGCCGGGCCGCCGTGCTGTACACGCACCCCTGGGAGCTGGACCAGGGTCAGCCGGTGCTGACGGTCCCGGCGGTGGAGAGAGCGATCCACTACTGGGGCCTCGACGGGTGGGCCCGGCGGCTGGCCCGGCTTCTCGGGGAGTTCCGGTTCGATTCGATGGAGCGGGTCTTCGCCCACCTCTGGACCGGGACCGGCGGTTCACCGGCGTCCGGCTGCTGTTCCGTGGAGCCAGGATCCCCCACCTGTTCCGCAGAGCTTGGCTTGTGCGAATCGGAGCCGGGTTCAGCGCCCGCCCCTGACCCTCAGCGTCTCCAGGAGCTCGGCCCAGACCCGGCGGGGTAGCCCGAACCAGCGACGGTCGCGGACCACGTGACACCTTCTGCAGAGCGGAAGGGTGTCCAGGTCAAGCCTCGCCATCCGGCTCCGGAACCGTTGCATGGTCTCGCCGTTCCACAGGTCGGCGAGCCGGTGCTCCCCGACGCGGCCCAGCGGCATGGCGCCGCTCAGGTCGATGCAGCACGGCACGTAGGTGCCGTCCCACCTGACCGCGAGACCGGACCAGGGAAACGGGCATCTGGTCGAGGGGGCGGTCTCTTCCCCGGCCGGCCCTCCGGCGGGCGGGTCGGCCACCGAGGCCCCGGCCCACCGATGGGCCGGGGTGATCTGGAACTCGTCGAGCCCCAGGGAGGTCAGCCTCCGCCGCAGGGCGTCCAGGCCGGCCCGACCTGCCGGCGTCCGGACCGGCGGCAGGTCGATCACCGAGAGCGTCACGCGAGGCGTGCGGCTGGCCCGACGGCGTCTCGTCTCGAGGAACCGCTCCACGTTGGCCAGGGTCTGCTCGAACCGGCTTCCGACCCGGACGGCCGAGTGGGACCCCGGATCCCATCCGTCGAAGGAGAAACCGATCCAGTCCAGGCCGGCGCCGATGAGCCGGCTGGCCAGGGCGTCGGTGAGAAGGGTTCCGTTGGTGAAGAAGCCCACGAGGGTCCCCTGTGCGCGGGCCACGGAGACCATCTCCGGGAGGTCCGGATGGAGCAGCGGTTCTCCGGCGAGGTGGAGGTAGACCACGGTGGACCGGTCACGAAGCTGCTCCACCACCCGGTGAAACAGCGAGAGATCCATCGAGCCGGAGCTGGCCCCGCCGTCCGGAAGGCCGGTGGGGCACATGGGGCACCGGAGGTTGCACCGGTTGGTCGGCTCGATCCACACGTGGGTGGGCAGCCGGGAGACGCGGGGAAGGCCCCGCAGATACGCCCACAGGGTCGGGAAGTAGTCGATGAACCCGACGGCGACACCTCCTGGAGCGACCGGGTCGCCGCCGGCGCGGGCGGGCCCCGGGCGAAGACCGCCGGGCGAGGGCCCTCCGGACTATCAGTGGCCGTGCCCGTCCTTGTGCTTGTCCTTGTGGTCGTCCTTGTGGTCGTCCTTGTGATCGTCCTTGTGCCGTTCGTGGTGCGAGGTCGGCGCCGGGTCGCCAGCGGGGGCCGGGCTGGCCGTCGCGTCGGCAGCCGGGCTGGCCGAGGCGCCAGGCGCCACGCCGGGAGTCTCGGCGGGGGCCGGGCTCGCTGCGGGCTCGGTCGCGGGGGACGCGGGGCCGGCCGGGGCCGCCACGGCCCGCTCCTTCAGATCACCCTTGCACTGGGGGCACTTGCCGGGCGCTTCCTGGACCAGCTTGCAGGTGTCGCAGTAGTACTCCATCTTTCCGGCCGGGCTGGCCGCCGGAGCCGGCGCTCCGGAGGCGGGCGCCTCGGCGGCGGGGTTCAAGGCCGGGCCGGGGCTGGGCGTCGCGCCCTGGTGGTGCTCGTTCTCGTTGGCCCCCGGAGGATCACAGGCCCGGGCCGG
>JACQZM010000096.1 GCA_016213885.1 Candidatus Rifleibacteriota bacterium | reverse complement strand
GGATCTGCACGTGCACCGAATGCTGGCTGGGGTTGATGCTGACATAGCCGTGGGCGTCCCGGTACCCCTGGGCCCTGACGTTCACGTAGGCGCTGTGGGTGCCCGACTCGGACACCGTCACGTAGGCGCCCCAGATGTCGCGGAAGTTGCTGTTGCGGACATCGATGTAGTAGCTGTGCTTGGCGGTCTGGTACGTGTAGCCGGCGAACGCGGGCAGCGCGAGGGCGAGGGCCAGAATCAGGGCGATCGCGTACTTCATGGTCAACCTCCGTGGTGGCACCGACGAGCGGCTCGGGACATCGATCGATTCGAGCGAGGTCGGCGGAGCGCCACCATGCTATCTGACCGCGAGTCGCTTTGCAAGCGCCTCGAGATCCGGCGCCTCGCCGGATCGGAGTCGCGCCCCCGGGCGCGACCTCCATCCTGATCCCCTCCTCCTTCTCTCTCGCCGGCGACGCAACCCTCGTCGCCCCGACCACGTAGTCAATCCCGGCGGGGGACCTCGGTCCGCGGTCGTCTTTCGCCTTGTCTCCCGTCCGCCGGTCACGGGCCTGTCGCCTCGATGGGAGGACGGAGTGAACGCGCGCTTCCTGTCGGCTCTGGTTCTCGCCCTGATGATCGCCGTGCAGGGCTCGTTCGCCCGGCCGGAGGCGGACCGCTCCGCGGTCACCACGGCGCTGGCCGCGGTCGACCCGGTCCAGGATGCCTGTTTCCACCGTCTGGCGATCGAGCATCTCTTCCAGGCGACGGCCCAGGCCGACAAGGGAGCCCGATGATATTCGACTGGCTACGAGGTCGGCCCAAGGCCGATCCGGACGAGATCCGCGAAAGGCTCTTCGAGGCCGCGGCGCGCGGCGACGACGGGGAGCTCGGCCGCCTGTGCAGGGAGCATGAGCACCTGGTGCTCGATACGTTTGGGGACTGGAAGAAGGTGCCGAGCCACATCCGGGACGACGTAGGCGCCGTCCAGCGCTGGGGCCACGGGCTGATGGCCGTGGCCCGGTTCTTCGCCGAGGAGCTCTCGCAGCCGGAGCTGATCCAGGAGCTGATGGGCAACCCCGAAGACAACCCGCTGACGCAGTGGCAGCGGACTCTCGCCCAGGCCCAGGACCTGATGCACGAGAACGGGTTCCGCGAGGCCGCGCGGATCCTCTCGCGGATCATCGAGTCGGTGAAGGGGCTCTCCGGGAGCGGCGTCGACACCTATCTGCCCGTGACCCTGGGGATGCTGGGCGATTGCCTCTTCCAGTGCGGCGAGGCTGACCGGGCGGCGGAGCTGATCGAGGAGGCGGCGGCGCTGTGCGAGCAGTACGACGAGACCGACGGGCTCCTCGCCTCCCTGGGCAACCTGTACGAGGTGCACCGGTATCGCCAGGACGCCCCGGCGGCGGCCGGGGCAGCCGAGAGGCTCGCCGCCGCCCTCCACCGGACCTGCCAGATCCAGGAGGCCCAGCGGTACCGCAAGCTGGCGGCCATCGTCCGGGCCGGCGAGCCGCTGGTGCGGATCGTCGCGATGATCGAGGGCAGACCGGAGGAGCTCGACGACCTGCGGCCGAGGCCTGACGAACGGGTGCAGCTGGCGTTCGAGCGGAACCGGGTGGTGCTCCGTCCGGCCCTGGCGGCCACGGCCCGGGGCGAGCGGCTCGCCGCATCCGGGAAGTTCGACCAGGCGCTGATCGCCTTCCGGGAGGCGGCGCGGGCCGACCCTCACGACCCGCAGCCGCGGTACCTCGAGGGGCTCACGCTGCTGCATCTGAACCGTCCCGCGGAGGCGGTCGAGGCCTACGACGAGACCGAGCGTCTGGCTCCGGGCTGGTTCCACGTCCGGGCGCAGGTGTGGCTCGCCCGGGAGCTCGCGGCGAGCCGTCTGCCCCACGAGGCGTTCCTGACGCTCCGGGAGCTGGAAGACGCGGAGCAGCCGCCGGATCTGAAGAGCGACCTGGCCCGGAAGGCGCTCCAGAACTGGCCGCAGCTGGCGCCGGTGCACCTGGTGCTAGGCAACGCCCTGCTGGCGATGGACCGGGTCGACGAGGCGAAAGCCGCGTTCCGGAAAGGGCTGGAATGCGCCCGGGAGCCGGACGTGGCCTCGCGGTTGCGGCTCTGCCTGGCGCTCTCCGGCGGCGCCGGCGACGAGGGAGCGAAGATGCTCGAGGCCGCCCGGGAGCCCGGCGGCAACCTGGTGGCGGCCGCGATGGCCACCATCGCGCTGCGGACCGGGTCGATCTGAGAGAGTCGGACCGGGGGTGGGACCAGCGGGCGGGGAAGCTGGGGCCGGACACCGTGGTCATCCGGTCAGGGAGGCTGAGGAGCTGGTCCGCGCCCGGCCGAAAGACCCCACCAAGCCGCCGAGGCCGCCACGGTCCGGCGACTTCTGGATGCGACCTGGGGTTCCGATGACGCAGAGGCAGCGGCGGGCCTTGGCAACGGGCAACGCCTTCGGCTCTTCCGGTCGCGCCTCTGCCTCTGGTACATTTGCCCTGGGCTGGTGCTCCGGGGTCTCGAATCGTGGGACCCTCGCTTGAATGTGGACAGCAGCGGGTCGTTGTACATCTCCGCATCCAGCTGGGGTCGTAAGGCCCGCCCCGCGTATCGTCAGTCTGTACCGGTCGTGCGTCTGGGGCCCGCGCCTGTCGATCGCACGGCTGAAGGGGACGTCCAGGCGTCCATTCACGTCGGTCCACACGACCCCGTCGCCGGGGTCGCCCATGTAGAGATCCAGCAACAGCTCGCGACTCGAGGTTACCTCTGTCGGGGTAAGCCGGAACTCCAGGACCCACTCGGCAGAACCAGGTGCACCACGCTGATCCTCCCGATCCGGCAGCAGGTTCTCGGCGACGTTCCTCGGTTGGCCTCCGGACACGCCAAGCCAGTGCTCCTGCCGGACGAACCCCGGTCCCCAGGCGACTCTCGCGTCCGTCGTCCTTCCCTGGAACCGCATCCGAGGTTCGCGCCGGTCTCGCCCGTGACGTTCGATGAAGCGAGGACTGTCTTTGACTCCGTAAGCGTAGTGCCGTTCCCTCCACGTCTCGGGGAGCAGGTCCGAGACTGACGTGGCCTCGCCCACCCCCTGGCGCGCCAGGTACGAGTTCAGCACCTCCATCCGGTAGATCCCGGCCAGCATCCGTCTCTGGAGGACCCTGTCCCCCGTGACGGCGATCCAGCCCCGGCAGAGCGCGCCCAGAGCCTCCACCTCGTCCGCGAGGCCAGGCGGGAGCAGCGCTCTCACCTCGCGCGCGATCCGGTCCGGCTGCACCTTGCGCCCCACGAGAAACGCCGCCCTCCTGACGAGCGTCTCCATCTTGAGCCGAGCGAGCCTGCTCTCCAGTACCGCCACGCGCTCCTCGATGGGGCGGGTCAGGTCCACCCTGCCCAGGCCGTCCAGCACCACCTCCACCTGTTGGACCGTGCGCAGCGCCGGGCCTCCCACGGCGATCGACGGCCTCCGCGCCGGGCCGAACCGCCGTTCACGAGCGGCGTCGCCTTCTCTCCAGCGGACCGCCCCGGTCATTGTCTCCCCTGCCTCCACCTCGAGGAACAGCTCCCTGCCGCGCACCTCGAGGCGTGGTCGGGCGCTCGCCGTGGACGGGCGACCGGTCGGTGTCGCCGACGCTGCCGGCACCGGGCGACCGAGGCCGCGCCAGGCCACGGCGCCCAGCACGCCGAGCGCCGCGCCGGCCAGCACCAGCACCACGCCCGTCGGCCGGGTGGCCTTTGGAGAGCTCGCCGGCGGCGGGAACGTCTTGGTGGCTTCGAGATCACGCCGCACGCCACCGCGCAACGGCCGGACGACCGAACCAGGTCGACGGCCCAGCTGCTCCGGGGACAGCTCCTCGAGCTTCGCGATGAGCTCGGGTGCCGTGACGCTTCGCTGGGATGGGTCACGGGCGATGCACCTCGTGATCAGCCCCGTCACGCTCCTCGGTGCGTCAGGCGCGGCCTCGGCGAGGTCGGGGATGATCCCCATGAAACGCATGGGAGGGGTCACGGCTGGCGCCGTCGCCGCGGCCGAGAATACCGGACGTCGTACCACCAGCTCATAGGCCATCAGCCCCAACGCGTACAGGTCCGCGGCCGGTCCTGCCTCCTTGCCCTCCATCTGCTCCGGCGCCATGTATGAATACGTCCCCACCACCTGCCCCTGCTGCGTCAGGCGCGTCTCGTCCGCGGTGGCGGCTCTGGCCAGGCCATGCACATCGACCTCATCCTAGAGGGTCGCCCGGCCCTCGATGTACTCGAGCACGAGGATCGGAGGGCTTACCTCGAGCAGGCCGTCGAGCATCCGGACGAGGTTGGGGTGCGAGAGGCTCTTGAGCAGCGACAGCTCCCGCTTGGACCGGCGGAGCTGGGCCGCCGACGCCCATCCCTCGTCGAGCACCACCTTGATCGCGACCATCCGATCCAGCGACACCTGCCGGCCGAGGTACACGACGCCCATGCCCCCACGGCCCAGCTCCTCGATGATCTCGTAGCCGTTCGTCGCGAGAGTCGTGGTGAGCGATCCGGGCAAGGCCATGGTCCGTCCACTACACCATGGACCGAGGTGGAGAGCAAGCATGTCCGCCGGAGAATGGCTTCTCGAGGTCACGGCTTGCAGGTGGATGCCGTTGGCCGAGATCGGCGATTCGTAGGCACTCGCGCCGGTCGCGGCGGGGCTCTCGTGGACCATCGATGCTGGCTCGACCCTCGCCGAGAAGCCCCGAGAATGGCAAGGCGGGATTCCGGCATCATGTCCCCGTGCGGCTCCAGATCAGCACGCCACTCACCATCAGGTGTCATCTGGGCTGGTTCCGACGACCTTTTCGGCGGGGGTCTAGCTCACCATCCCGATGAGCGGTGTGTACGGGGGCGGGCGCGCAGGCGCGCAGGCGTGCGTGTTGACACGGGCCTTTTTTCCATCGATAATCCTCCCCCATGGAGGGCAGCCAGGACTCCGACCAGACACCACCGATTCGCAGAAACACCGCGTCGGGGCCAGTGGACCCGCGTGCTCGAGTCCGCCCGATCGCCTGGCTGACTCTCGCTTTCCTGGTGACGCTCGCCCACTATTCCGCGATCTTCCACGGCCCGCGAAGCGATCAGATCTTCTACCTTTCCGCTACGGCCTCGACAGACGATCTGGCGTCGCTCACGATCGGCAACTGGGCGTTGAATCAGAGTCGCGCGGGAGACGCCCTGCTGTTCCGCCCATTGCTCTACTGCCTGCTGGGGCTGGAGCGATGGGCGTTCGGCTACCAGTTCCACTGGTGGCAGCTCACGAGCATCCTCCTGCATCTGATCGTCCTCGTGACCCTGTTCGAGCTGCTGAGCCGGTGGCACCGGGACGACGTGTGGCTCCCTGCCGCGCTGACCGTGTTCTTCGGTCTCCAGTATGCCTCCATGGATCAGGTGATCTGGCATCACCTCAGCGCCTACTTGCTCTGCGACATCTTCCTGCTTCTCGCCCTGAGAGCGCTCGAGGCCGTCCTCGTCGCCCCCACCGTCGGCCGCACCGCGGGCCTCATTTTCTGGCTGTGCCTCGCGTCGTTCACCTACGAGCTTGGCCTCATCGCAGCGGTCGTCTCGGCGCTCACCTTGCTCTGGAGCTCCAGCCGACCCGCGCCGGCAGGTGACTCTGGGGAGTCGCCAGATCTGCCGGCCAAGCATCGTCGGACGGCCGTGCTGGTGGCTCTCATTCCGGTTGCCTGGGCAGCCGTGAACTTGGTGCATCTGTACGTCCACCTTGGAGAGGTGTTCGGGCTGCGGGAGAAGCTCCCGGAACATGTGACCCCCGTCCGGTTTGCCTGGGACTGCCTGCGGGCCTCCAACCGCTGGATGCTCGGCGCGTTCGTGCCAAATTTCGTGAAGCTTCGAGCCGGGACGCGAGTCGAGGTGGCTTCTCTCGATTGGCGCATCCACCAGGAGTCGTTTCCGGCCACAGCGGTCGGCCTGGCTGCATTGCTGACACCATGGCTTTACGCCGTCTCTGTCCGCGGCCCACCAGGGCCTCCCCGGGTCCGAGGGTTGGGTGTGCATCTCGCGGCCTCGGTCGCCTTGTACTCGGTGTTGATCGTGGGGGGGCGAGCGCTGCCGAGGGGATTCGATGCAGTCTTCCAGTTCAACACGTACTACTCCTACCACTTCAATCTGCTCCTCGTGCTTCTCCTGGGGTGGGTGATGCGTGGTCGACAGCCTCGGTGGCTCTGGGGCGCCAGCGTCGTCCCAGTTCTCAGGATCACGTGGATCGGTGCTCTGTTGGCGGTCGCCCTGTGGTCGCTCCCGCGTATCATCGAGCTCAACTGGACGCTCGTTGCCCGGACGCGAGACGAGGTATCGTTGATCGGGAGAGTCGCTGGTCTGGTGAGCGAGAGACGAGGCCACGAGGGCCACTCTTCGATAGCCGTGTCGGAGTACTGCCGGGGGAACACCCCGATCCAGGGAATGCCGCCAGGGGGGCGGGGCGACGCGCCACGGCTTGCGCAGGTGCTCTTCCCAAAGTCCGTCGGACCGTGCGGCGGTGATCTCCAACTGTTGCCTTGGAGCGTCGATCAGGCGTTGGGGACGACTTCGATTGCGGCGCTCTCGAGCCGGTGGGTTCCGATTCGCAGTGCGCGAGCGTCTTCGGCCCTGCCCCGGTACGGCCCGGAGCTGGTCGCTGACGGCAACCTGTGGAACGCCACGCAAGCCTGGCACTGCGATCCCTCGCTACCGTTTCCACACTGGATCGACGTGTCGACCGTGAAGCCGGTCCGGCTGGGCTTTCTTGGAGTCCAGGCACAGGCTGGATCAGGGGACAACATGATGAGAGCACCGCGGTCGATCCTGCTCGAATCTCTCGACGCTGAGGGGGCGCCGCAGACGCTGGGTCGGTACGAGCTCTTTTCTCCAACGGTGCCAGGCGAATGGTGCTTCATTCCGGTCGACCGGCCCCATCGTCCGGCCACCCGGTTCCGGCTCACATGCTTCTCCAACCACGGGGACTCCCGGCTCATCACGATCCAGGAACTGGCTCTCATCAAGGCGACGCATCAGATGGATGCCTCAGCTTCGGCCGCTGCACGGTGAGGGTCACGATCGTGCCGCAGCCTCCCGGCTCGCTTGCCGAACGCAGCAGCCCTCGACGGCTCGCAATGCCTGCAGGAGATACGGGACGGAGTCGGCGGCGCGGAGTTGGCCGAGGAGCCCGATTGCCGCCACCACGTTCGGTTCAGAGTCGGGGGCCTGAACAAGGCGACGCAGCATCGCCAGGAGAGGATCGATGCTCGCGCTGCCGCGTCGAAAGAGCTCGTCGACCACCTCGGGATGGGACCACTCCTCGCCTCGAGAGAGGATGGCGACGAGGTCGGGGGTCCGGAGGTTGCAGACGGGACTAGCCCTGCCCTTTACCCACAATTTGGGCACTGCGCCAGGCCGGACGTCGCCCGCCGTTTCCAGGTAGCCTGCGGCGTGGCAGAGGATCTTGAGCATG
>JACQZM010000095.1:6023-15689 GCA_016213885.1 Candidatus Rifleibacteriota bacterium | reverse complement strand
CCGGGCTCGCCGGCTTCGCCACGCCTCGGATTCAACATGGTGGAGGTGCTGGTCGCCCTGGTGATCGTGAGCATCATCGTGACCACCATGGTGAGCTTCATCAACGATTACCACCAGCGCTACCGGGTGGCCAAGGCGCGGGCCGACCTCGTCAGGATCGCAGAAGCGGTCCAGATCGCCGAGGAGAAGAGCGGCGATCGGATCCGACGCCTGTCCGAGCCGTCCGGAGCCGTGACCTCGATCCTGGCGCCGTTCCTGATGGATCTTTCGCTGACCGACCCGTGGGGAAACCGGTTCTCCGAGGATCCGGTCAGCAAGACCTTCGTCAAGTCCGCCACCGGAGACCCTTACGTGGTGGACATCGGTCTGGGGCGCCTTCTGTCCGCGGGCCCGGATGGCATCGTCAACACGAAGCTGGGACAGGACCCTCCGGACACGGAGAACGACCTGCTGGTGGACTACAGGCGCCGGCCCTGGGTCGCCTACACGGTCCAGGGACGGATCAGCATGTCCACGGCCGACGGCGCCAACCGGTGCCCGGTCACCTCGGAGCCGTTGACCAACATCGCGCTGGCGCCCAACGGGAGCCTGTTCGCGGCCATCAAGGGAGGCAACACCCTGATGGTCGGCAGCATCGACGAGAGCAATGCGGCGATGCGGCAGGTCGTGCCTCGCCCGGGCTTCACCGGTTCGGTCAGCGGCGACACGTTTTCGCTCTTCTACCCCAACTCCGGCTCGATCCTGTTCATCTCGGGCAACGATCTCCACCGCTACGACTACGGGCTCGACCGGATCCTGCCCCTGACGACCGGAGGATTCTTCGGCGGCTCCGATTCTTCCAGCGGCGATCGGTTCCAGTACGGCAACGGCAAGGTGGCGATCTACTCGTTCCAGGACTCGAACCAGGTCGCCCACTCTCTGGCCATCTCTCCCGACGGCAAGCTGGCGTTCTCCAAGGGTGGCGACGCGGGCGGCGGCATCTACGTGGTGAGCGCCTCCGGTGGCGACCTGAAGATGCTCAAGCGGGCCACGATCAACAACGAGTTCTTGCCGGTGACCTGGCTGGGCACCGACAGTCTCATCTACATGACCAACCCGGCCACCGCGAGCGACAAGTTCTTCAGCCGGATGAACCAGGACGGCAGCCAGGACATCAAGCTCCACAGAGCGGCGGTCACGGGCGGCATCTCCCTGCCGACACCTTCCGCCGATGGGGCCTACATCGCATTCTTCATGTCGGAGAACGAGGGCGCGGTGCTCAGGACCGACGGCGCCGGCTTCCTCGAGGAGTTCCCCGACAACAACATGGTCAAGCCGTTCTCGTACGGCCCGGGGATCAACTCCACGGTGGCCCCGCTCTGGACCAGAGACTCCAGGCTCATGTACTTCGTCGCGCGGGACGGCACGCTCCTCCAGCTGGGTGTCGACAAGATCAAGACCGGCGCCAACTTCAACTCTCCCCAGACCCTGGTGGGCAACCCGTCCGGCAGCTCCGGCCTGACCCCGGTCTCGATGGACCTCAACAACGACGAGACGCTCTTCGGCGTGGTCTCCATGAGACCCCCGGGCCTGTACATCATCCCGGTGCTCGGTCCTGACGGGGCCCGGACCGTGGCCCACCAGACCGCTCTCTCCGTCGGAGAGGTGCCGCCTGTCCAGTGGCTGGACAAGAGTTGAAGAGGTAAAGATTCTGTAAAATCGCCCGATGGCCCTTTACGGTCATTCCGGTGCATGGTAGCATCGGCCCTGCCTGAACGCACGGTGCACTCGCCCAGTGGACAGGCTGCTCCGGCAAAACAAGAGAAGCCCGAATGGCAGGGCCCCACCGGAGCCGAAAAGGAGGAAATACAATGAGGTTCCTGGCACTCGCTCTCGTCCTGGTGGCCTTCGCTGGTTTCGCTGCTCTCGTGATCGCGCAGGAGCCCCCCGCTCCGGCGGCCACCCCGGCGGCCGACGCTTCCGCTGCAGCTCCAGCCTCCCCGACCACCACCCCGCCGGCTTCCCCGGCCCCCGAAGCCACTCCGGCCCCGGCGGCTACCCCCGCTCCGGCCGAGAGCCCCAAGTGATCTGCTGAAGAGCCGAAGGGCCAATGGAGGGAGGAAGCGAGAGCTTCCTCCCTTCGTCATGTCCGGAGAGCCTCGCGTCCGTCGCCTCGCCGGTCTTTCACCAGTCCCCTCCACGTCCACCGGCCGGGTCGAGGTCGACGCCTCGGCTCCCCGAGGGGCTGGGCAAGACAGGCAGTGGATCGTGCCCCGCCAAAACCATGGCCACGGACACGCCTCCTGTGATACAATGCACCTCTGCGTCTGGCGGACCGGGCGCTCTACCCGGTCGACCAGGACAGGGGCTCCGGGTGTACGAGGGAGGTCCTCTTCGCATGCGGCTCGTCTCGACCGTGACCGATCGCGCCACGACCGGAACACCCTCATCGATCGTGCTCATGCTCGCGGTGGTCATCGGCATCGGCCTCGGGTGCCCCGGGGCCCGGGCCGCTGGCAGTCGAGACGACTCCGTGCGGCCTCCCGGAGCCGGGCTCGTTTCCGGTGAGAGCTCCATGGCCTTGCTGGCGGCCACGGTCGTCGGCGATGCCCCGCAGGGACCTTTCCTGTTCGGCTCGCAGCGGTACGGGCCCGGGAGCGGCAGAGCCGGCTCGGCTCCCGTCGGGATCGATGGAGTACCGTGTACGTGTCTGGGGCAGCCGGCCAGACCCTGTCAATGCGACGCGGACTGGAAGCCCGCCTTCGCCACGAAGTCGGGCGCCGGAGCACGACCGGTGAACACGCACCGGTGGACCCGCGTCCGGCGCCGCCTGGTCATGAAGTGAACCCAGGCGCTCCAGGAGCGCCCGATCTCGATTCGGAGCTGCCCAGCGGCCGGCCCTGGCCGCGCAGGGGGGCCGGACCACATCATTGGTGTTGGGAGCACGGTGCCCGCAACGACCTGGCGTGGAGCGTGGGAGACCTGGAAGCCCGGCGCTCCTCGCCGACTTTCACCGACACGCGGTTCGAGGGGTCGCCCGAGGTAGCCCGGTGCGAGGGAGACGGAATGGCTAAGGACAACCAACGCGAGCAGCTCGGCAAGATGCTGCTCGAGATGGGCCTGGTCACCCAGGAGCAGCTTCAGGAGGCGGTGGGCCTCCAGGAGCTTTCGGGCGCCAAGAACCTGGGAGACGTGCTCCTCAAGATGGGGGCGGTGAAAGAGGAGGAGCTGGCCTACGTCCTGGGGACCATGCTCAACCTCCCGGTGATCCACCTGAAGAACGTGGAGATCCCCAAGAACGTTCTGGCGATGGTCCCGGAGAAGATCATCAAGAAGCACCTTCTCATCCCCTTCTCGGTGACGGACAACGTCTTGACCCTGGTCATGGCCGATCCCATGAACATCATGGTGATCGACGACATCCAGTACCAGACCGGCAAGCAGGTCCAGGAAGCGATCGGCCTCAAGACCGAGATCCTGGAGGTCATCGCGCGGTGCTTCGCCACGTCGGAACAGGAGATCACCGACGCGGTCCGGGAGGTCTCCGAGTCGTCGGAGAGCGGCGGCAAGGACATGAGCTCCAAGCAGGCCGTGGACCTCGAGAGCAAGGATGCCCCGACCGTCACCATCGTCAACAACATCATCGCCGATGCCATCAAGATGAAGGCGTCCGACATCCACATCGAGCCCCACGAGGACAGCCTGGGGATCCGGTACCGGCTCGACGGAGTGCTCCAGGATCGCTCGCTCAAGCTCCCCTTGAGGACCCAGGCCGAGATCATCTCCCGGATCAAGCTCCTGTCGAACATGGACATCTCGGAGAAGCGCGTCCCCCAGGACGGCCGCATCAAGGTCAAGACGCCGGTGGGCGACAAGCTGATCTACGCCGACCTGCGCGTCAGCTCGCTTCCGATCTACCGGGGCGAGAAGATCTGCATTCGAATCCTCGACAAGAGCAGCCTGAACCTGAACCTGAAGGACGTGGGCTTCTCCGACGAGAACCTCAAGATATTCGAGCAGGCGGTGGACAAGCCCTCGGGAGTCATCCTGATGACCGGGCCGACCGGCTCTGGCAAGACCTCCACGCTGTACGCCGCTCTGAACTACATCTCGAGTCCCGAGATAGGACCCGGACGTGATCCTCATCGGGGAGATCCGCGACGAGGAGACGGCCAAGATCGCCGCCGAAGCCGCGCTGACCGGTCACCTGGTGTTCTCGACGCTCCATACGAACGACGCCCCCTCCTCGGTCAGCCGGCTCGTCGAGATGGGGGTGGAGCCGTACCTGCTCTCCGCAGTGGTCCGGGCCATCGTGGCGCAGCGGCTGATCCGGCGGCTGTGCATCAAGTGCAAGAGCAAGGTGATGCTGGACCCGAAGAAGGTCGAGGCGCTCCAGAAGACCTACAAGGTCGAGAACCCCTCGATCTTCAAGCCCAAGGGGTGCGGGACCTGCAACCAGACGGGCTACAAGGGGCGCGTGGCCATCCACGAGATCCTGACGATCAACGACGAGCTCGCCCAGGCGATCAACGACCACAAGAGCACCACGGAGCTTTCGATCATGGCCAAGAAGGGCGGCTTCAAGAGCCTCGCCTACGACGGGTATGCCAAGGTCTGTCAGGGCATCACGACGTTCCGCGAGATCGACAAGGTGGCGCTGGGCTGACCGGTCGGTCAACCAACAAGGGTCGGTGCGTGCCGGGCATGGGAACCTCCAGGGAGCGCCAGCGCCGGGGCGTCTCGCTCTGCTGCGATCCGGCAGTCGTGAGTGTGACCCGGGGCCGGTCCGGTCGAGCCTCGGCCGGCGGCCCGGGCAAGCGCGGTCCGGGAGAGCGGCCTTCCGCGAAGGGGGACGGTACCGGTGGCTGAGAGAGAGACCCCGAGACCGTACAGGGTCCTGGTGGTCGACGACGAAGAGGTGGCCCGGGAGGGTTTGAAGAGGATCCTCAGGAGACCGGACCTGTCGGTGGACCTGTCGCCGGGGGGGGAGGAGGCGCTGGACAGGATCTTCGCGGAAGGGCACGACTACCACGTGGTGCTCACCGACTACAGGATGCCCCGTGTGGACGGCAAGCAGCTCCTGGAGCACATCGTCGCCGAGCGCCCCCTGACCAAGGTCATCATCATCACCGGCAAGGGATCCACGGCCAGCGCCGTGGAGTGCATGAAGGTCGGGGCCTACGACTTCATCGAGAAGCCGTTCGACATCGTGCTCATCCGGGCCGCGGTGGACAGGGCGATCCGCGAGTGTCAGCTCTCCGAAGAGAACCTCTCTCTCAGGAAGTCGCTGTCGCTGAAGGGACGGGGCGATCCGATCCTGCTCTGGGAAGACCCGGCCATGGATCGAACGGTGCTGCTGGCCCAGAAGCTGGCCCTGACCGACGACCCGATCCTCATCGAGGGCGAGTCGGGGACCGGCAAGGAGCTCCTGGCGCGGACCATTCATCAGTCCAGCCGACTCCGCAGCCGCAACTTCCTGGCGATCAACTGCGGAGCGCTGCCGGAGGACCTGCTGGTGAGCGAGCTGTTCGGGTACGAGAAAGGGGCGTTCACCGGAGCCAACGAGACCAAGGCGGGGCTGTTCGAGGCGACCGCGGGTGGTACCCTTTTTCTCGACGAGATCGGCGATCTGCCCCTGTCGATGCAGGCGCGGTTCCTGCGGGTGGTGGAGCAGAAGGAGGTGTTCAGGGTCGGCGGCCGATCCGCCATCCCGGTGGAGTTCCGGCTGGTGGCGGCCACCAACAAGGATGTCGCCAAGATGGTGGACGACGGGGAGTTCCGGGCCGATCTCTACTACCGGCTCCGGGTCCACCTGCTGCCGGTTCCGCCGCTGAGGGAGCGGCTTTCGGACATCGATCTCCTGTTCGATCACTTCAACAGCGTGCTGGAGCGAGAGGGCCAGAATCCGGTGACCGGTCTGTCAGAGCGGTCCAAGGAGATCCTCCGGGCGTACTCGTGGCCCGGAAACGTCCGGGAGCTGGGAAGCCTGGTGCGGCAGCTGGCGGTCGTGGCCGGCGGCCGGCAGGTCCAGGAGGAAGACCTGCCCAAGCACCTCGCGGCCCGCCCCGGCCCGCAGGAGGCTGACGGCCGTCCCGCCACCACGCCGGAGACGCTGGAGCAGCTCAAGGTGGAGCACATCCGCCAGGCGCTGGAGAAGACGCAGGGCAACCGGACCCATGCCGCCCGCCTGGAAAGACCGCCAGATTGCGGGGACCAGGGAGCGAAGCGACCGGTCGAGGCCGGCTCCGCTGGCCTCGAGGTGGGGGTGTGGGGCGCAGCCCCACGTCCAATGATAGCCTTGCCGGCAGCCACCCTCTCGCTAATTCAGGGGTATCGGGGCTAGGGGCGTCGGAGTGGCGCTCTGACAGTCCCGCGGCCCGCGGTCCGTGAAGATCCGTCGACCCGCTGGAGAGCGTGCCATGCAACGAAGATCTTGGGACTTCCTGGGAGGCGCGGTTCTCGTCGGGATGGCGACCCTGATGGTGTTGGGGTCGTATCAGTTCTCGACCCGGGCTCTGCTGGGCCACGACAGCCACTACCACGTGGCGGCGGCCCGGTCCTTCCTGACCGACGGGCTGCAACGGAACGGACTGCGGTGGCTTCCGCTCACCCGGGTCCAAGACAAGTGGGTCGATCACGAGTACGGCTGGCACCTGCTCGCCCTGCCGTTCTTGAGCGGGAATCCGATCGCCGGGGCGAAGGCGTTCACGGTGCTCCAGGGCCTGGCGCTGGTGCTCACCCTGTACCTGATTGCGAGGCGGTGGAACGCTCCTCTGGGAGGCTTTCTGGCGCTCGTCGCGGTCGCCGGTTCCGGGGCGATGCTCTCTCGAGTGTCGGCGTTCCGGCCGCAGACGCTGGCGGTGGTTCTTCTGCTGTGGGGCCTGTGGGCCATCGTGGAGCGACGCCCCCGTGCTCTGGTGGTCCTCACGTTCGCCTTCACGGCGATTCATATCGGTTTCTTCATCCTGGTGCTGGCCGGGGTGGGCGCTTCGATCCTCAGAACCGGGCTGGCCTGGCTCGGCCACGACGAGGAGGACGCCCCGGGCCGCTGGGCCGAGGCGCTGGCCGTGCTGGCCGGGGCGTTCCTCGGGCTGGTGGTGAATCCCTACTTCCCGGCCACCATCCAGTCCTTCGTCTGGCACCTGGGTCTCCCCTCGCTGGGCGCCGCCCCCGGCCTCGAAGGAACACCCTTCTCCACCTGGGATCTCATCGAGCTCAACCTGACCGTGGTCGCGGTACTGGCGCTGACGGTCTGCATCGCCGAGGCGCGGAGCGCTTTCCCGTCGTCCCGCGCCATCCGGTCTGATACGCTGCTCCTGTTCTTCGCCTTCCTGGCGCTGTTCCTGGCCGGCCTGAGGCACCGACAGTGGGTCGACTGGTGGGTCCCTGTGGGTCTGTTGTGGGCCGGCCTGAGCCTCCGGGACATTCTCGGCTCCGATCTGTCTCACGTCATGCCCAGGCGCCAGCTCGTCATCGGCGTGGCGCTGGGCGTCGCGGTCGGCTTCTCGTTCGTCGAGTACCGCCAGCGAGCGAGCCCGGGCGAGGAGGAGTCGTTCGACCGGTTCAGGCGCCTGGCGAGCCACATGGAGGAGAAAGAGCGGCCGCCCAGGGGAGAACGCATCTACCATTCGTCATGGACCCACTTCCCGCAGCTCGTGCACGCGGCGCCGGCCTGCTCGTACATCTCGGGTCTGGACCCGGAGCTCCTGGCGAGTCGGCGGCCCGAGCTGGCGGCACTCATGGAAGGGCTCGGCCGCGGCGCCGTTGCCGCCCCGTCGCTGCCGATCCGGATCGCGTTCGGCGCCAGGTACGTGCTGGTGGACACGGAGCGCGACCAGGGCCTGAACTCTCAGGCGCAGCGAGATCCGCTGCTCGAGACTGTCCTCGAAGAGCGAGGCCTGTCGCTGTATCGATTGCGGGCCGCACCCGCTCTGCCCCTGGAGCTGAACGGTTCGTGGCTCGTGGCGGGCGCTCAGACGCAGGGTGGAAGGGTGTTCGACGATGGGTGTCTGGTCTTCACGACCGGGCTCAGCGGCGCGCTTCTCGACCTGCCGCTGCCGCTACCCCAGCCGGGTCAGACCAGGGTCTCGATCCAGGCGGAGGCGACCCCTCCGGGCGCCACGTTCAATGTGTCGCTCAACAGGGAGACCGTGGCTCGTGCCGTGACGACCCGGGAGATGGAAGGTGGACTGGATCTGCCGATGCTGGGCCGGGGGCTGGCTCGTCTGGTGCTCACGCTCACCGGCCAGACCCAGGGCCCGGTCACGCTCCGGCTGACCCGGGTACGGCTGGAGGGTCGGTGACGATCCAGGGACGGTTTTCGAGCGGACGGCAGATCGGGCGGCCGTCTCGGCCTGGAAGAAGACGATAAGAAGAAGAGCACTCCACGGGACCGCGGAGCGTCAGGGGGCCAACCGGACCAGGGACCGCCCCCCCCCAAGCGATCCAGAGAGAGCCGCCTGGTCTACTGGGGGCCGCCGGACCGGGCGCTCGGCTTCGTCATCTTCTTGCTGAGGTCACCCTCCATGGCCTTGCGCTGCTTCTCGCGGATCTCTTCCGAGACTCCGTAGACGTCGATGGCCGTTTTCCAGTCTGCCTGGGCGATGCCATGCTTCTTGAGAATGGCCTCTTGATCCCTGGGGACGATCATGCCTTTCTTCTTCATCATGGCAGCGGTGATCTCGCCCCAGATCTGCTCGTACTTGTCCTTGGCGATGCTGGTCTTCTTGTCCTCTTCCCCGCATCCCATGGACATCATGGCGAACCCAATTGCCAGCAAGATGCACCAGAGCCGCATCAAGGTCCTCCTTGGTCAGAGACAGGTCGACTGTTCGACAGGATGGGCGTACGCCCTGAAAGAGATTGGATAATGTGGCCCGAACCTCCTGGCAGACAGCCTTTCGGGAGGCCAGGGTCCCGTTCCGGGTCGTATTCTACCTCAACGGTCTGGCCGGTGCAAGGGCCGATCTGGAATCTGACGAAGGTCTGGTGAAGAAAGTGAAGGAGCCCTGTCGGACTCGCGGTCCGACGGGGCTCCTGGCTGGAGCACGGACTCCGGCCGCATGGCCGGAGTCTCGATGGGAGCTCTAGTTCCAGCGGTTCGCGTGCTTGTACTTGTAGCTCTGGGGCGGGTTGCAGGCGTAGTAGCCGAAGCCCGGGCAGAAGACGAAGTTGGCGCGGTTCTGGGCCGCGTACGGGATGTAGTACCAGCCGCCGTTGTAGGGCTCACCACCACTCGGCGTGGTGAAGTAGTAGATGTAGCAGTTGGCCCAGCAACCGATCCCGAACCATCCCCAAGGGGTGTTCTGGAGCGACCCGTACTGCTGGACGACCCTGGGGCACGTGAAGGTCTTGTTGTCTCTCACCGTGTCGGCGATACCCCAGTTGTTGCCGTTGATTCCGAAGGGGAGGTTCTGGGAACCCCACCAGGTGTTCCAGGCGTAGCCGCTCTTCGCCTCGAACGGGGCCGAGCCCCATCCGTCTTCAGGAATCGCAGTGTTCTGGGTGCACCACACGGCCACAGCGTTCTCGAGGCTCAGCTGCTGCGCGATGCAGGTCTTCTGCTTGGCGTTCTCGGCGAACCCCTGGTACTTCGTCATACCCGCAGCGGCCAGCACACCGATCACGATGACGACCACCAACAGCTCGATGATCGTGAACCCCTTGAGCCCTCGAGCCATGTTCATC
>JACQZM010000095.1:0-5996 GCA_016213885.1 Candidatus Rifleibacteriota bacterium | reverse complement strand
TTAGCCTGCGCCAGGTTGGGGTCGTTGGCTCGCTGGCTAGGGACTGTTGGTGTCGGTCAGCCCTCTGCAACGACGATGCCATGAGTCGCCGAAACCTGAAAACGGGCGGGACGGAAATCCGGAATCGCCGATCCAAGGCCAGTTTCGAGGCGTGGTCATTCCCTGGTCCGACCATGAAACACCGCAACGCCGGCCCGCCGGGCCGAAGTCGGCCCGAAAGGTCGGTCCGGGGCGGCAGTGGAGGGCGGTCGCTCCGGCGTTTCCACCGCTTCACATTGATACATGGCGCTGCGACCTGATACACCTCGGTGATACAGTCGTGGTCTCGCCGGCGGCCACGGCCCTGGCGTCGCGGAGCAGGGTCTCGCGGGGCGCGAGACGCGAGGGCCGGCCCGGATCGAGGCTCACGCCCGGGGTCGCGATCCGGATTTCCGGACTTGGCCAGGCGCCGGATCTAACGCGAGAGCCACCGGCGGCGCCGATTCATGATGAGGATGCCCCCGATGATGCCGAGGATCACGAGCATCTTGAGCGCCTGGCGGAGCGGCAACCCCAGGGAGAGAAACTCCGTCGGCTGGGCCTTCGCCGCGAGCTTGCCGTCCTGCCCGCCCTTGAACGGATCGAGTTCGGAGGTGGCACGGACGTTCTCCCTCTTGAAAGAACGGACCTCGTCTTGCTCTTGAGCGTCGAGCTTCCGGAGCAACTCCCGGAGCTCCGCGGGGTTGACCGCTCCGGCCATCTTCTGCTGGCGGTACCGGATCAGCACCTGGACCACGTGCCGCTTGGGATTGAAGCCCTCGCACTTCTTCCAGTACTCGAACGCCGCCTCGTAATCCCCGAGCTCCACGGAACAGGAGACCAGGGCGGTGAGCACCTCCCGGTTCGCGAAGTTGTCCCACGAATCGAGAGGGGCCTCGCCGGCGAGCTCCAGCGCCTTCGGGTCGAGGACCCGGGGGTAGAGCTCATGGGCTCGCTTGAGGAACGGCACCGCCCCGCGGAAGTCTCGCTGATGCCATCGCGCCACTCCGAGGGTCGCATAGAGCGCGTACAGTCTCGGGTGGTTCACGTTGGCCCGGATCAGCCCCATCAGGAGCTTGGACGCCTCTTCTCGCTTCTTCGGGTGCTGGAGGAAGATGGTTCCCAGGACGATTCCGGCGCTGACGAACCCGGGATCGAGGATCGTGACGAGCCGCGCCGTGGGGTAGACCTCCTGGGCGGACAGCTTCGCCGAGACCCCGAACACCCTCTCCCCGCTGTGACCGCCATGGTCGTCCTTCTTGCCCTTGACGGAGAAGACGTCGCTTGCGTGGAGGTATTCGTCGACCCTGACCCAGAGTATGTTGGCGATCGCCCTCCGGACGCTCCAGGCCAGTTGATCGATGGCGAGGATCTCCGTGGGCAGGTTGGAGGGAAGCTCTGCCCGCTGGAGACGGGCCGTGGTCTCGAGCAGCTGGATCCAGAGGATCAGCGCTACCACGTAGAGCGGCCTTCGCAGAGCTTCGAGCATGGTTTACAGATCTCTCGCAGCCAGCAGCCACGCAGCCAGCATCAGGTAGAGAGCCGTGAAGGACAGGGAGTACGCGGTAAGGATGGCGAGAGACTGGGTGGTGAACAGCTCTGCCCGCACCAGGCCCGAGGGGAAGTCCATGACCGTGTAGTTGGGCAGGAAGAAGTCGAGCACCGACAGGAACCGGCTCAGCAGGGTCATGCTGCCGGTGTCGAACGAGGCGTGGAGAAACTCGCTGACGTGGCCGTACATGTAGACCAGAAGGGACATGGAGATCGCCAGGGTCCGGGAGCAGACGATCGAGAGCAAGATCAGAAGACCGGCGAAGCTGGCGTACTTGAGCGTCAGGAGATAGAGCATCTGGGCGACCTGGGTGTCGAAGGTCAGGTGCTTGCTGGCGGTCAGACCGACCATGCCCAGAAGCATGCCTCCCATCACGATCATGACGATGGCGAGCACGCCGAGGATCCCCAGGAACTTGCCGAGAAGAAACGTCTGACGGGCCACGGGCCTGCACAGGACCAGGTAGATCGTCTTCGACTCCACCTCGAGCGGCACCTGGTCGAAGGTCGACAGCAGCACGATCACGAGCCCGAACAGCGAGATGATGGTGTAGCTGAAATCCTTCACCATCTTGGCCTGGACCTGCGTCTCGAACCGGGCCACCCCTTCTGCGAGCAGCAGAAGCGACAGGGCGAACAGGATGATCAGATAGAGCAGCTTTCTTCTGATCGCCTCACGGACGACGTTCCTGGCGATGACCAGAAGCGCACTCACCGTTCATTCCTCCCTTGCACGTTCGAGCCGGCCCCGGCGCTCCCGGGCCGGGGTCAATCGAGCTGGATCGGCTTCTTGGCCCCGGGATCCACCTGGCCCAGAAGCTCGATGAACCACTTCTCCACGGTTCGACCTTCCCGGACCAGCTCGGCCACCGGCCCTTCGTGGACCAGCTTGCCCCGGTGGATCACGCCGACACGATCGCAGATCTCCTGGACGTCCATCAACTGATGGGACGAGAAGAAGATCGCCTTGCCCTGGCCCTTGAGACGCACCATGAGGTCTTTGAAGATCTTGCGGCCGAAAGGATCGAGACCGGTGGTGGGCTCGTCGAAGATCAGCAGAGCCGGGTCTGCGAGGAGGCTCTGGGCGATGCCCAGGCGCTGCTGCATCCCCTTGGAGAAGTTCTTGACCAGGGTTCTGTCTTCCCCCTCGAGGGCCACGAGCTCCAGCAGTTCCGGGGTCTTGGCGCGGATCGTCTTTTGGTCCATTCCGGAAAGGCCGCCCAGGGTCTCCAGGACCTCCCCGGCAGTGAGATAGTCGTAGAACGAGGACCGCTCGGGGGCGAAACCGAGGCATGCCCTGGAGGCTGGTTCCCGTGCGTCCTTGCCGAAGATGTCGACGGCGCCCGAGGTCGGCTGGATGAGCCCCAGGACCATCTTGATCGTGGTCGTCTTGCCGGCGCCGTTGAGACCGAGGAACCCGTAGATCTCGGAGTCGTTGATGGCCAGGGATACCCCGTCCACGACCTTCACGAAGCGCTTGGCGAAGCCGAATGTCGAGCTGCCCGGCTTCTCGTAGATCTTCGTGACGTTCTTGATGTCCAGGGCGACGGTCAAGAGGGCCACCTCGCTCGTCCGGTGTCAGGGGTCATCGGATCCGCCGTCGAAGGGGGGCGCCTCGCCGTGAATCGGGCCGTTCGACCGTCGGCGTCGGGCACGCACCTTGCGGTAGAGAGCCCGGGGCGGGAGCTGCCAACACAGTCTGTACAATACTGGCTGCATCCTCAAAATGCAAGGCCGAGCCCGATCTCGGCGGCCGGTTGCGGGCCCCGGTACGGACGAGGTACGCTTGTGCTCGAGTGCGCCTTCCTCGAGAGGGTGAGGAGAGAGCCCATGCCTCTGTTCGTCTATCACGCCTTCGACAAGGCGAAGAACAAGAAAGTCATCGGCGAGATCGAGAGCGCCTCCCCGACCCAGGTCCGGACCGATCTGCAGGAGAAGGGCCTCTTCGTCATCAGGATCGAAGAGAAGGCCAAGCCGCGGGGAGAGTTCAAGCTCCCGGCGATCTTCCAGGGCGTCTCGTACAAGGACCTGATGAGCTTCTACAAGAGCTTGATGCTCTCGGTCCGGGCCGGGGTCAGTCTCGGTCAGGTGCTCGAGTGTCTGTGCGAGCAGTTCACCAACAGGTACTTCAAGGAGATCCTCACGAGCATCCATGCCGGGATCACCAAGGGGCGTGCCCTCTCGGAGTGTTTCCGCCAGTACCCCAAGGTCTTTCCCGATCAGTTCGTGACCATGGTGGAGGCGGGCGAAGCGTCCGGCAAGCTCTCCGAGGTGCTGGAAGACTACTGCAAGTTCGAGGACGAGAACAGGAAGCTCCGCGGCGAGGTCATCGGGAGCCTGATGTACCCGGTCATCATCATCTTCGTGGCGGCCGTCGCCGTGGCGATCATGGTGCTCTACATCTTTCCCAAGTTCATCAAGTCCGTGGGCATTCCCATGGCGAAGATGCCCTGGATCACCCAGATGGTCGATCTGTGCGCCAACACGGTCATCAACAACTGGGTCGTCATCTTCATCGGCGGCGGATTCGCCTTGACGGGTGCCACGTACTTCTTCACGAAGATGCGGGTGGGCATCCGCATCAACCACTGGCTCCAGCTCAACTTCCCCATGGTCAAAGACCTCTTCGTGAAGGCCAACCTCGCCCGGTTCGCCCGCACCATGGCGTTGCAGTCGCGATCCGGAGTGGCCAGTGTGCAGTCGCTCCAGCTCACCGAACGCGCCATGGGCAACGTCTACTACAAGGAAATGGTCGCCGACATCGTCGACACGATCAAGCGCGGCGGCACCTACCTGGACGCCATGAAGAGGCGCCCCAAGCTCATCACGCCGCTCGTCGTGCTGCTCATCTCCGTGGGTGAGCAGACCGGTACGTTCGACGAGGTGCTGGATACGATCGCCGAGTACTACAACGACGACGTGAGGAGCACGATCAAAGGGCTCACGTCCATGATCGAGCCGCTCATGATCGTCTTCATGGGCTGCGTCGTCGGGGTCATCGCATCGGCCATGTTCTTGCCCATGTTCGATCTGGTGAACAACATGAGCGGCTAGGACTCTGGCGGACTGCGGTCCGGCAGGATCGGACCCGAGCACCGACCACTGACCACTGAGTCTTGAGGGCAACGGGAGGATGGTGCCGGTCGTGGGAGAACCGGATGGCCCGACCCGGCGAGGTCCAAGCTGGTGTGATCCTTGCTACACAATGGACGGGTGAACGGCGCTCCCGCGTCGCGACCGACCGAGAGGCGGGTGCATGGCGAGGGGGCCGTTTGACGAAGGGATCGAGGGGTGTGGTCGAGTTGCCAACCAGGTGCCGGTCGAGCGCCGAGAACGCTGCTGATGGCCTGTCAGCCGTGCCTGGACCGTCATCGATGCGGTCGGCGCGTCGCTGTTCTCCCGCGAGGATCTCGGGGCACTCTCGCCACGGCGGCCCGAGAGGCTCCCCGGGCGGTTTCACGATCCTGGAGATGGTCGTCTGCATGACCATCATGATGATCCTCCTGGCTGCCGGGACCGCCGGACTCACCACGGGAATGGCCCGGCTCAGGCAGGAGGCCGAGGCCGAGCGGCTGGTCACCTGCCTCAGGATGGTCAGGGAGATGGCCCGGTCGCAGGGCGGGTGGATCGTCCCGCCCAATCAGAACTCCGGGTTCGGCGTCTTCTTCCTCAAGAACCCAAAGGCCGATACCTGCTTCCAGTACTTCCCTTACGTCCCGGTGACCCCGTCGCTTCCGGACGATCCAGGGAACGCGTTCTCGGGTCTGCAGGCGATGGGGACGGGGCAACGGCCGATCACGCTGGGCCTCCGATCCACCCTGGATCTGACCGACATGTCGGGCGCGCAGCTCGCCTCGGGCTTCCAGATCTACTTCCAGAGCGACCAGCCCGGCGCGCCGGATCTGTTCCCGCCCGGGGCTCGCGCGTTCCCGTTGCCGGCGCAGCTCACCCCGCCCACCATCCCGGATCCCATGGGGCCGATCCCGACCTGGAACGTCGCCAGGGTCGTGTTCTGGCCGCCCGGCTTCCCGCCGACCATGCCCAACCACAGCGTCTTCAACGCCTTCCCCACCCCGATCAACCAGGAGGGCGTGAGCGTCCCGCACCGGTTCGTCTTCGGGATCGGGTGGGTGTTCTACAACCGGATCTACATCCGATCTCCGTCGGACCACCCCAACGACCCTGACCCCACGCAGGTTCGCCTGCCGGCGAGGATCCGGATCGACCTCGGCACCGGCAACGTCCGCCTGATGTCGGCGATCGAAAGGCGGGTGGACGGGACATGGTGAGGTCGCGGACCAGACGGGGCAACACGCTCCTCGATCTGGTGCTCTCGATCATGCTGGCCGGTGCGGCCATAGCCCCTGCGCTCTCGATGATTTCGAGTCAGCTGGAGACCACCCGCTGGGCCAGGGAGCGCGTCACGG
>JACQZM010000571.1 GCA_016213885.1 Candidatus Rifleibacteriota bacterium | reverse complement strand
GTTCACGCTCTGAGGCCGGTCCCGATCGAACAAATCGGCGGTGTGCGGATGGGGCTGCCGCTGCCTGAGGTGGCGGTGCTGTCGTGCCCCGCTCCGTTCAAGGCCAGGCCCGGCTACTGGATCGATGCCGCGACCTACCGTGCCCATCTTGCGGGGACTCCACCATCGGTCGGGGACCTGGTCTCATCGTCCGGCCTCTGGACCACGGAGTTCCGTCTGGGCATCGGCATGGACAGGCGATCTGGTCGGGTGATCGACGGCCTGCTGTACACGGCCGACGTCGTGACTCTCCGACTCGAGCATCCGGTCGACGACCTCTCGGAGTCGCGACGCTCGGTCCGGTTCGTCGTGGCTGTCGACGGGATCCAGGATCAGCTGGCACGCAAGACCTTCGTCCGCCTCGGGGGAGATGGTCGTGGAGCGGCCGTGACGCCGATCGATCCGGGGAGCGATGGTCCGTGGGCGCACCGTCCTGCCGGGGGCAAGAGGTTCCGGATGGTGCTGTCCACGCCGGGCATCTTTCCGGAGGGCTGGCTGCCGCCCGGTGTGGACAACGTGTCGCGCGTGCTCGCCGTGGGGGGGCGGCGGGCGCGTCTCGTGGCCGCGTGCGTGGGCCGCCACGAGGTCGTGAGCGGGTGGGACGTCCGCGGGAAGGGGAGGCCGAAGCCGGCCCAGCGCGTGGTGCCGGCCGGGTCGGTGTACTGGTTCGAGTGGCTCGACGGCGCCGAATCCGGCGCCGCCGAGGATATCAGCCCGGTCCACATGGGAGCGGGCACCGCGGTCGGGGTGATCGACAACCCGATCCAGCGCGAGCGACACACCGGCCATCCGATGATGGCGGGATCGGGAGTGAAGGGAGCGATCCGGCACCACCTCGGTCGATTCGACCAGTGGAACGAGGGGGGGCTGATCGATCGGGTCTTCGGGCCGGAGCCGACCGGCGCCAGCGAGCACGCGAGCGCCGTGAGCTTCACCGACGCCCAGATCGTGCTGTTCCCGGTGAGGAGCCTCAGGCAGTCGTTCGTGTACGCCACGTGTCCGACGGCTCTGGCGAGGCTCGAGCGCATCGCGCGGCTCGTGGGCGCCACCGTGCCGATCGCCGGTCTCTTCGACGTCAGCAACGACCAGTGCCACGTGGCTGATGACCGGGTTCTCGTCGACGGCAAGCTCGTTCTGGAAGCGTTCGATTTCGACCCGGTGACTGCTGATCGCAAGGCGCGGGGCGTCTCCAGGTGGCTCAAGCAGCACGCCCTGCCCGCAGACGACGGTTCCCCGTACTTCCTCGACAAACTCGAGAAGGACCTGGTCGTCCTCTCGGACGACCGGTTCAACCACTTCGCGAAGCACTCGACGGTGGTCGAACCTCACGTGTGCATCGACGACCTCACCGGCACAGCCGAGGACAAGAAGCTTTTCTACACGGAGAACCTGCCTCCGGAGAGTCTTCTGGTCGCTCTCTGCCTCGCGTCGCGCGAACGGCTGGAGGGCGGAGCCGACGCCAAGATCATCATGCAACATCTGATGAAGGGGCCGAACCACAGCACGGCGGCGTCTCTCGATGGGAAGGTCGTCCAGTTCGGCGGGGATGCGACGACCGGTCGCGGGCTGGTCGTGGTGCGCTTCACCTCCAGCAACGGAGGGAAGGGGGACGCCCATGTCGGGTAGCATCGACCAGAAGCGCGCTGCACATGCGCTCCGCTGCGTTCAGGCGCTCAACAGCAAGGGATCCTCGAAGGAGTACGTCAATCTGGTGAAGGGCGCGCCGGCGCTCGTGATGACCAACGGGCTCATCGCGGCGCTGGCGTATCTCCAGAACAAGAGCGATGACGGGCGCAGCGTGGTCAAGGACATCCTGTCGTGGCTCCGGCTCAGGGAGCTCAGCAAGACCGACGACTTCCAGGCCGCGGTGTGCGAGCTGGTCGGCGAGAGGTCGGTCAGCTACATGCGGATCACCGAGGAGGCGCTCGAGTTCCTTCGGTGGCTCAGGCAGCTCGCGCCCGCGCTCACGAAGAAGGCACACCCAGGGAGTGAGGACTAGTGCGAATCTCAACGCCATCGTACGTACAGGACGCACTCGCCAAGGCCGGCGCGGACGGATACGCTCATCTGCCCTCCGGTCACAGATTCCGCCTGTACCTCCGCGGCTGGAAAGACGACTGGGCGTTCGACAAGAAGACGGCCCTCGATGGGCTCATCGGCGTGGGTGCGTACGAACGTGAGTGCGTGCAGGCTCTGAACTGTCGTCAGAAGATGGCCCTCGATCAGGTGCCGGAAGACCAGCGGCTCTCCGCCGTACTCGTCGCGGACCAGTCGTTCGTCACCGGCACCGGCATCGACCATCCGCTGGAGAACGGCTTCGCCTTCCTCGATCCCTGCGGAGTGCCGTACCTGCCAGGTTCGTCGATCAAGGGCGTGGTCCGCCGCGCAGCGGAAGAGCTGGTGCTTCTCGACGACGGGTCAGCCTGGTCGCTCGCCGATCTCTGGCTCCTGTTCGGCTTCGATGCTGGGTCTCGCTATTTCGACCGGCCGCCAGACCGATCGGTCGCAGACCCGGAGCGCCAGATGTGGATCCGCGGCTATGAAGCCGCCGTCCATCGCCTGCGGCCGGAACAGCTGCGGCTGCTCGAGCCGCTGTTCGCGAGCGCGGTGCGCAAGACCGACCTGCCTCCCGGCGAAGCAGGAGTCCGGCTGGCTCTCGAGAATCGAGCACACGACGGTTCTTTCCGGGCGGACGTGCACTGGAGAGGGGCGCTCGCCTTCTGGGATGCCTTCCCGATCGTTCCGCAAGGAGCGGGCCTCGAGCGCGAGATGTTGAACGTCCACTATCAGGAGTACTATGGCGGTCGACGAGCGTGGCCGAGCGACGACGGCAAGCTCAACCCGATCGAGTACCTGGCGATACCCGCGGGCGCCGAGTTCCGCTTCCACGTGGTCCACACGCAGCCGGCAGGGGCAGCAGCGCACCTCGCGTGGAAGGGGCTCGTTCAGAGTGCGTTCTCGCATGCGGCGGAGTGGTTGGGCTTTGGGGCCAAGACAAGCACCGGC
>JACQZM010000570.1 GCA_016213885.1 Candidatus Rifleibacteriota bacterium | reverse complement strand
GTCGCGCTCGGGGGCGCGACTCGGACCTGGCGAGGCGCCGGGTCTTGGAAGTGGAGGGGATTCAGTTGAAGTAACGCTCGGGCGGGAGAGGAAAGAGGAGGGGATCCGGATTGAGGTCGCGCTCGGGGGCGCGACTCGGACCCGGCGAGGCGCCGGGTCTTCACCACCCTTTGAATCTCGGCGGCGACGTGTTACCTTCTTCGGTCCTGAGGAGGTGCTCGCTTGAACCCTGCAGACGTACCGACCAGCACGTCCCTGCCCGACAACGCCTACACTCAGCTCCGGGACGGGGAGACCTACTCGCCCGTCGTTCCCCCGGAGGTGGCGCCTCCCGAGGCCACCGGGCGCTCTGTGCTGTGGGGGGTCGTCCTCTGTGTCGTCTTTTCGATCGCGTCGGCCTACTCGGGGCTGAAGGTCGGCCAGGTCATGGAGGCGGCGATCCCGATCTCCATCCTGGCGATCGGGCTGGCCAGACTGTACCGGCGACGGTCCACCCTCCTCGAGAACGTGATCATCACGAGCATCGGGGGCACGGCGGGCAGCGTGGTGGCCGGGGCGATCTTCACCCTGCCAGCGCTGTACATCTTGAAGCTCGACCCGCACCCGGTGAAGATCATCTTCATCTGCCTGGCCGGCGGCTGCCTGGGCGTCCTCTTCCTCATACCGCTGCGGCGCTACTTCTGCAGGGAGATGCACGGGCTGTTCCCCTACCCGGAGGCGACGGCGATCACGGAGGTGCTGGTCACCGGCGAGAAGGGCGGCTCCCAGGCGAACCTGCTGATCCAGTCGACGATCGTGGCGGGCGTCTACGACTTCTTCGTCACCACGTTCAAGGTGTGGCGGGAGTCGATCGACTTGCAGTTCTTGCCGTTCGTGAAGAACCTGGCGGACAAGGCCAAGATGGCCGCCAGCTTCGACGCTGTGGCGTTCATCCTGGGGCTCGGCTACGTCATGGGGCTCCGGTCGTCGATGATCCTGTGCGCCGGCGGCGTCCTCGCCAACTTCGTTCTGGTGCCGCTCATCTACATGATTGGCAGCCACCTGCCGGAGATCGCGGTCTACCCCGCCAAGGTGCCGATCGCCGGCATGTCGGCCAACGACATCTTCCGGGCCTACGTGCGGTTCATCGGCGTCGGCGCCATCGCCACGGCGGGCATCTTCGGCATCATCAAGTCTCTGAAGATCGTGGCCGGGTCGTTCTCCGTGGCCGCCCGGACGTTCCAGAAGGGCGATGAGGCTGGCGGCGCCCGGACCGACCAGGACATCTCCACGATGAGCATCCTCCTGGGCATCGTGATCAGCGCCCTGGGCGTGGCGGTGTTCTTCGGAACGCTCTCCGTGAGCTGGCTGGTGGTATTCGCCGGCCTGGGGCTGACCCTGGTGTTCTCGTTCTTCTTCGCCTCCGTGGCCGCCAACGCCATCGCCACCACGGCCCGGAATCCGGTGTCCGGCATGACCATGCTGACGATCATCATCTCGTCGGTGGTGTTGCTCCACTTCGGGCTGAGCGGCACCACCGGGATGTTCTTCGTGATGGCCATCGCCGGCATGGTGTGCACGGCGCTGTCCGTGTCGGGCCAGACGATCACCGACCTCAAGACAGGCTACTGGCTGGGCTCGACCCCCGCTGTCCAGGAGCGGGTGAAGTTCCTGGGTGTCGCGGCGTCGGCCGTCGCCTCGGGCCTGGCCATAGTGCTGCTGGCCCGGGTGTTCCAGTTCGGCGAGTCCGCCCTGGGCGACTCCAGGGTGGTGCTCGCCGCGCCTCAGGCGTCGATCATGAAGTCCCTGGTCGAAGGGTTCATGAGTCGCCAGCCCGTGGCCTACGTCCTGTTCGGCGTGGGGGCCATGGTCTCCATCATGATGGAGATGCTGGAGGTCCCGGCCCTGGTGTTCGCCCTGGGCATGTACCTGCCGCTCGAGCTGAACACCCCGGCGCTGGTGGGCGGCTTCCTGGCTCACCTGGTCACCAGACGGTCCGAGGCGGCCGGCGGGGAGAGCGGTCGCCGCATGTCGGAGCGGGGCATCATCATCGCCTCGGGCTTCATGGCCGGGGGCGCTCTCGGAGGGGTGTTCGGAGCGGCGCTCCGGCTGTTCCCCTGGTACAGCGAGGACCTGATCAAGACGCCGTTCTACGACAACGCGGCGATCTCGGAGACGGTCTCGCTGGTCCTGTTCATCGGACTGTGCGTGTACCTGTGGGTGCTCACCATGGCGGGTCCGGACGAGCCCTCGAAGCTCCCCGACGAGCCGAAGCCGAGCAAGCCGGGGCCTGACGACCGGCCCTGAGCCGGCAGGTCCGGATCGGCGGAGAACAGACCCCGGCAACGACGAAGGGGCAAGGACCGGGCCCGGAGGGCTCCACGGCTCGCGTCAGGCGTTCAGCGGCCGCCCGATGAGGCTCATGAACTCCACGCGGGTCGTGTGGTCCTCGCGGAAGCTCCCCAGGACTGACGAGGTGGTCATCACTGAGTTCTGCTTCTCCACACCCCGCATCATCATGCACAGGTGCCGGCACTCCATGACGACGCCGACGCCCTCGGCGTCGACGGAGGTCATCACCTCGCCCGCGATCTGGGCGGTCAGTCGCTCCTGGATCTGGAGCCTGCGGGCGTACACGTCGACGATGCGGGCGAGCTTGCTCACCCCGAGCACCTTGTCCACGGCGATGTAGCCGATGTGGCATCGACCGTAGAACGGCAGCAGGTGGTGCTCGCACATGCTGTAGATCTCGATGTCCCGGGCGATGATCATGTTGTTGGCCTGGGAACGGTACAACGCCTGGTTGACCACCTCGGCCACGTCGTTGCCGTAGCCTTGCGTCAGAAACTCCAGCGCCTTCGCGACCCGCTCCGGGGTCTTCAACAGACCCTCCCGGTCGGGGTCCTCTCCGATCTCCACGAGGAGCTCGCGGATGAGCCGGGCCACGCGATCGGTGTTCACGATGTTCTCCTTGCTCCGGGACGGACCTCCGCTACATCCGGGCCCTCCTGTGCCGGGTGGCCAAGGGTCGACGTGGCGCTGGGCATGCGCTTGAAGCGCCGATTCTCGCAGAGTGCGAGAAAGTCTATCCACTCTGCACGGCAAAGTCCAGACGGTCGTTCGCGAACGCCTCGACCATGTCCTCCGCCGGGATGACCGGCCGGCCGACTGCGGCGTGTGGCCCTGGTCGGGCGCGAACACCGCTTTGACACTGGCCGGCCTTGTGCTACTCTCTTGGAGTCGATGACGCCGTGTACCACGGGTCGCCAGTGCCCGCGAGGTGGGATTCCATGTCTTCGAGTCAGCGCTTGACGGTGTTGTGCCTGTCCAGCATCGAGAAGGGTCACGAGTTCATCCAGGAGTGCGCTCGGCAGGGGTGCCGGGTCCTTCTGCTCACCAACGTCAAGCACCGCGACAAGCCCTGGCCGCGGGAGAGCATCGACGAGATGTTCCTGGTGCCCACGTTCGACGACCTGCAGGGTCTGATCAACTCGGTGAGCTTCCTGGCCCGGACTCACCGCATCGACCGGATCGTCCCGATGGACGACTACGACGTCGATCGCGCCGCCGCCCTGAGGGAGCACCTCCGCTGCCCGGGGATGGGCGAGACCACGGTGCGCTACTTCCGCGACAAGCTGGCCATGCGGGTCCAGGCGAGGAACGAAGGTCTGCTCGTGCCGGACTTCGTCCACGTGCTGAATCACGACGAGATCCGCGAGTTCATGGAGCGGGTGCCCCCTCCCTGGATGCTCAAGCCGCGCATGGAGGCGGCCGCTCTCGGCATCAAGAAGATCCACGGCTCGAGCGACCTCTGGCCGGTGCTGGAAACGCTGGGAGACCGACAGTCGTACTTCCTGCTCGAGGAGTACATCCCGGGCGCCGTCTATCACGTCGATGCCATCACGTTCAACCGGCAGGTGCTGTTCGCGGAGACCCACCGATACACGGCTCCGCCGTTCGATGTCGTCCAGGGGGGAGGCCAGTTCAGCAGCCGGACGCTGCGTCGTGGCTCCGATGAGTCCCGGGAGCTGGTCGAGCTCAATCAGGGGGTGATCCGCGCCCTGCACTTCGTTCACGGAGTGACCCACGCGGAGTTCATCCGCAGCGACAGCAACGGGAGGTTCTACTTCCTGGAGACGGCCGCGCGTGTCGCCGGGGCGTTTCTGCCGAAGCTGGTCGAGGCGGCCACCGGCGTCAACCTGTGGCGAGAGTGGGCCAAGGTCGAGATCGCCGGGGCTCTCCCTGGCCCGACAGGAGTGGCCCGACACCAGCTCGTACGCCGATCCCGAGATCACCTTCCGGATACCGACGAAGAACCACGTCGGGCTCGTCGTGTCGGCGAGCGGACCCGAGCGCATCGATGAGCTGCTGGCGCAGTACGATCGGCGGTTCCGGGAGGAGTTCCTGGCCACGCTTCCCCCACGGCAGGCTCGTCAGGTCTGACGGACCGGATCGACTCCGACCGGGTCGATTCCTCGGGCTCGCCTCCTCGATGGCCGCCGCACTGACCGCCATCGGGCCGTGCGGCGCCGGCCAACGTCAGACCGGGTCCTCCGGTGCCGGGACAGCGCCACTGCGGAGCCTCCGCAGGGCCATCACGGCCAGCGCCCCCAGGATCGTCGCAACGAGCCCCGCCGCCAGCAGCGCCCCCCGGGTGATCCAGGTCCCGCCCGTGACGAGATCCACCGGGCTCCACGAAGGGACCGCGACGATCCGTCCCGCGGTCCGTCGGTAGCGTGCGGGCACGTCGGGGATCCTGTCGCCGTCCGTGTCAGGAAACGAGGAGAGGAAGCTGCAGAGCGCCACCCACTCCTTCAGCTCCTGGGTACCCGGCGTGCGAGGAGCGGCATCGACCAGCATCTCCCGGACATCGTCGATCGGTCTTCCGTCGCGGTTCTTGGGCTTGATCTCCAGGATGCCGCGGGAGACCCGGGAGACGTAGCCGATCATCTTGACCAGGTAGTAGTTCACGCAGATGCGGTAGAGCTTCTGCCGGTCGAGCGGCCGCCGCCCGCCGTCTGCCTCGTCGACGGTCACCGCCGTGACCCGGTCGAACGGCAGCCGGTGAGGGTTGTACCGGAACGTGACCCCCGACACCTGCAGATGGGCATCGGGCTTCGCCGGGGCGATCGAGGTCTCCACCTCCAGGATGTCCTTCAACTCCGCCCCGGTCACGTGCACGGCGCACAGCGGATAGGCCGGCACGCCTTCGAGGCCGACCCCGAGGGAGAGCACCTGGAAGACGTCCGAGACCGTGATCGGTCCCGCGAGGAACGACCCCCGGAGGTGCCCCAGCGGATGGATGGCGGCGTGCACGTGCTCGTAGCGATCTCCTTCGGATCGTTTCACGGCCTCCCGGTAGGCATCGGTGACGAGATTGCCCAGGCCCAGGTCCCGGGGATTGTCGACGCCCGATAGCGGAGACTCCAGGTCGAAACCGGCCGTGGCCAGGACCTCGTCGGTCCGGTAGCCGAACCGGGAGAAGTAGTCCGTGTTCACCTGCTTCGCGAAGCCAGCGATCACCGGGACCAGGTCGGGATCCTCGGCGATCCGCTCGTCGATGCCGCGCAGCTCGTAGGAGGTCACCGTCGTCCCCCCGCCGCGAGCGACGCGCAGGGAGAGGACGCCCAGGTTCGCGCCGAACGCGCCGGACGACACGATGATCGTCGATCCGACCACGAGAGGCTTCGAGAGTCTCCGGTGGGTGTGCCCGCTCACGATCACGTCGATGCCGGGTGCCTCCCGGGCCAGCACCTCGTCTTCCGAGGATCCCGGGCGCGTCTCGGAGGTCCCGGAATGGGAGAGGCACACGACGAGGTCGACCCTCTCCTGGTTCCTGAGGGTGGCGATGACCCGACGACTGGTCGCGATCCGATCGACGAACCGGATGGGGGCGGCGAACGGGGCGTCTTCCGCGGCGTCCTTGCCCAGGATGCCGAAGATCCCGATCTTGAGCCCCGCCCGCTCCAGCACCACATGGGACTGCACCGAAGCGTCGCGGAGCTCCTTCGCGGCCGAGCCGGGCGGGATCGATCGAGCTGGGGGGCCCTTCGCTCCGCCTAATCCGCCCCCCTTGGGCTCGCCCTCCGGGCTCGACCGGGACGCCTCGACCTCGATGTTGGCACAGACGACGGCCGGCAGGCGGGGGCTCCGGCTCCTGGCGGTCCGGAGCATCGCCGCGACCCCACCGGGGGAGAAGTCGAAGTCGTGGTTTCCCAGCGTCAAGGCATCGTAGCCCATCTTCGCCAGCAGTCGTAGCTCGTAGGCCTGGCTCACGAAACCGGTCTGGAAGATGGTCCCCATGCCGAGATCGCCGGCATCGACCAGCAGGACCCGGTCGCCGAGCCGGCTTCGTTGCTCCCGGATCGCCGACGACAGCCGGGCGAACCCCCCCGACTGGAAGCGACGACCCTCCGGGGTCGTCAGGGTGCGTGGAAGGATGTGGGAGTGCAGATCGTGGGTGAAGAGGATCGTGAGGTCGGCGGGGGCGCCGGCGACCCGGCTGCTGCCCACCGAAGCGCACACCAGAGCCCAGAGGAGGAACCGCTCGAGAATCTGGACCATTCGAGCCGCCCGGCGTCGGTCCTGACAGCGCCGCGCCGATCGCCGGCGCTCCCGAGGGCGGTGTTCAGGAGTTCCTGGAGTCGACCATCCATGTACCGCGGGATGGCCGGCATGCTACCACGGACGAACCGGAAGAGTGGCGTGGACCGTCCAGCTCGGATCTTCCCGGTCCAACGGCAAAGACCATGGACATCAGAGGACAAGAACCGACCGATGACCCCGATGCGAGCATCAAGCCCCCCGGGCTCGATCCGGCAGCGCTGATGGAACGTCGCGCATCGCCCTATCTCTGGCTGCTCACGATTTCCCCGTCCACGATCACGCACCGGACCCGCCCGTTTCAGAAGCTGGACGGACGGGTGAGCTTCACAGGAGGAAGACGTTCCCGGGCTTGATGTCCCGGCGGAGGAAGCCCCGCTCGTGGACGCAGGCAAGGGCATCCAGCAGCGGGCGCAGCAGGGCGATCGCCTCGGAATCGGAGATCGTTCGCTCCTTGGTATGGTCCTGCAGGCTGAGCCCGGAGAGGAGCTCCATCACGCAGTACGGGGCGCCGTTCGTCATCCCGCTGTCGAACACCCGCACCACGTTGCGATGGACGATGGAGGCCATGCACCGGGCCTCGAGCAGGAATCGCTTGCCCTCCTTGTGGATGATCAGGTGCACCGTTCTCCCGAGATCCGGCCGAAGGGTCGGCTCCGGCCGGGCGCCGGGACAGCCGCTCGCGGATCCGCTCCCGGAGAGTCACCTGAGTTCCCTCCGCCGCCCACGCCACCGTAGCTCCGTGCGAACCGCGCCAGGCTGCGGCCGACCTCCGCTGGCGCCAGGTCGGGGTTGCCGATGTCCAGCCAGAGCCACGCCGCGTAGCCCAGATCATCCAGGGATGGGCGGCATCGAAGTCGATGAGCGCGTACGGCACACCGTCGCTGAAGATAGCAGTGCCCCAAAGATAATCGAAAGAGCCCTGCGGGATCCGGAAGAGGAGATCCAGCGCGCGGCTCGAGCTCTCCTCCAAGGCGAGAGGGCGCCAGCGCAAGGCGATTGAATGTCGTCGACAAGAGACCACATGACGTCGCGAACCGGTGCCTCCGGGTCGACGCTGCGGCCCATGCTTGTGAGCGCCAGCGCTATCCGGTAGGGAAGGGTCTCGCGGAGGATGTTGGCCAACGCGGCCAGTGCGAACAGGTACTACTGCACGGTCAGGACGGTGCTCATCGCGACCGTGCACGGCGCCGGGTACCGCTACGAGGAGTGAGGCGAATCCGGGATCGTCGCGGAAGCTCCTCGCCTACCGCTGGCCCGAGACGGGCTCGAGGAAGCCCAGCATGCACAGGGGGATCACGTTCTGCTCGGGCACGTTCGTGTGCGCGAGCACGAGCTTCCGGTCGGCCGTGACACCCTTGAACTGCGTTCGCCCCTTCCCTTGCCCGCCGATCTCGACCACGACTCTCTCTCCTCCAGTCTCGATGAGATAGTCAGGGGTCTTCGCGCCACGCATGCTCTTGAGATAGTGCACCGTGAGCCCGGCCTGTCCGAGAGCCTCCACCGCGAAGTCCTCCCTTAGTCCTCCGATCGCGTCCTCGTACTCGCGATACAGGAGACGATACGGGGGGACCATCAGGACCTTGGGCTCCCGCAGCACATTGGTCCCGGCAGGCAGGACCTGACGGAGGATGAAAGCGCTCTCCAGGCAGTTCACGTAGTGCTCGGCCTTGTACTTCGTGATGCCCAGGTTCTGCGACAACGACGAGTAGTTGACTCCATCGACGGTCGAACGGCCCACGAAGCGCACGAGGCGTCTCAGAGTCTGAAGCTCGTCCACGGTCAGGCGCAGGACCCGCGGAGCATCGCGGTCGATGACCTTCTCGAGGGTGGCGGAGAGCAGCGGGAGAGGGTCGGGCTCCTCGAGTGCGAAGGGCAGTAGCCCCCCGCGTAGATAGTCGTCGAACCGGGGCCCTGCTCGCAGATGTTCCGGTGACCATGCCTGGACCGCGAGGGCAGGAAGGCCGAGCGCCGGGAGCTCCACACCGGTGACGAATCGCAGGTACTCGCGGTAGGAGAAGAAGCGGAGCTCCACCAGACGGACCCGACGCGAGAGATCGTGGGCGAAGGCATGCATGGCCAGCGCGACCGAGCTCGTGAAGACGACCCGAACGTCGAGGAAGTCGCTGATCTGCTTGAGCAGCCCGGCCGAGGAGCCCAGGAAGTGTATCTCGTCCAGGAGAAAGGTCCGGAACTTCAACCGCTCCGCGAGCTTCCTCATCAAGTCGAAGAGATCCGTGTCCGGATCCAGTACATCGACCGACAGATAGAACGAATCGGCTTCCGCGGCGGCCAGCTGCTTCAACAGGATGGTCTTGCCGACGCCCCTGGGACCGACGATCCCCGTGAAGTGCTTCCCCTTCGCCAATCTGACCCTGCCGAACAGGTCACGGTGCTTCGGGTACCGCCGCCCAGCCTCGACCGCCAGCTCGTGCATTTCCAGCAGCCGCGTCAACCCTGGTCGGCCGTTGTCCTTCGTCATCATGGCCACAAGTTGACCATGATGATAGGCATCTTGTTAAATCGTTCGACAGAATGCACAGCGGGTTGGTCGCGCCCTCGGGGGCCTGGCCATCGTGCCCCTGCTCTTGCTGTTCACACCCGCTTGTCTGGCATCCCGAACTGGAGGAGGCCACAGCGCAAGTACCCATCGAAGGTCTTGGGGACGACTGGCTGGAGGGGACCGAAGCGATCGGAGAACCGGTCGTCCCAGACAGCCTCCAAGCGCTTGCTGAGATCGGAGACGATCTGGTAGAGCGCCGTGGTCTGGGGTTGCCGGGGTCGATAGACCTGGGGACGTGATGGGCAGGCGCTGGCCGACGAGGACACGATGGGGCTGACCCGGCGGGTTGGACGCTGACGGACGGATCGAGGACCCGAGGATGTCCGGGTCGGGAGGAAGCGTCAGCAGATGCCGGGTCGGCGGGCGAGTATCACGGCCAGGCGGGCGTCTGCGCCAAGGACACCGGCGGACTTGTGCCGGACGATCCCGTGGAAGGACGGGAGGCCCGACCAGGCACTACTACAACCCGCTCGACGGACTGCCCCTGGACGCAAGCCGGTACCCCGAGGAGCTGATCGGCGTCGCCGAGAGCCTGCTGGCCCTGCTGGAACGGGAAGGAACGGCGGCGCTGGGGCCGGGGACGCTGTCCAGCCTCAGGGCCACGGCGTTCTCCGGCGGCCGCCTGGAGTTCCTGGCGGTGATGCTGGGCGGGAAGAGGCCGACGTTCATGGCCGGCGCCTACATCGAGGGCGCCCCGGGCCTGGAGGCGTTCCGGGAGGTGGCGCTGGACCGGCCGGAACTGTTCGTCAGCCTCAAGGAGCTGACGCTGAGCCTCCGCGGAGCCGACGGCGCCGTGGTCCTGGTGGACCCGGTCGGCGAGCGGCTCACCGGCGTCCAGACGCTCCGGACGGGGGCGCTTCAGCGGTTCTGGCCGCCATCCGGCTCTGTCGTGTACCAGTCGAGGTGAGGCGACCAACGGTGGCACCTCAGGCACTGGGTGTCGTGCCACTGTGCCTGACATTCGGGGCACTTCCCGCCGGTGTCGAAGGTGTTCCAGGAGCAGCCACAGACGCACGACCACAGATCGCTCTTCCTGGGCCGCCAGCCGCACTTGGGACATCTTGTGCGGGCCCGTCCGTCGCCGACCCGGTGGGCCTCGTCCTCATCGACCCTCCTGGTGGGCAGCGGGATCTTGTCGCTCAACTTGAGCGCCCACACCGGCGCGTGACCGCCCGGACTGTTCGCGGGATCGCACCGTGGCGTTCTCGCGGGCGCGACCCCCGTCTGCCATCGCTGGCGTGACCGGTCGCGTACTTTCGGGTCGGTCAAGGTCTGGTCCAACTCTTCACCTCGCGGGCTCGATCTTCCCGGCGCAGCGAGATCGAGCCCACCCTGTTTGAGACGAGCCCGCGTCGTCGGGGTTCCATCGGGCTGGGTGGCAACCGCCGCGGCGCGATTCGAGGTCGGGCGTCCTCAGGCCCGGGGCGCCCCCCGCCGCTGGACGGGAGTTTACATCCTCGTGGCGCTTGGTCTAGCCTGAAAGACGTGGAAGTCTCCGGCCCGGAGGGGCAGTCTCACCGGCTCGAGCGACACCTGGGCTGGGTCGCGTCCACGTCGCTCCTGGTCGGGGGCGTGGTCGGATCGGGCATCTTCCTGGTGCCGCAAGAGATGCTCGAAAACGCCCCGTCCGTCCCGGTGTGTCTCGGGATCTGGGTCGCGGCGGGTGTGGCCCGATCGGTGCCGGGGTGACCTGTCGCCGGCAAGCCCGCGGACCCGGCAGTCGATCGAAGCGCCCGTCGCCGTCTCCACGCCCCTTCGGGCCTGATCACGCCCTGGCGTCGACCGGGGGCTCGTCGCATGCACGACGTGGATCTGATCGCGACGCTCACCGGCAGCCTCTTTGCGGCTCTGACCCTCGGCTACGGGTGCCACAGGCTGGGGACGTCGCCGCTGCTGGGCTACCTGCTGGCAGGGGTGGCCGTGGGCCCCAACACCCCGGGTTTCGTGGCCAACCGGGAGCTCGCCAACCAGCTCGCCGACCTGGGCGTGGTCCTGCTCATGTTCGGCGTGGGTCTCCGCTTTCGCATCGACGAGCTCCTCGCCGTCAGGAGGATCGCCATTCCAGGGGCGCTCGTCCAGGGGGCCGCCTCGACAGGTCTTGGCGCCCTGGCGGGGCTGGCGTTCGGGTGGAGCTGGTGGGCGGCTGTCGTCCACGGTCTGGCCATCTCCATCGCCAGCACCGTGGTCGTGACCCGGGTGCTGGCCGACAGCAACGACCTCCATACCCCGGTGGGGACCGTGGCCATCGGCTGGCTCGTGGTTCAAGACCTGTTGGCCGTGCTGGTGCTGGTGCTTCTGCCGGCGCTCCCTGCCGGGGGAGCGTCGACGGCCGGGCATTTTCCGGCGTTGCTCGGACTGGCGATCCTCAAGATCGCCGCACTCGTCGTGGCGGTCATCCTCCTCGGAGGGCGGATCATTCCGTGGCTCCTGCGACGTGTGGCGGAGACCCGGTCCCGGGAGCTGTTCACGCTGACCATCCTCGTGGTGGCTCTCGGGATCGCCGTCGGGTCCGCGAGGCTGTTCGGCGTGTCCATGGCGCTCGGCGCGTTTCTCGCCGGCACCGTGGTGGGTCGATCCGACTTCAGCGTGCGCGCGGCCACCGAGGCTCTTCCCATGCGCGATGCCTTTGCGGTCCTCTTCTTCGTGGCCGTGGGGATGCTGTTCGACCCGAGGTTCCTGCTCCAGAGACCGTGGCTGGTGGCCTCCACGCTGGCGGTGGTTCTCCTGGGCACTCCGCTGGCGACCCTGGCGATCGCGCTGGCCGTGGGCTGTCCGCTCCGGATCGGGATCGCCGTGGCGCTGTCGCTCACCCAGGTCGGAGAGTTCACGTTCATCCTCTCGAGCCTCGGACAGCAGCTCCGTATCCTCCCCGACGCCGCCACCCAGACGGTGGTGGCGGTCGCGATGATGTCGATCCCCTTGAGCCCTCTGCTCTATCGACTCCGGGATCCGGCGACCCGGTTCGTCGAACGCCGGCCGGCGTTGACCCGCTGGTTGACCGGACCGATGCGCGCTTCCGTGCCCGACGCCGGAGCGGTCCCCGGCGGCCCGGAGCTGCTGGTCCCGAGTCACCGTGCTGTCATCGTGGGGTACGGCCCGGTGGGGCGGACGCTCTTCCGGCTGCTCTGCGAGAACGGCATCGAACCGACCATCATCGAGATGAACCTGGAGACGGTCACGGCCCTCCGGGCCCTTGGAGCGCGGACCGTGTACGGGGATGCGAGCCATCTCCAGACCCTCGACGAGGCCGGCGTCCGGTCGGCTTCGACTCTGATCCTGAGCGCTTCGGCGATCCGCCACAGCGAGGAGATCATCCGTCTGGCCCGGGAGCTCAACCCCGGAGTGATGGTCGTGGCCAGGGCCGCGTACTTGAAGGAGCGTGCCGTGCTTCGAGCCGCCGGCGCAGACAGGGCTTTTGCCGGCGAGGCCGAGATCGCCCTGGCCATGACGGAGTTCATCCTGGGCAAGCTCGGGGCGACTCCGGAGCAGATCGATCGAGAGCGCGAACGTGTGCGCGCCGATCTGTTCGGCGCGGGGAAGGAGAAGGACGAGGACAAGGGGAAGGAAAAGGAAGACGGGGCCGGGCGGATGTAGGGAACATGGAAAGGGGGACACGGCGAGTCTTCAGACGGAGAAGGGGCCTGGCAGATTCCTGGCGGATCTCGATGGTGACCGGGACGACCCGGCTCGAGATCAGGGGGTCGCGAGGGGACGACGCGGCCTCGGAGCCGAGGATCGCGCCGGGGCGGATTCTCGACCGCTCGAAGAGAATCCTCACCGACCCGACAGAGCAGGTCCACGTCGCCCTCGTCGAGTGGCCGGCGCTACTTCAGCAGCGGATGCTCGAGCCTGGCGGGGTCCGGGAGCAGATCCAGAACGAGCTGATCCAGGATCTCCGCCGCCTCCCGGGCACACTCCTCGCGCCCCGTGGCGTTCTTCGCGCCGTCGAGCTTCTCCCGGGAGGCCCAGTTCATGAAGGCGATCTCGCCGTCGCCATCGGAGAGGACCAGGTAGCCGCGCATCCCCACCGGCCCGTAGACCCGCCTGGCGTGGTCCAGGTGAGCGCCCAGTACCTTCTGGAACCGGTCGCGGTCGACCTCCGGGCGTCTCGCGCCGATGTAGACGTTCGTCACGCCTGATCTCCAGTCCTTGGGGAACGGCGTCACCTGGACCAGCTGACCGGGTTCGAACTTCGCGAGTCCCGGCGTGTGATCCACCACCCGGGTCGCCTTCTTGAGCCGGGTCTCGGCCAGAGCGATCAGGAGGTGCTGGGCCAGCTCCCGGTCCGATGCGGGATTCTGCCCGGTGATGAGCTCGCGGTCGCGGACCGCCTTCGACTTCCAGAGTGGACCGACCGTCACGAGTCCGCCGGACTCCTTCAGCGCCTCCTCGAGGTAGAACGGCATCTCGCCGCCGAGAGCGCCCGACTCGGCCACCTTCTCCTCCGCCGTGGAGAACCCGGTCATCCGGTAGCCCCGGTAGGGCCAGGGCGCGTCCTTGGCCCGCGCCGCGAGCAGCGCCACCGGACCGTGGCAGATGAGCGCGGTCGGGAGCGCCCTGTCGTGGAAGTGTCTCAGGACCCGGGCCACGTCGGCGTTGTTGGCCAGGTCGGTGACCGGTGCGTGCCCGCCGGGGAAGAAGACCCCGTCGAACGACGAGAGCTGCTTCTCGTCGAGCTTCGTCAGGGAGAGCGGGGCCTTGATCGTGGCCATGGACGAGTGGACCGCCCGGAGACGCTGGTACTCCGCCTCGTTCTGGAAGTAGGTCTGGGACTCGCTCGAGCGGTCCACGGTGGGCGTCTTGCCGGTGGGCGTGGCGACGACGATCTCGCACCCCAGCCGGGCGATCTCCTCCACCGGTACCATGAGTTCCGACAAGAAGTACCCGGTCGGGTGCTGCTTGCCGTTCTTGAGCGTGATCGAGCTGGCCTCGGACAGGACCACCAGCAGCTTGTCGGAGCCGGCGACGGCCGGTCCGAGGAGGCAGCAGAGGAGGAACCCCAGGACGGGCAACCAATTCATGATGAGAGCTCCTTGATCGTCAACGGTCGGCCCCGCGGCGGGCAGCGTCGTCGGGACCGTGAGCCGCCCCAGTCATGGCGCTGCCGAGGAGGTCGAAGACGGTGAACCTCATGAGCCGGCAGGGATGAACGTGGCTCCTGGGCCAATGGACCGGGAGTCACCTTCTGCCCACCCCAGCTCGGGCGCATTCAGGGTAACACCGGCATGGCGTGGGCTCAAGACCCGGCGCCTCGCCGGGTCCGAGTCGCGCCCCCGAGCGCGACCTCAATCCGGATCCCCTCCTTTTTCTTCCTCTCCCGAGCGCGACCTCATTCCGGATCCCCTCCTCTTTCTTCCTCTCCCGAGCGCAACTGCAATGAACCCCCTCGACGTCCTTGGTGACTCTGCAGCCAGGCCGAGCCCTCATCACAGGCCCGACTCCGCGAACCAAGTGGGGGATCCTGGCCGGCCAGCAGCTCTTGCCCGCTCCACGGTTCCCACGACCATGCACCACGCGGGGCCGATACCCGCCTCCACCGCGGTAGCAGGCAATGAGCAGATCGAGACCGTGGGGGACTGCTTCTCGAGGTGGCCGCGCTCAGCGCCCGACGCGTGCGGACAGCCAGAGACCGAGCCCGACCGTTGTCCAGAGACCCAGGGCGAGGTACTCGGGGGCGCCGAGGTGTCCGGGCGAGAACGGCGCGACCTTCAGGACGATGAGCGCCAGCGAGACCACCGCCCCGGCCCCGGCCGCCGCCAGGTCGACCCGCGCCGGCCGACCGCCCTCGGGCCAGCCGACCCCTTTGAGGAACGAAAGGCAGGCGGTGAGCCATCCGATGGCCACGGCCAGCGACCCGACCTCGCTGATCGGAATGAGCACCGACTCGCCCAGCAGGGTGCCCAGGACCGTGAACCCGAGCCCGAAGCCGATCGCGACGTGGGGGGTGAGAAACCGTTCGTGGACCCTGCCCAGCGCCGGGTGGACCAGCGACCTCCCGGCCATGCCGTAGAGCATCCGCGTCCCGGCCACGAAGTTGCCGTTGAAAACCTTGAAGAGGGAGACGATCGCCCCGAAGATGATCAGGTCGCCGATGGTCCGCGAGCCGAACGCCCGCTCGAACGCCACGGCCGTGCCGAACGGAGTCTGGGTGAGCTCGCGCCACGGACACAGCATCGGAACCACGAGCAGCACCGTGACGTAGAACACCGTTCCCCCGACCAGGGCGAGGACGATGGCGCGGCCGAAGCCTCTCCGGTCGAGGTCGGCACTCGCCTCCTCCGACGACTTGGCGACCGATTCGAACCCGGTCATGAAGTACGGCACGACCTGCAGCACCAGCAGCACCGACACGAGGGCGCCGTCGACCCCCGGCCGGGCGAACATGGGGGTGAGCTGGCGGACGTCACCACGGGCCAGGCCCAGGGCAGAGAAGACGGCGAAGACCGCGAGCAGCACGAAGGTGCACACGTTCTGGAACTTCGAAGAGAAGCGGATTCCCCGGTAGTTGATGCCGCAGACGAGGGCGGTCAGAGCCAGCCCGACCAGCAACCGGTGGAGGTACACCGTCTTGCCCGCGAAGCTGTAGAGTGCCACGGAATCGAGGCCGGGGAACAGCCGGGCGAGCAGCTTGCCGATGGCGACCGCCTCCCACGGGCAGACGACCAGGTAGGCCAGGGTCATCGCCCAGCCGGTGGCGAACACCACTACCGGCCCGTACACCCGCTCCGCGTAGGCCACCTCGCCGGCCGCGTCCGGAAAGGCGGCGACGAGCCGGGCATAGACCAGGGCGATCGGCATGAGCAGGACCCCCGCCGAGAGGAACCCGATCATCGCCCCGAACGGGCCTCCACGGCCCAGCCAGTCGTCGATCACGACGAGCCAGCCCACCCCGACCATCGTGCCGAAGGCGAGGGTGAAATACTCCACCGTGCGCAGCGTACGATCCAGATGGATCTTCGGTCGTTCAGCGGCGATCGGCATGGGTTCAGCTCATCCAGTTCATCCGGGCGGCCCGCTTCGCTGCGACGCGCGGGCGCGCGATCCACAGCGTCGCCATCCTGACACCAGGCCGTGCCGCGATCAAGCCCGTCGAGAAGTTCGCCGGGTCCCGTTCTTCCAGCGGGGCATCGCCCTGGCACCCGACGACGTGGCCGTGGACCTGCCGGTGCCGCAGACCGGCGAAAAGAAAAGGCCCGCGGCGACAGATGCGATCTGCCTCCGCGGGCCCCTCAAAGGCCTTGGGCTATCAGTACCGGTCCCGGCCGCCGCCGCCGTAGCCACCGCCGCCCCGGCCGCCGCCGCCCCGGCCGCCCGACGGCCTGTCAGCCGCCATGTCGACCTTGAGATTGCGGCCGTCGAGCATCTGCCCGTTCATCTTGCTCATGGCCTCCGCGGCACTGGACGGATCGCTGTAGCTCACGAAACCGAAGCCCCGTGACCGACCGGTGTCCCGATCCGTGACGACCTTGGCCTCGACGATTTCACCGAACGGCGCAAAAGCCGCTCGAAGGCCTGCATCGTCCGTATCCCAGGACAAACCACCAACAAAGAGCTTCGATCCCATGTTCCGACGCACCTCTCGTGAACGAGTCACGCATTCGCACTGCCGACCCGGCGACGTGCCCGGTCGATGTGAACAGAGTAGCACGTGACACGAGACTTGGGTACCCCCACTCACAAGAAAAGACGGTGAAAACGAAGAAAAAGGGAAAGAAGGTCCGGCGAACCAGGGAAGAAAGGGGACATGGATAGAGGAAGCAAGCCGGCAGAAGAGGGGACATGGCGATTCTCCGCCTCGGGGGAAGAAAGAGGGGACATGACGAACTTTCCGAAGATGGGGACAGGGCGGGCGGAGCAGGGGGAGCTGGCGGTCCACCCGGTCAGTGGAACCCTCTCGGCCGGACGAACGGCCGCTCCGGAGGCGGACCCTGGTATCCGTCCAACCCGATGATCAGCGAGTGGACGAGGGCGGCGTGGGTGGCGCCGCCGAGGTAGGCCACGGCCTGCACCACCAGGTCGTTCTTCCCCTCCCGGAGGATCGCCGGGTCGAATCTGTGGAAGGCGAACCGGGGTGGGGCTCCGAACGTGACGATCTCGGGGTCGTGGAGCCTCAGGGTGACGAGGTCGTTCAGCCGCACCCTCAGGCTCATCCTGGGCATGAACGTCGGGAACACGGCGACCAGGGCTCCCCGGCACCGGAAGCCCCGCGGCAGGGTGAAGACTCCCTGCAGCCTGGTCGTGCATCGGCCCCTGGTTCGCGGCAGCGCATACGTCTTGCCCGCCAGGTCCTGGAACGGCCAGAGATGCAGGCTCGCCCGGGCCCACGGATGATTGCTCCTGGTGGCCGGGTCGTCCTCGTCCCGAGGGACCGACCGGAGCGTGATGCCGACCCGGCGGGCCCGCTCCATCAACCTCTGGGTCTCCGGGTCGACCGCGGGTGTGGTGGGTTCGCAGGAGAGCACCGCGGAGGTGGTGACCTCGGCGGGCAGGGACCGCCCGGCTCCGGGCTGCCAGGTGTCCGGCAGGGGCGACTTGCTCTCCGGGACCCCCGGCAGGTGGAAGCTCCGCAGCCGCTGGCCCAGGTCCTCCAGCTGGCCGAGCGGCTGCAGCAGCCGGTCCACCCTGGCGATCTCCGGCCTGGACGAGAAGAGCGGGGGCACGAAGTCGTGGACGGTCTGCCACAGTTCCAGCAGGTGACCGACCCGCAGCCTCCGCTGCACGGTATCACGGGCCCGGGCCTCGTCGAGTTTCTTGACCGACTTGGCGAGCTGTTCCAGCTCGGCGAACTCCGGGGCCCGGACGAGCGCCCCGGGCACCAGCCTGAGACGGTCCAAGAGCGCCCGGGTCACCTGATCCGCCGTGATCTCCACGCGGGTGCAGCGTCCGCTCGTCACGCAGCGGGACGCCTGCCCGGTGGCGTCCACCGGGTAGCGCGAGGGCGGCGCGATCGAGAAGACCCTGGTGGACAGGCACGATCTGGGTTCGCTGTCCAAGGTCACCAGCAGCGCCCCGGGCCGCGGGTCCAGCCGATCCACGGTGAGCTTCGCGGTCACCGGAGGCGCTGCTGGAGCGGCCGACGAGGTGGCCGACCCCGGCACCGGGGCCGGGGAGCGGGCGAACCAGATCCCGATGCCTGCCGTGGTCAGGAACACGACCGAGGCGGCAGCCAGAAGCAGGCCGTGGGAGCCGGTCGAAGACCCGCCCGGAGCGCCCACGCTTTCCTGGGGCGTCGGCGTCGGGGCCCGGATCATCCCGCTGGCCTTCCCCGGTGCTGGACGGCGGATCGGA
>JACQZM010000569.1:3564-11881 GCA_016213885.1 Candidatus Rifleibacteriota bacterium | reverse complement strand
CGCCCCCCTTGGCGCCGTAGAGGAGCGTCTGCCCCACGTTTCAGAAGACCACGATCCTGCCGGTGTTGAGGATCTGGCCCACCTGGTCCTGGGCGTCGCCGTGGACGTAGACGTGGGCGCCGTCCATCCCCGACCCCAGGTAGTCGCCGCTGGAACCGTAGACATCGATCCGGACGTCGGCGGTCCCGGGGCCGAGGCCGCACCCGAGGAACCGATCGCCGCGACAGCGGTAGATGACGAACCGTCGCCAGCCGAGTCGATGGGCCGCCACGATGGTCCGGCTCACGGCGTCGCGGCCCTCCGGCGGGAACCCCCGGGCGTCGATGACCAGGAGTCCGTCGGCCCCCGGGGAAGGGACGCCATGGGCGACGACGGTCTCCCGGTCCAGCCGGACCACGGCGCTCCCGTCCCGTCGATCCGGGCCGGGCAGCCGGTCCAGGGTCCGCTGGATCGCCCGATCGATCCATGACAGGAGCGTCGCCCGGCGATGCGGGCCCGGGTCCCGGTGACGATCCCTCAGAAACGTCAACCGGCCCAGGGTGCTCTGCCAGCGGTCCGGCTCGACGGGCGTGTCCCCGGCAAACGAGGACCCGGGGTCGGGGGAGCTGGACGGCGGCAGGCCGAGCTGGAGGTCCACCTCGGCTGCGAAGTCGGCGAACGCTCCCTGGACGAGCAGCTCCTCGAGTCGCTCCTGAGCCGCCAGACCGGGCGTCACGGGCGGGTTCCGGGACGCGCGGGCGGGGTCGTTCGGCCCGGGGGGGCCTTCGATTCGCTCGTCGGGCCCTCCACCCCCCCCTCCCGGGCCGCCGTCCGAGGGGGCGACCGGCCGACGGTCCAGCAGCTCCGCCAGCCGCCCCGGGCCGACCTCGCAGGCCCGCCGGAGCTCCCGGGTCGGCGGCTCCCCCGCGGCGGGCATCGATCGCACGGGCTGCCCCACGACCAGGTTGCCGAACTTGTCCCTCACGTCGAGCGACCACGCGTCGTTCGATCTCGCCAGGGAGTACACGAAGGCGCCGCCGTCGGTGCAGCTGCCGCCCCGGGCGTTCCAGTAGCGGTCGGCCACGGGGCTCACCTCCGGGTGATCCGCCGCCACGTCCTCGAAGAACGCGTCGATCGCCTGCTTCTCCGAGGCGATGGCGCCGATCTGGGTGCTGCCGCCCTGGAACGCGAACACCTGGGGACGCAGCATGGAGACGTCCGTGATGCCGATGAGCTGCGGCGAACCGGTTGCCGGGTCGGCCCGGGCCACGATGAAGAACCAGGGACCGTCCGGCGACCCGTGGATGTGGGCGGTCTGCAACGCCCGGTAGATCCGCTGCCGCCTCTTCGAGAGCCGCTCGAAGTCGCCCTCCGGAGTCGGGGCGAGCGCCTCCACGACGAGCTCCAGCGGGTAGCCGAGCACCCGGGAGTACAGATCGAAGAGCAGCACCGAGACCTCCGTGTCCGTGACGAAGAGCGGCACGATGCCTCGCTGCCTCAGGTACTCGGTCACGGCGTGGTAGTTGGCGAAGTCGCCGTTGTGGACCAGCGCTTCGTGGAGCCCCACGAACGGGTGAGCGCCGCCGGGATGCCAGACCCGACCCCGGGTCGGATAGCGCTGGTGACCGATCCACAGGTGGGCCTTCCGCTCCTCGAGCCGGTAGAACCTGGCGATCTCCTCGGCGAAGCCGACGCCTTTCAGCACGAGCAGGTCCCGGCCGTGGGAGAGCACGAACGCCCGCGGCCGGTCTCCCGAGGCGTAGTACCGGTGGTTCAGCTTGAAGCTGTTGCGGTACACGCACTCGTCCTCGGCGGCGCGCTCGCTCTCGATGCCGTGGCTCGTGGCGAACCGGTCGACGATCTCCGGCCGGACCCGGACGAAATACCGCCAGACCGCCGGAGGTCTGACCTCGAGCCCCACGTCGCGGTGGTCGTCCAGCGACTCCTGGCGCTCGGCGTGGGCCACCGTGAAGACCGGCTCGACGAACTCCCGCTCCACCTCGGCGCGGACCGTGTCGTCGAGCAGGGCGAGGTGGAGGGCGTACAGGTCGGCCCGGTCCGGGAACAGGCCCACGGCGGCGACGCCTCCGCCCTTGCCGTTGCCCCGGTTCCGCATCTGGGCGCAGGCTCTGGTGATGAACCGGCCTCCGAGGGGTCGCGAGCCGATGATACCGATGACGCCGCACCCCCCTTCGAGGGTGCGCCGGTGGGGCAGCTCGATCCCGGAGACCAGCTCCAGCCTGGATCGGATGATGGCGTTCGCCTCGTGGCGAGAGGGAGGTGGGTTCATCGGTCCGTGCTCTCCAGGAGATCGCGGCGCCCCCTGAGCTCGCGGACGCTGGCCAGTCCCAGCGCCGCCAGCCGTCTCCGCATGAGGGTCGCCCAGCTGTGGTAGAGGTTGACGATGCGGCCGGCGACGAACTCCGGCGTGAGCTGACGGGCGAGCGCCGCGTCGGTGGTGGCGATCCCGATCGGACAGCCCCGTCCCCGCTCGCAGTTGCAGCACCGGACGCAGTCGATCGCCACCAGCTCCGCCGTGCCGATCACGACGCCGTCGGCTCCCAGGGCGATCGCCTTGAGAGCGTCGACGGCGGTCCGGATCCCGCCGGACGCCATCAGGGTCAGGGAGTCCCGGATCCCTTCCTGGACCAGAAAGTCGTGGGCCTGCACGATGGCGTACTCGATCGGCTGGGCGATGTTCTTCTTGGCGATGTCCGGGGCTGCGCCGGTTCCCCCGTAGGAGCCGTCCAGGTGCACGATGTTGGCCCCGGCGTAGTAGCTGCCCACGGCGACCATGTCGACGTCGCCGGGCGTGGAGACCTTCACGGAGACCAGCACGTCCGGGTGGATCGACCGGATCCAGTCCAGGTGCTTCTTGTGGTCCTCCACCGAGTAGACGCTGTGGAACGGGAACGGAGAGAACAGGCTCGTGCCGGGGACCGCCTGACGCATGGCCGCCACGGTGGGCGTGTTCTTCTCGCCCAGCAGATGGCCGCCCAGGCCCGGCTTCGCCCCCTGGGCGTACTTGAACTCCACCAGCCGGGCGCGCTGGATCGTCTCCTCCCGCACCCCGAACAGCCCCGTGGCGATCTGGGTGATCACGTGGTCGCCGTGGGGAATCAGCGCGTCGGGGTAGCCTCCCTCGCCGGTGCAGGTGAAGGTGCCGAGGCGCCGGGCCGCCATGGCCCGCCCGACCATGACCTCGAGCGAGATGGACCCGTAGGACATGCCGCCTCCGTAGACCGGCATCGGGATGGTGATCCTGGGGCCGTCGGACCCCCGGTTCAACGGGATCGACAGGTCCACGGAGGCCTCGTCGACCCGGGGGCGCTCTCCGCTCGAGGCGAGCCTGAGGCAGTCGAACCCGCCTCCGGAGTCGCCGGTCCGATCGTCGGACTCCGGACCGGACTCCACCGGGATCCCCGTCATGGCCTCGCGCCACGTCTGCATCAGGAGCGCCGCGGTCCACCGCCGGTCGCCCAGGACCGACTCGACCGGATCGCCCTCGATCTTCAGCGCCTCCCACGGGCACACCCGGACGCAGCACCAGTCGTTCTCGAGGCAGACGGGGCCTATGCATCGCTGGTGGAGCGGCTCGTCGAGCGCCAGGCGTCCGGCCAGACGCCGGTGGACCCGGTAGCGGCAGGTCTCGGCGCAGAGGCCGCAGTCGGTGCAGCGCCGCCGGTCCACCATCACGGTGTGGACGCCGATCTGGACGGCGAACCTCGGCCCTACCGGGACGGCCTCTTGCTCCGGCCGCCCGGCGCCGTCGGTGGCGGCCGGGGTGGCCTCGGCCACAGTCGGCGGGCTCGGGCGCCGGAGCCTGGCCACGAAGTCGCGACGGGCCAGGTCGGCGAAGATCGCCCGGCCGGTCTCGCCCCTGAGCCTCCGCACGTCCCGGAGGCCCATGGCTCCCAGAACCTCCAGCAGCTGGTCGCGCCAGGCGAGCATCAGGTTGATCACCCGGGTGGCCCCCCAGCGCTGGTCGATGGTCCCGAGGCCCCGGGGGCAGCTGCCGCTCATCGGCGCTGGACGCTCGTGAGCGTCGCACCCGCCGCACAGGGTGCACTCCAGGGCGATCAGGAGCGGCACGTCGACGAAGACGGCGTCGGCGCCCAGGATGATCGCCTTGGGCACGTGCTCCGCCGCGGCGACTCCCCCGGAGGCCAGCAGGGTGATCTGGTCGCGACAGCCGCTCTCGACGAGGAGACGGTGGGTGGAGCGCAGACAATCGAGGAGACGGACCCCGCCGTCGCCGTCCCCGTGGTGGTCGGCGCTCAGGTGGATCGTCTCCGCTCCGGCGTCGACCAGCGAGAGGATCTCCCGGGGCGCACCGGGCCCGACCGGGACCCTGAACATGGTCAGCAGATGAGGGTTGATCCCCCGGGCCACGGCCATGGCGCCGGCCGGATCGCCACCCGGCTCGAACTCGACGATGGAGGCCCACTCGAGGATCTCCTTCCGCGCCGCCACCTGGGCCGGCTCCAGCCGGACGATGAGATGGTTGAAGTGCTCGAGGAACCGTTCGGGTCCGTCCTCGACCCGGACCGTGCAGTAGGTGGTCAGCCGGGAGGCAGCCAGCGCCATGGAGGCGAGCACCGCGTCGGTCCGGGCGAACGGCAGGTGTCCGAACATGATCGGCGTGGAGATCTCTCTCATCGGCGGGATGCTCGACTTCAAGTGCCCCTGGTCGTCGAACTGCATGCCGCACATGTCCGGGATCTTCCGCCCCAGGTCGACCCTGGTCGAGATGTGCTCCCGGCCGTGGATCCCGTCCCTGGTCGGCCTGACGATCTCGGACATGTCGGTCCAGATGTTGTCGTAGTCCGGCCCGTCGAACCGCCCTCCGTAGCCGGCGCCGCTGACCGGGATCTTGCCCTCGGCGGCCTCCTCCAGGATCACCCGGACGTGGTCCGGCGTGTAGGTCCGATCGCCCTGCTGGAAGTACTCGTCACAGCGGTACATGGTCAACGCCCGGCGGGGACAGCGGAGCACGCAGGCCAGGCACGAGCGACAGCAGGCGGCCACGGGCTCCGCCAGCTTTCTGGGTCGCTCGGCGGTCCGCTCGTGACACCCGTAGAGGCACGCCTCGATGCACGTTCCGCAGTTGATGCACCTGTCGCTGCGCTCGATCCGTCGTGGTCGCAGCACCGGATGCCGGGCCGGGGCCGGCCTGGGGGCGAGTCTCGCGATCTCTCTCATGGCTTCGGTCCCCCCGGGGTAGTCACGGGCGGCGAGGCCCCGGGAACGACCGGAGGCAGCAGCAGACCGCAGGTCGCCAGCACCGTGTCCCGGCTCGAATCGACGAGCTCCACGAACCGATCGATCCGTTCCGTCGGCCTGCCGATCCTCTTCTCGAGCCACCGCTCCAGCACGTCGTAGCACGATCTCAGCGGCAGCCTGGTCTGGCACACCTCCTCGCACAGCCCGCACTGGAGACACCGGAACGGGCTCGAGGCCTCGTCGGGGGTCACCTCGTCGCCCTCCATCAAGGCCTCACCGAGTCTGAGCTTGGCCCTGCCGGTGACCATCTCGTCCCGGGTCAGCCGGTAGGCGGGACAGGTGGAGATGCAGGCGCCGCAGAAGGTGCACCGGACCGCCGCATCGCCCACCAGGCGGCGGCCGTCCTCGGCCTCGGGGGGCGGCACGCTCCAGGTGTGCGGCTCCACCGGCCGGAGGAGGCGACCGAGCAAGCCCAGCACCGGCGAGAACAGCCGGGCCAGCCACAGGGCCGGAACGAACACCGGCCCCAGGAAGAGGGTCGACCGGACGCTGAACCGGGCCCTCAGGCGGAACCACTTCAGGGGGTTGAGCACGAGGTGGGGATCGTGGCGGAGCTTCTGCTCGATCAGATCGTCCCGGAGCAACGGAGGGTAGCCCCTGGTGAGGAACGGGGAGTTCCAGATCCCGAAGCCGTAGGGCCTGCCGCCCAGGGCCACGGCGGTGTAGGTGAGGAGCTGGACGAGTACGAGTCTGAGCAGGTAGTCCCACCGGTGCTGGGCGTTGCACGGGAACGACGCGATGGTGACGCACTTTAAGGTGCCGCTCTGTCGGGAGACCAGCACCTCGATGGCCAGCGGGCTTCCGAAGAGCCGCGCCAGGTGCCGTCCCCGGTCGATGAACTGCGGAACCGCCTCGTGGGGCAGGACGACCTCGCTGGCCAGGAGGCTCGGCCCGAGGCGCTGGGCCTTCAGCGGGAAGAACCGCTCCGACCAGAGATAGGCGGCGGCGGCCCTGGTGCCCCGGCGGCCGGCCGACAGCGGATCGGCCAGGAAGCGCCTCTCGCTCGTGTCGTCATCGAACCTGACCAGAACCGCATCGCGCTCCTCGACGATCGGCCTGGCGGCCCCGGACCGGTCGGAGAACACCCGGTTCTCCTCGAGCATCCGGGCGCGATCGTAGAACGCGACGTGGGCCGGTTCGTGGCCCCGCGAGACCAGCTCGTCGATGAAGCGGCAGGCCCCCAGCTCGTCGTCGAAGTGGAACAGGTGAGCCGATCCGGCGGTCGGGAGCGCGATGACGCGAAGCGTCAACTCGGTGACGACGCCGAGCTGTCCCTCCGTGCCGAGGAAGTGCCAGATCGTGTCGTCGGTGCCGTCCAGCGGCAGGACCGCCCCGGTGGGCAGGGCGACCCGGAGGTGGGCGATCGCCCGGGAGAGGTGGCCGTACTTGAACCCGTTGAGGCCCAGGCCTCCGGTGGACGCCCATCCGCCCACGGTGGAGAAGCGGCTGGTGGGGGTCGTGGAGGCGACGAGTCCGTGGGCCTCCAGGTGGGCGTCCAGATCGGCCCATCGCACCCCGGGCTGCAGGCGGACGGTCCTCTGGCCGGCGTCGACCTCGAGGATGCCGTCCATCGTCGAGAGGTCGAGCACGATGCCGTTCGTGGTGGGAACCGCGCCGCCGAACGGCGAGGAGGAGACGCCCCGCGGGTAGACCGGCAGGCGTCGCTCCACGGCGAACGCCAGCGTGGCCCGGACGTCCGCCTCGGTCCGGGGCTGCACCACGCACAGCGGCGTGGTCCGGTGGAGGAACTTCTCGAGCCACCCGGGCACCCGGGCCACGTCCCGGCTGTAGATCCGTCGCTCGAAGTACCCGACGATGACCCTGGAGCCGCTGGAGAGCTTCTCCCTGAGCTCTTCGGCGAGCCCGGCGATGCGGCGCCGCCGCCCCGGCGTGTCCCGGTCGGTCAGGTGCCACCAGGCGATCTGGGCGAGCTGCCGGGGCGACCCGACGAGGACGAACATCATCAGCCAGAGCGATGCGAGAACCCCGAGCCGCGACTCCCCGGCGGCCAGGATGCGCTGGAGCTCCGGCGGTTCCGGCAGCCCGTGGGTCTCCCGGCGGCGTGCAGCGGCTGAACGCGCCCTCGCGAACCAGTAGTGGGACCAGCTCATCGGAAGATCCGGGCCTCTCGGTACCCCCAGCCCCCGCTCGAAACCGGTTCGACGCGCCTCACCGCAGCGGCCAGAGCGACCTGAAGATCCGCCTGAACCAGGGGAGCTTCTCCCTGAGCCGGACGAGGACGATCGCCACGTTGTCGTGCCCCCCGGCCTCGTAGGCGAGCGCCAGCAGCTCCTCCACGGTGCGGTCCGCCGGGAGGCCCCTCTTCAAGATGTCGGCGATCTTCTCCTCGGGGACGTAGCCGTGCAGCCCGTCGGAGCACAGCAGCAGATCGTCGTCCGGCTCGAGGTCGACGCGGTAGGTGTCCACGTCCAGGATCGGCCGCGTTCCCACCGCCCGGGTGATGACGTTCCGCTTGGGGTGGTTCTTGGCCTCCTCGGGGGTGATGGTGCCTTTCTTGAGCTCCTCGTTCACCAGCGAGTGATCTTGCGTGAGCTGGCTGAGCTCGTCGTGCCGTCGCCTGTAGGCCCGGGAGTCGCCCACCTGGAACACGGTCACGGACTTCTCGCCCTGGATCACGGCCGCCGTGAGCGTCGTGCCCATCCCGGTCAGGTCCGGGTCCTGGCGGGACTTGCGGGAGAGGGTCTTGTTCGCCTCGGTGACGAGCTTCTTGAAGTCTTTCTCGACGGAGTCGGGCCCGACCGCCTTGTAGTAGCTCTCCAGCGCCTCCCTGACGTGGCTGCTGGCGACCTCGCCGCCCTGATGCCCCCCCATGCCGTCGGCCACCGCCACCAGGAGCCCCGCGGGGTCGCTCACCCGGGACGGTTCGGCGACGTAGAGGTTGTCCTGGTTGGAGGGACGGACGAGGCCCACGTCGGTGACGTAGGCGACCTCGAGGAGCCCGCTGGTCCAGCTGGTCGGTGGGGGTGGAGATCTGGGCGCCTGGCTCATCCTTACTCTATCGAGCCTCGAGCAGAGGGTCTGGGTGGTGAACGCT
>JACQZM010000569.1:0-3474 GCA_016213885.1 Candidatus Rifleibacteriota bacterium | reverse complement strand
GTCCCCTGGTCGTTAGCGGCAGAAGAGGCGAGTCGTCATTGTAGCAGATCATGAGTTGCCGATCCAAGACCAAATGCCGTGGATCGGAGCCGGTCTGCCGGTATGGGAACTGTCGGGAGCTCGGGCGTGCGGGGAGGCGCGCGCCGGAGCGCCACGGCGCCTCCGCGGGGCAAAAAAACGCGACGCCGGCGCACCGGGCGCCGGCGCTGTCTTCCCATCGCCCCGTCGGGGTCCGGGTCGTGGAGCTCTCAGTTCTCGCAGCTGCCGTCGCAGCCGCCGCCCGAGAAGAACTGGTGGTGTCGTTCCCGGGCCTTCCCGCGGAGGTCCGTCACCTGGGTGAGGTACTTCTCGTACAGCGCCTTCTCTTCCGGGGTCTGGGCCGTCTTGACCAGCTCGACGAGCTCGGCCTTGAACAGCTTCAGCCCGTGCCAGAACGCCAGGATGTCCCAGCCGTCCTTGATGAAGCTGTCGTCGCACTTGGCGCCGGACGTGGGCAGCCCCGCGGCCTTGGCGCAGAGCTTCACGAAGTTGCCGGGGTGATGCTCGTTCTTCTCCTTGAGCTCTTTCACGCAGATCTCGATGACCGCCTTCTGCGGCCCCTCGATCTCCTTGAGGACCGGCTTGAAGTCGCCATGGGCGACGTACAGGTCCCGGGCCTGCTTGTGCAGGTTCACGCTGTTGATCATGGCCTTGGTGAACGTGCACTCGTCACCCGCCGGGGCGAGCGTCGCGGACCCGAGCACGACCATCGCAACGAACAGAGCCAACACGATCCTGGATGACATCTATGACCTCCTGATGCGCAGGGGCGCCTCCGTACTGTCCGGGTGCTCGTCCGGGGAATATCCGGAGAAGAGCCGGCAATAATAAGTGACGGACGGCGCTCTGACAACCCCTTTTTTTTGCCGCGCGAAGGACCCTCGGAACTCGGCGCCGCTCCGGGCTTCCCGCGGCTTGGTGGCCGTCGGGAGCAAGCCGCTGGCGCCGGGCCGCCGGCTCATTCGCGGTGCCGGATGCAGGCCCGGACGAAGTTCGGCCGGGAGAACTCGCCCTGGGTCATGATCCTGAAGACCAGGTCCCTGAGCCGACCCGAGGAGAACAGTCTGCCCACGATCTCGTCGACCGGCAGACCGGCGGCCTGGAGCTCCAGGACTCGATGGGCCGCCTCCTCGATCCGGTTGGCCTTGGTCTCGAGCGCCCTCGTCGGGTCGTCGAGGATGTGGCAGTGGCCGGTGATCAGGCGCCGCGGCTTCAGCGCCGCCACGCGCCTCAACGAGCGCACGCTCTCGTAGGGGTTCTCGTGGCGCAACACCGCCGCGGCGCCGGCGTTCATGTAGAGATCGCCGGTGAACACGCGCCCCGTGGCCTCTTCGAAGAACGCCGTGTGCGTCTCGGAGTGGCCCGGCGTCGGGATCGCCCGGAGCCGGCGCCGGCCCACCTCCACCTCCAGCGGCATCTCCTGCGGCTGGTAGGGCTCGGGCGGCCCCCAGAACGTGGCGCGGTACGGCAGCAGCCGATCCACGCCCTCGTGCCAGAGCGCGCCGGCGTTGCGGAGGTACACCGGGCAGCCCCGACGGTGCACGAGAGCCGCCACGTTTCCCGAGTGGTCCTCGTGGTTGTGGGTCAGGACGATGGCGCCGATCGATCGGTCGGCGAGCAGGCTCGCCACCAGGCCCCTGACGTGGGAGAAGCCGGTATCGACGAGGATCTCTCCGACGGTGAAGATGGAAACGTCCATCCCCATCGGGCGAGTCGCCCGGCTGGAGAGGCGGATCATGGTCACCCCGTCGCCCACGTCCTGCTCGTGGGCCGTTCCCCCCACGAGCCAGCTCAGCAGACGGTTTCCGGAAGGTGCCATGGTTGAAGCCGGGTCACAGCATCGCTCCGGCGGGCCGGCATCGTCAAGGTGGGCGCCGGCGGAAGCAGGTGGGGAATCCTGGTGGTCCGACGATCGTTGCGAGCCGGGGGAGCCACGGCTATGCTTGTTGGTCGTTCGGACCAGAAAGGACTGGCTCTCCATGGCTACGACCTCGAAGCTCCCGCTCGCTGTCGGGCTCGTGTGGCTCTGCATCGCGGCGACGGCGGCCCACGCCCAGTCCCCCGCACCCGGAGGGCTCAGGTTCCCCGAACAGCTCCGGGAGCAGGTCGACCTGCTGGTCGACCCGTTCCTCGAGACCGGACGGGGCGTCGGCATGGTCGTCGGCGTCGTGAAGGGCGACCGGACCTGGGTGTTCGGCTACGGGAGCGTGGCCAGGGGATCCGCCCGGACGCCCGATGGCAACACGGTCTTCGAGATCGGATCCGCCACCAAGACGTTCAGCGGCATCCTGACCGCGGCGCTGATCCAGGAGGGTCGGATGGACCTGACCCAGCCGATCGAACGCTACCTGCCCCCCGGCGTGAAGGTGCCGTCCAGGGACGGGCGCAAGATCACCGTGACGGACCTCGTGACCCACTCGTCCGGGCTGCCGTACCACGCCACCAACGGCGACGAGAAGAACCCCCACGGCCGGTTCGCCGGCTACACTCCGGAACAGCTGTACCGGTTCCTCGGTTCGTTCAAGCTGGACCGCTCCCCGGGCACCAGGTACGACTACTCCAACGTGGGAGCCGGGCTGGTGAGCCACGCCGCCGCGCTGGTGACTCACAAGACGTTCGAGGCGATGGTGAAAGAGCGCATCACCGGTCCGCTGGGGATGAACGACACCGCCATCGCCCTGGCGCCGGAGCTCCAGGCCAGGAAGGCCCAGGGGTACGACGCCGATCTGAACCCGGTGCTCGGCGAGGAGATCGGCACCCTCGAAGGTGCCGGGGCGCTGCGCTCCACGGCCAACGACATGCTGACCTACCTCAAGGCCAACCTGGGCCTGGTCAAGACGCCGTGCGGGCCGGCCATGGCGCTGTCCCACAACCCGCTCTTCACGGTCAACGACTTCCTCAGGGTGGGGATCTTCTGGCACGTGCTCAAGGACGGCGCCGTCTTCCACAGCGGCGCCACCACGGGGTTCCACAGCTTCCAGGGGTTCAGCCCGGCGGACAAGGCGGGGGTGGTGGTGCTCTCCAACTGCATGAACGCTCCGGCCGCGGAGCTCATCGGGCTGTACACGCTCGGCTTCGCGTGCGGACGCCCCTGCCCACCGGTGAAGCTGGACATGCCGGTCACCCTGGCCCCGGCCGCGCTGGACTCGTGCGTCGGTGAGTTCCGGACCGGGTCGGGCGATCTCTTCGTGGTGAGCCGTGAGGGCTCCCGCCTGGTGATCTCCAAGGCCGGCTGCAAGGCCGTGGTGCTCTACCCCAAGTCACCGACCGAGTTCGATCAGCGGGCCGCCACGGGCACGATCGCGTTCCACCGGGACGCCCAGGGCAAGGCGACCGGCCTCACCATCCAGGACAACGGCAAGAGCGTGACCGCCGAGAGACTGCCAGGCCGGTCGCCGCCGCCGGCCCCGACGGCGACGGTCGAGGGAGGCCAGC
>JACQZM010000568.1 GCA_016213885.1 Candidatus Rifleibacteriota bacterium | reverse complement strand
TCACCGCCGCGCTCGCTCTTCCGCTCCAGCCCCGCGTTCTACGGCGCCCTGGTGGGCGGCTGCTTCGCGTTCTGGGCGTACTGCCGCTGGCGCCGCCACGACCCCTGGGCGCTGTTCGACATGATGGCGCCGGGCCTGGCGCTGGGCATCTTCTTCGGTCGCATCGGCTGCTTCTGCGGGGGCTGCTGCTGGGGCACTCCGAGCGACCTCCCCTGGGCCTGCACCTTCCCCCACGCCGTGCCCCGCATCCCGCGCCATCCGGTCCAGCTCTACGAGGCGATCGCCTGCCTGTGGTGCTTCTTCGTGCTCTCCCACCTGCTCGACCGACCCCACCGCCGCGGTTCGATCTTCCTGGGCCTGGGCCTGATGTATGCGTCGATCCGGTTCGTGACGGAGTTCCTCCGGGGCGACCCCCGGGGCGGACCGCTGGTCTGGTGGTTCTCGTTCTCGCAGACGATGAGCCTGCCGGTGATCCTGGTGATGGGTGGAGTCCTTCTCGCGATGCGGCGAGCCCCGATGACTGATCTGGCTGGCCCCCTGGACGCGACCGGGCAGCCGAACGCCTCACCTGCAGGCGACCCACCGGCGCCTGGCCATCCAGAGAACCCCGGCGTCGACCGCTGGGCGAATCGGACGCTTCAAGTCCCTGTGTTTCCCGACCGCACCCGGGCTACTATCCTGCCGGATCACGATGGAGACACCGCCCTTCTTCGACAAGGCACAAGAAGCTCTCGAGCTGCAGGCCAGGCCCTCAAGAAGGCAGCGGTGTTCGTGGCAACGGGCAGCCGTGCGACGGAGAGTGCAGCATCCGCAAAGGACGGGCTACAATGACCACGAAGCTGTACCGGTCACCGACAGGACAGGACGCATCCTGGCCTACCTCCCGGACCTGATGGGTCAGGATGGGACGGCCCGGCTCAGTGCGTGGCAGGCCGCGACGTCCGGAGCGCTGCACGGAGGCCGGCGCCCGACGATGCACGGCGAGTCGAGATCGGAGGAGGGAACCGAGATGCCCTGGCATCCGTGGTCGCGGACGAGCGCGAGCGAGCAGGTGCGGCACATCCTGTTGGACCAGGACATGGCCGACCACGACTGGGCGACGCGCGTGGAGCAGGTGCTGAAGCGCCGACCTGCCCGCCCGTCCTGTCGAGAAGTCGAGATGCTCGGTCCGACGCTCGTCGATGACATCCTCTTCGGGCTGGTCTTGTGCACCGAGTCCAACCGGACTCTGCTCGGATCGCTGCTCAACGCACTTCTGGGTTTGTCCGGCTCCGGACGACTCGATCGGCTGGAGTTCGTCAACCCCGCGCCCGACAAGCGTCATGGCATCAGCGAGGACGGCATTTTCGACCTGAAGGGATGCGATTCGACGGGCCGCACGTACCACATCCAGGTTCAGCTCGTGGATCGGCGAGCACGAGCGGAGCGTGCCCTGTGTCACCTGGCTCGCCTCTTCGCGACCCAGCCGCGAGAAGGCGACTCCTGCGCCCAGATCATCAGGACCATCGGGATCTGTCTGGCGGATGTGTTGCTGTTCCCCGACAGTGAGGACATGCACAGCACCTGCCGGCCGTATGACGACACCAATGGAAAGACGCTGACGGACGTGCTGGAGCTGCACTTCTTCGAGCTGGCGAAGTTCCCGAAACGCCGCGTACAGGAGCTGGAGACCCCCCAGGATATGTGGCTCCACATCCTGAAATTCGGTGCTCTCTACGGCGGCGGGCGGATGACGCTGCCGGAAGAACTGAGAGCCGAGGACGGGATCGAGAGGGCTCTGCAGGAGTGGCGGAAGGTGAGTGCAAGCCGGGAGCTTCGCGAGTTTCTGGAGATGCGTGAGAAGGCCGACCACGACAGAGCGACTCGGCTGGAGCAGGCGAGGAGGCAAGGTTTCCAGATAGGATTCCAGCAAGGCCTTCAGCAGGCTCGTGAGAAAGCGCGCCTGGAGGGCCGCGAGGCCGGTCGACGCGAGGTGCGGCAGAAGGCGGCCCGGCAGATGCGCGAGGCAGGTCTGACCCGCGAGCAGATCCAGCAGATCACAGGTCTGGATGCCGAGGATCTTGACTGAACCAGCCCGGAGAGAATCGCCGCCGCACGGATGCGGCGGCGTCAGCGCCCCGGATGGTAGGTCCAGGGCCGGTGGTCACCCTCGAACGACAGCCAGCATCAGCGGTCCGGCACGAGCCGCACGGACGAGCTCGGCGCGGACCGTGGCCAGGACGTGCCGGTCCAGTAGCCGCGTTCTTGGCTCTTGCCGGGATAGAACTGTCGCCTGATGTTCTCGTAGTACTCGTTGGCCTTCCTCCTGGCCTCTTCCATTCCAGGATCGGACCATCGCTGATCCGGAGAGCTGTGCGTCTCTGGCAGCCCGTCGCTCCCCCTGACCACTCGTTCGTGACCGGTGGTGTATGCGAAGGGGATCGGTGGCGGGGTTGCGGGCTGAGCCGACACGCTCAGGTACTCCTTCTTGCCAGTGAGCATCGACGCGATCCACTCCTTCTTCGTCACGGGCCCCTTCTTGGGGAACAGCGCCGGGTCGAACACCATGTCCTCCACCCTGCCCTTTCTCAGCACAGGCACCACCACGGCGGTGTGGAAGTTCCAGCTACATCCAGTGACCGGGTTCCGGATCGACTGCTCGGTGCCTGACTTGATCGTGATCCGGTTCACCTGGTCGTCGGTGAGCTGCCCGCGCTTGAAGCGAAGCGCCACCCACTCGTACAGCTTCGCCTTGTAGAGTTACCCTCCCCCGCGATCACGATGGACCCACTGCGGTCCCTCGTGCAAACGAGCCGACCCACGGTGCTCTCGACCTCGCCGGAGGCGACCCCCATGTGCCCGAGCTATACTGACCGTGAGATGATCAGACCCTCGCTCCTCAACGACATCGTCTTCAAGATAGTCTTCGGTACCGAAGCCAACCGGTCCCTGCTGCGGGCTCTCCTCAATGCTCTTCTGGGTCTGACCGGTCCGGAGCGCATCACGGAGCTCCACATCCTGAACCCTCAGCTCGACCGTGAGCACAGCACCCAGAAGGGGGCCATCCTGGACGTGAAGGCCCACGATTCGGGTGGCAAGCTCTACAACATAGAGGTTCAGCTTGCCGATCGGCCGGCGTACGTCGAGCGGGTGCTGTACTACCTGGCCCGGCTCTTCTCGAGCCAGCTGGAAACGGGCGATGCGTACGGCCTGATCGCGAAGACGATCGGGATCTCGCTGGTGGACTTCCCGCTGTTTGCGGATCTAGCGGATCTGCACAGCACGTACCGGATGTACGACGAGAAGCACTCGATGACCCTGACGGACATGCTGGAGCTGCACTTCATCGAGCTATCGAAGTTCCGTCGGGACAAGCCGCGCGAGCTTCGGACGCCGTTCGAGAGGTGGCTGCACATCCTGAAGTTTGCCGAGCTGTACGAGAGCT
>JACQZM010000094.1:2660-5838 GCA_016213885.1 Candidatus Rifleibacteriota bacterium | reverse complement strand
GCCGACAGGAGACGCCTCTTGGCCTGAAGGAGCTGCTCCTTGAGCTGCTCGAGACTCTCGTAGTTCCCCTTCTTCGGATCGCCGACGCCGGCGCCCTGGCCGAGGGAGATGCCGCTGCCGTTCTTGATGGAGATCAGCGAGTCCAGCACCTTCACGAGCACCTTGGCCGTCGCTGCATCGCCCTTGGCCGCCGGGAGCCGCGATCGGCCGAGCGACACCATCTGGTCGATGGCCGAGACGAGCGCGTCGAGTGTGTTGAGCGCCCGGTTCACGTCCGTCACCTCGACTCCATCTCGCTGCTCCAGCCTGTGTCGCAGCTTGTCCTTCTGGTCCGGTGACATGGCCTGCGCTTCGACCGGCGCTGAGCCGGGGTCGGCGGAGCGCCGGTCCAGCTGCTCCGAGTCGACGCCCAGGAGACTCACCCGTGGCGCACCGGCCGCGACCGGCCCGGCGGTCGGCGACGCCTGGGGTTGCGGCACGGCCTGGGGCTCACTCCCGGCCGGCCCGGGCGGGTTCTGCGCCGTCCGGGTGTCGTCGCGCGAGCCGGTCAAGCTGGTCCGGGACCGCTGGAGCTCCCAGTCCAGATGACTCTGAATCTCGCCGTACACCCAGGCGACCTTCCGCCCCGCCGTCACCCTGGCACTCTCCGGGAACCCGAAGTCAGCCGCGATCAGCCCGGTGATCTCCTTGAGGAGCCGCGCGGTCTTCCTGTCGGTCTCGGGTTCCACATCGCTCATCTTGGCGAGTCGGGCGTAGAGGTTCCGAGGCTCGCCCCCCGGATCCTTGAACGTGTGCGGTGGATTGTCGTACCGGAACTCGAGCTTCGCGATGAGCGCGGCCAGACCCTCCTCGTCGCCGAACCGCCATCCCGAATCCAGCATCCCCTTCGACTCGTGACGGATCTTCGCCTTCGAAGCAGGCTCCGCGACCTTCTGGTCCGACGAAACGCCGAGGAGTGTCACGTTGACCACCTGGCGGATCTTCAGTAGCGCCGCTCTCCTGTTCGAATAGAAGGCCTCCCAGGCCCGTTCCTTCGGATCGTCCGCCCCGCTGGCAGGCGCCCCGCTGGTCAGAGCGAAGAGAGAACCGCAGATCAGGGCCACTATCGCGATTTTCGAGTTCGGCATGCTGCACCCCTTTCGGTCTTCGTGATCGAAGACCGATACAGGCGTGGCGCCCAACTTGTTCTCGTGGAAGAAAGGGGACAGAAAAGAGGGGACCTGGCGAAGATCCGGGTCAGTGATCGCGACTCCGGGCCTGGGTCCGGCCCGCTCCGCCGGCGGCCTCGTTCGTCGGCGTGGCCCGGGTCGAGAGCTCTTTCCGATACACGAGCAGCGCCGCGGACGCCGTGCTGCCCGGCCTGGGCGCCCGGCCCTGCATCTTCCCGGTGACGCAGCGGCCGATCTGCTCCTCCAGGGTGAGGAACCGGCCGAGGGCCCGCCTGTACCGGGGGTATTTCTGGAACGTCCCTGCCAGGTCGCCCGGCCGGCCGTGGCAGGCTGCGCAGGTCATGCCGTTGGTGGAGAGCAAGGGCGTGCCGCTGGAGAAGAGCCTCGCCCCGTCGTCCCTCGCCTTGCGGTAGGCACGCCCAGCTTCCTCTTTCATCAAGATCGGCCCGTGGGCCGGCGATGTCTGGGCCACGAGCGAAGCGGCGGCGACGACCCAGCCCGCCACCAGGACGCCCGTGATCGTCGCCGCTCGAATCACAAAGACGATTCTAGCATGCACCGATCTGCCCCGGTCATCGAATGGAGCGGCCGACGATCCGCGCCCGATCGACCCGCCCGTACGGGATTCTCAGCCACTCGCAAGCTGTCCAGGGCCATCGCGACAGGGATGTCCGGGGCCCGGTCGTGAATCGTGTATCGCCTGATCTGGGCCGTCCGAGGATCACGGCCCCGGTCCACCCCGGATCCCCCACCTGTTTCGCGGAGTCGGGCCTGTGATCAGGCCTCGGTCTGGCTGCGGAGACACCAAGGAAGTGGAGGGGATTCCTTTGAAGTCGCGCTCGGGAGAGAGAAAGAGGAGGGGATCAGGATTGAGGTCGCGCTCGGGAGAGAGAAAGAGGAGGGGATCCGGATTGAGGTCGCGCTCGGGGGCGCGACTCGGACCTGGCGAGGCGCCAGGTCTTGCGACTCGGACCTGGCGAGGCGCCAGGTCTGGGCCACCCGAGGTGCTTGCTCCGGAGTCGGCGATCACTGTAGACTTGGAGTCTCCGGTCGGCCGGAGCCGTCGGGGTGCGGTTCCACAGGTCCAGAGGGCTCCAGGTGCCCGAGGGGGAATCGACATGAAACCAGCGATCCGTGTCACCGCGGACGAGATCACAGTCCCCGTCAGGGAGTTCAGGCATCTGCTGAAGCGTGGGGTCGTCGTGACGATCGGGAAGACCCCCTGTTTCGTGGCCCTTGGTGAAGAGGCGCCCTGCTGGGCCGCGGGGCCTCCCACCGAGGATGTGAGGCCGCCGCCCGCGGTCTCCAGCTCGCGCCGCCCCAGGCCTTCACGCAGGCGGCCGGCCCGGAGCGCGCTGCCGGACCCGCGGGAGCTCCGGGGCTTTCTGGCGGCCCGCACCGAGGGCGCGACCCTGACGGCGCTGACTCAGCATTTCGGTGTGAAGAGGCCGCTGCTGAAGAGACTCCTGGCGCGGCTCCTGGCTCACCGGGAGATCGTCCTGTTCAGGGGAGCCTTCTACAACAACCGCCGGTTGCGACAGAGGCGGCTCAAGCCACGGACCGACGACACCCTGGCTGCTGCCGCGGCCGCCGAGGCCCCGGCGGCGGCACCCCCGGTCCCCGTCGCCCCTTCGCAGGAGCCCACGAAGGGAAGCTGACCCGGCTGGCGCATGAGCCGCACTTCCGCGGGAGCGTTCGACCTCCGCCGCCCGGGGGCTTCCTCGCTGGTGAACCGGCGTCCCCTTTTCGGAACTTGTGTGAAGCCGGGAGATCCAAGGGTACAATGATACAGGCGTCAGGGCGTCGCTCGATCTCCCTGCACGCGCCCAACCAAAAGGAGCTTCTGCGATGAGAGGTGTGTTGGCGAAGCTGATCTGGTCCGTGTCCCTGGTCGCCATGGCGGCGTGTCCCCTGGCCGCGAGCGAACCGTGGGCCCCGGAGGCGGTGCCTGGCGAGATCGTGGTCGACGTGGTGGACTCCGCGGACCGGGCGATGCTCGAGGAGATCGG
>JACQZM010000094.1:0-2647 GCA_016213885.1 Candidatus Rifleibacteriota bacterium | reverse complement strand
CGCCCGATCCGACGTGGATCGGATCGAGGTGGCCCGCGTGGATCCGGGCAGGGTCACGGAGGTGCTCGAGGCTCTGAGGGGCGATCCCCGGGTCGAGCAGGCCGAGCCCAACCACGTCTACCACGCCCTCTACGAACCGAACGATCCACGGTTCAAAGAGCAGTGGCATCTGCAGAAGATCCGGGCCAGCGACGCCTGGGACGTGACGATCGGCAAGGGGGTCACCGTCGCCGTCATCGATACTGGCGTCGCCTACGAGAAGCACAGGGACTTCTTCCAGGTAGAGGATCTGGCCGGGTGCTCGTTCGCCAAGGGTTTCAACTTCTTGACGAGCGACCCTCACGGCAACGACGATCACGGCCACGGGACCCACGTGGCAGGGACGATCGCCCAGGCCACGAACAACAAGATCGGCGTGGCAGGCGTGGCCTACGGCTGCACGATCATGCCGTTGAAGGTGCTCTCCTCCCAGGGCTCCGGCACGGTGGCCCACATCGCCCAGGCGATCCGGTACGCTGCCGACAACAACGCCAAGGTCATCAACATGAGCCTGGGTGGCCCGTTCCCGTCCCGGGTGATGGAGCAGGCCTGCACCTACGCCAAGTCCAAGGGCGTGCTGATCGTCTGCGCCGCCGGAAACGAGCGGCGGGACCGGGTCAGCTATCCCGCGGCCTACGAGGCCTGCGTGGCCGTGTCGGCCACCGGACCCACGGACGAGCTGGCGTTCTACTCGAACTACGGGGACAAGGTGGCCATCGCCGCCCCGGGCGGCGACAAGCGCTTCGGTGAGGCTGGCGGCGTTCTTCAGAACTCGATCAACCCCGCCGATCGGACCCAGCAGGGCTACTTCTCCTGGCAGGGCACCTCCATGGCGGCGCCCCACGTGGCCGGCGCCGCGGCGCTGGTGATGTCCCTCGGCGTCGCCAAACCCGACAAGGTGCTGCAGATCCTCCAGAGCAGCGCCCGCAAGAAGGACGACAAGAGGCGCTTCGGAGCAGGGATCCTGGACTGCTATGCTGCGGTGAAGAAGGCGAAGTCCGCCTGTGGCTGGTGGCGGCTGGCGCTGGCGCTCGTGATGGCTTTCCTCGCGGTCCGCTGGGCCGGCTCCTCGGTGCGGCGGCCGCTGTGGCCTTCGGCGGGTTTCTTCGTCTGTCTCGTGATCGGCTCCTCCGGGCTGTTCTTCCTCCCGCAGCTGGGGCTCTCGTGGCTCCCCCTGTCGGACACGCTGTCGACCGGGTTTCCCCAGTGGGACGTCGCCTGCCTCGGCGTGGAGCGTCACGCGAGTCCCGTGTTCTACTCCGTGGCGATCCCGCTGGTGCTTGCGATCCTGTTCATGGGTTCAGCCTGGCGAAGGCAGCTCCTGGCCGGTTTCAGCGTCGGGGTCGGCGCCCATCTGGCCCACGCGGCTCTGTTCGCCCTGGGCGACGCGCAGGGTAGCCTGGGCCAGAACGTCATCTGGCTGCTGGCCAACTCGGCCCTGTGCCTCCTCCTCGGCAGGGTGCTGCTCAAGAGCCTCGCCCGTGACGCTCGCTGACCCGACGAGAAGATCAAGGAGATACCCATGGTGACGATCAAGGGAACTGTCGTTTTCGAAGACCTGTCCGGCGGCGTCTGGGTGCTGGCGGCCGACGACGGCAACCGGTACCAGATGGAGGGCGGGGACAAGAAGCTCTTGAAGGATGGCCAGCGGGCCACGGTGAGCGGCGAGCTGGCCAGCGATTCGATGGGCATCGGGATGGTCGGTGAGATTCTCAGGGTGAAGTCCTACGTTCTTGGTTGAGGACGGCCGCTCGAACCGATGAGGCGCCGCCAGTCCGGGCATCCGCGGTGACCCGCGGGGAAGCTGGCGGATCGAGGATCCCGACCCGGCCGGGCCTGCTCGCTCTGCTGGTGACGGTCGGGGCGCAGCTCGCCCTGCTCGCGACCGACGGGTGGGCGGGCGCCCGGGCGCCCGTGCCGGCCTGGTCGGCCAGCTGGATCTGGTCCTCGGCGCGGGGGGCGGAGCCGGACCATCACGTCTACTTCCGCCGGGCGTTCACGCTCGCGACCGCGCCTGCAGTTCCCTGCAGCGTCAGGGTCAGCGCCGCCACCCACTACGTGCTCTTCGTGAACGGGCGCAAGGTGGGCTTCGGCCCGCCCATCGCCGACCCGCGCCGGCACTACTTCGACACCCGCGAGATCGGGCCGTACTTGCGACCCGGGCCGAACGTCGTGGCCGCGCTGGTACACTCTCTGGCCACGCCCACCCAGGACTTCCACGGTGGCCGGGGGCTGTTCATCCTCCAGGGCACAGTGGAGCAGCCGCTCGGCCCGGTCTGTCTGGACACGGACCGTCGGTGGAGACACCTGGTCTCCCGGGTGTGGCGGCATGACGCACCGCGTCAGAGCCCGCAGCTGCACACCGTGGAGATCGCCGACCTCCGTCAGGAACCGGTGGGGTGGGCCGCTTCGGCGTTCGACGACTCCGGCTGGGCGCCGGCCCTGGAGATCGGTCGGCCGCCCTGCTGCGGGTACGGCGAACCGGTGCCGCGGGAGCTGGGGGAGATCGACGAGGTGCTGCGCCCCGTGGCCAGGGTCGCGGCGAGCGGGGAGGTCCGGCGGTGCCGGCTGCTGCCGCCTGGACCGGCGGCCGAGGCGCTGCGGGGGG
>JACQZM010000567.1 GCA_016213885.1 Candidatus Rifleibacteriota bacterium | reverse complement strand
CTCAGCACGTAGGCAAGCGCCTGGCAGTTGCCCGCACCATTGAAGTTTGGCACCACAAGTCATGCTGTGTCATGTTGTCCGGCGGAGACGACCATGATCTGGAGCGGATCTCCAGGGACGCATGGTTAAGAAACGCCGACTACCTGTCGAACTCACGCTCAGGGTTCGAACCGCGCCACCGGTACGGGCATCCCAGATCGTGAGAAGGCGGTCCCGTCCGCCCGTGAGGATCCTGGTGCCATCCGGGGACCAGGCGACACTCGCGATCGCCCCGGCTGCGTGATCGATTGCGGCCGCTGAGGTCGCCCGTGCAGCTCTTTCGCCAGGTTCGACACGGCGTAGCCAGGGCTCCCGACGTGCTCGAGCGATCCACGCTGACACTTCCCGGAGAAGCGTCGGCGCGACCCCGCCGACGCGGCCTGCCAGGAACAGTTCGTCCCGAACATACGGCCCCAGTTCTTCGGGCCGATCCTCGATCCAGCGCGACTTTTTCTGGACGGCATCCGCAATGACTTCGACAGGGTCTCCAGCCTGGCGCGGAGGTGGTCCTTTCGAGCCCGATCGATCGACGTACGCCTGAAAGTCGGCCAGTACCGCCTCGACGCCCAACCGGTCCACCTTGGCTTTGAGGTAGTCGAAATCGGTCAGCAGTCTGTGCAGTCCATCCCGATCTCCTGCTTCTACAAGGTGAATCGCCCTGTGGGCCAACGATCGATCGTCGGCCGCTTCGCGCCAGTCGCCGTAGTGATCGGCCAGCCGTGCGTTCAGCCGTTGCCGCTCTGTGGCGTCGACCTTCGCTGTCACGAGCTGCCGCAACGTGTCGTGCCGGACCTCACACGGGTCGCTCCCGGACACACAGGTGGCGAGCACGCTCCTTCGGAACGACTCCATGCCCACCCCCAGCAGATGCTCCAGACTCTCGATCGTCAGTGCCTCCCTCGCCGTGGCCAGCAGCGCCAGGATCTGCCGGAAGCGCCGCAGTCCCTTCCGATCGAGACCTGTCCACAGGTTCAGCCAGAGAGCCTCCAGCGACTCCCCCGGGGTGGCACCTGCCGGAGCGGGCAGCGAGACATCCACGAGACCCGCCTGGACTTGCTCGACGAGCCCCGCGAGGTAGAGCGGTAGCCCCGCACTCGCGGCGACAGCCTCTCCAGCGAAACGGTCGGGCAGGGCAGCCTCACCCTGCACCATCTCGTCCAGCCAGCGTCGGGCCTCGGTGGGAGAGAGGGCCGGGACTTCCAGCATCGTGGTCTCCCGGCAGGGCAATTCGCGGCCCACAAGATCCCCCTCCGGCGAGCCAGCTCCACAGCTCAACAGGAGAACCAGCCCAGCGGGGGGCTCCTGGAGAAGCAGTCTGTGTACCGGCAGCCCCGGGCTGGCGAGTGCCGCCTCGTCGAGGCCGTCGAGCACGAGCACCAGCCTCTTACGGCTGGCGAGGATCGACGAGCACTGCCTCCAGAGCGTCCGGGCCTGTGACCGCGGCGAGCAGGGCGTTGGCGTCCCGCTGGCCAGGAACCTGCGTGAGAGCTGGCCGATCAGCGATGAGAAGCAGGCGCTGGCAGAGCCCTCGGCAGGGCGCCTCGAAAGGAAGTAGTACGCTGCGTCGTGGGTTCTCGCCAGTCGTGCCATCAGCGCAGACTTGCCGCAGCCCTCACGACCCGTGAGCAGGAGCACACCTGACTGCCTGCTGGAGAACCACTTCTCCACCTGCTCCTCGAGTCCATTGCGGCCGATGTAGCCTTGGCAGAGAGTCTCCAGACGCTGCACCTGGTACGGCGGGATCGCATCCGGCTGCCGCGGGACAGGCTCGCGCTCGGGCGCAAGCGTGAGCAGGCTCGCTGGCACCTGCGGCCGGTGCACTTCCTCTTCCCCCTCGGACCGTCTCACCTCCGACAGGACCTCCACCTCTGGCTTCAAGGTCTCGGGCCGGCAGGAGCCGGGGAGGAGCCAGGATTCAGGGGCGCTTCCGGCGCCCGTCCCGCTGCCCAGCCCCCCGAGATCCGTCTCACTTGCTCGCTGGCCCGACATGGAAGCGAGGCGTGATCCAGCCCCGAAAGCACCATCGGCCGCCCCTGACGGTCGAACTCGCTCTGATTCGAGGTCGACCTGATCTTCCGCGGGTTTCGCCTTCGTCGGATCGAGGAGCGCCGGATCGAGTCGCGCGAGCTCCCGCGGGGCGCTGTCCGAGTTCAGGATGTGGAAGTCCCAGCAGTCCTTGAACACGAGGAAAGTCCGACTCTTGCCTTGCAGCCTGCCGTCGAAGAGGAATGGTTTCAAGAGACCGATCGGGTGTTAGTCGTTCGACTCGGCATCCTGGTCCGGGCACCGTTCGAAGGCCACCAGCGGGTGGAGGGCCAGGGCACGCCGCCCGTCGGCGTGCAGAAGGAAGAAGCGGTTGAGCGGCAGAGAGCGGTCCAAGACCCGCGTGGATGTGCGGAACCGGGTCGAACCACCGCTCATCTCCGTGACCTCGTGCTCGAATCCTCCGGGACAAGGTCTCCCTGGACGGAGCCCCACGACCAGCCGGTATCCGCGGTAACAGAGCGCCCTCTCCATGAGGGCATCCAGGACCGGTCTGGCCGCCTTCAGCTGCACCCGGGCCGTCGAGACCGGCCGGGCCAGTTCATGCGACCTGAAGGAGTTCCGGATCTGCACGAAGTTCGACGCGTCCATTCCGTCCAGTAGCTGTTCCAGCCCGGCCACGAACGTCCCTCGCTTCTTGGAGGCGAATGCCCTGACGAGTGCTCGAAACGTCTCGTCGTGATCACCGAGAGAGAGCTTCTTCCTGAAGCGACCTGAAACCACGGCGAGAGTCGTCGGGTCCAGGGGGCCACGTTCGCCAGATGGTCGAAGAGGATCACGATCCACGAGAACCGCAGAACGGCGTCCCAGGTGATGAAGACCCGTGTCAACGCGTTCCGGGGATCCGTCTCGCTCATCAGATTGACGTAGGCGAACGAGATCGGGTGGGGGAGCTCCTCTTCGAGCAGGCGCTGCAGGTCGGCTCTGGCGGCAGCTGCCTCTTTCGTCCGGAGAGCGTTCACATCCTCCGCGAACCGCACCCGACATTGTGTCGGATCGACGGACACGGTAACACGGCGACCTGCCTCGCTCACCAGTGTGAGAGCTCTCTCCTTGAGAGCCTTCTGCTGCTCCTGACTCGTTCCTGGTCGTGCAGCTTCCCGCACCAGGTCGGAGTATGCCTCTCGTTCTGATACCGCGAGCACGTCGAGCACTCCGCCTCCGGCTCGCGCAGCAGGCCCTGTGGCTTCCCCTGGGCCCTGCGAAGCAGCGTGTCCAGGACTGGGGCCAGCATCACGTGGTGCCTCTGGCGCACTTCGATCCGGTGACTTCAAATCGCACTCCCGGCCGCCAGCGCGACCCGTTCACCTCCAAGCTATCAGATGCTCCGGCGGCGGTTCCACCCCACTGCACTGTTCAAGATCCGACGCCTCGCCGGCTCCGAGTCGCAAGGCCCGGAGCCTCGCCGGGTCCGAGTCGCGCCCCCGAGCGCGACCTTCAACCTGATCCTCTCCTCTTTCTCTCTGCCGAGCGCGACTCCAACCGGATCCCCTCCACATCCTTCGTGAGCCCCGATTCGCGCAAGAGGGTGACCACAGCCCAAGCCCTGCGAACCAGGTGCAGGATCCTGGACAGTCCACGGGCCGGGGAAGGCGGCCCGGTTCGGTACGCAGTCGGTGATCAGGGGGGCCCTCGACGCCTGACCCGGCCGCGCCGCGCTCGGAGAGCGCATGCCAGGCGGGTCAAGCTCGATGGGAGCGCCAAGGGCCCAGAGATCGTGTCCGTCCAGGCTGCACCCCCGGCCGGCCCCCGGCCGTGTCGACCCGGCCGGAACACCACAGTTGATTCCCGGCCCCGGAGGGTGCAAGCTCATCTGAAACCGGAATCAGCAAGACCTGGGCGTGCCCTTCAAGGAGGCCGACGATGATCGTCCCGACCACAGAGCTGTTCAAGCATGCGTACGGCAAGTACGCCGTGGGCGCCTACAACATCAACAACCTGGAGCAGGCCATGGGGCTCTTCCGCGGCAACATCGACTCCAAGGCGCCGTTCATCGTCCAGATCTCCAAGGGGTCGCGCACCTACACCGACAAGAGCATGCTCGAAGCGATCCTGCGAGCCGCCGACAAGATCTTCGCCGACGCCATCTTCGCGGTGCACCTCGACCACGGCAACGAGGAGACCTGCATGGACTGCATCGCCAGCGGCTTCTACAGCTCCGTGATGATCGATGCCTCGGAAAAACCGTTCGAGGACAACGTGGCGGCCACCCGGCGGGTCGTCGAGGCGGCCCACAAGAAGGGGATCGTGGTCGAGGCCGAGCTGGGACAGCTGGGCGGCGTGGAAGAGGACATCCAGGTGGCGGAGGGGCATGCCCATCTGACCGATCCGGAGCAGGCCAAGGAGTTCATCAAGAGGTCCGGGTGCGACAGCCTCGCCTGCGCGATCGGCACCTCGCACGGAGCGTACAAGTTCTCCGGCTCCCAGGGAATCCACTTCGAGATCCTCGAGGCGATCCAGAAGCTCGTGCCCGGGTTCCCGCTGGTGATGCACGGTTCGAGCTCCGTGCCCAAGGAAGAGGTCGTGCGGATCAACAAGGCCGGCGGCAAGCTGGGCGACGCCAAGGGCGTGGACGAGAACCAGTTCGCGAAAGCCGCCAAGCTGGGCGTGACCAAGGTCAACATCGATACCGACGGGCGTCTGGTCTGGACCCGGGTCCACCGGGAGTTCTTCTTGAGCCATCCGGAGAAGTTCGATCTCAGGGACCCGGGCAAGATCTTCATGGCCGAGTACGCCAAGTTCATCGCCCACAAGAACCAGAAGCTGGGATCGGCGGGCCAGGTGGACGACGTCCGGGTGCTCTTGAAGAAGTGATCCCCGGTGCCGGCCCCGGTCGTGGCATCGACCGGGGGCTCTCCGGGCGGCTGGCCGGACCGACGGCCCAGCCTTCAGGGCCTACGATCGGACGATCCGACGATGGTAGACTTGACTCGCCGTTGGTCGGCTGATACGATCGGCGCTCGTCCGATCACTCCAACCGTCCCCGAAGAGGTCGAGTACACGATGAACCGACAACTCGCGGCTCTGCTCGTTCTTTCGGCCGTGCTGGCAGTCTGGGCAGCGTCCCTGGCGAAGCCGGCCATGGCCTCCGACCCGCGCGACCGCTACCTCCACTGGAGAAGACCCGACTTCGACGTCGTGGTCGTCCCGTTCGCCAACCGGTCCACGCGGGAGAGCGTGGACCACGTCAACCAGGCCGTGCAAGAGGCCTTCATGGAACATAAGCTCAGGGTCGTCCCCCGCAGCTCCGTCGACACGTATCTCAAGAGGACGGGGCTGGGCGGCGCACCGGTGCTGACCGAGCCCGAGCAGCACGCCCTGGCCAGGGCGATGTCGGCGCGCTACGTCCTCACCGGTACGATCAAGCAGTACCGGGCGGACAAGAAATTCCGGCTCGGCGGTTTCCTGCTCAGCCCGATCGGCGGTGCAGCCACGACCTACGGGACCGTGGAGCTGTCCTCCCAGGTCTACGATCAGGCGCTGAAGAAGATCGTCTGGGACCAGTCGTACAAGACCACCAAGAAGCAGCAGGTGTTCGGCACCTTCGCGAGCCGGGAACGGGTCGTCACCAAGGCTCTGAAACAGGCGGTGGAAGAGCTCTACAAGACCTGCTTCCCCCTGCTCCGGTAGAGACGGCGACCGCCCCGGCCGGGCCGGCGTCGTCGCGAGCTCTACGGTCGGGGACGAGACGACAGAACGTTCGGACCACCCCAAGGGGTTCCGAACGTTCGTCCCGACAGGCTGCTCTCTCGCTGGACGGGCACCGCCGGCCGGGGTCTGGCGGCGGACCCGGCCGGTCAGGATCCGCCTCGCCCCGATCCGGTCCCGGTCCGGTGCTAGCGGGTGAACCCCTGGCTCTGGTACTGCATCTGCTCGTACTGCGACTTGGCGGACATGTAGTTGCGGTACAGGGTCGCCGTCAGGTTCGGATCGGCGTTGGTGCTGCTGCCGGCCAGGAACTGCTGGTAGCGCTCCTGCATGATCTCCCGCGCGTGGGTCAGGCTGGTCGCCTGAGGCACCGGCGCGACCTGGGCGCCGGCCTGGGAGGTGCCGCCCGTCTGGTTGGCGAACGGGTTGCCCCCGTAGACCTGGATCGGATCCCGGCCGCCGTTGACCTGCGGCGCCTGGTTGGCGCTCCCGCCGCTGCGCTCACGGATCTTCTCGGCGATCCACTCGCCGGCCTTCTGGCCGAGCCAGCCGAGCGCCACGCTGCCGATGATGCCCCCGAACGTGCCCCCGACGGCCCGACCGACGTAGTAGCCGCCGAGGGAGCCGACGGTGCCGCCCAGAAGACCCGGCCAGTTCTGCTTCAGGTATTCCATGATGCCGCCGGACCCCATCCCCCCCGAGGCGCCGTAGGCCACGGAGGTGGGACCGGAGTCTCCGGATCCACCCTTGAAGAAGCCGGTCACCTTGTCCATGATGCCGCCGGACGACCCGGGTGCCGCCGGCCCCGTGGACTTGGAGGCCGAACCCATGTGGTTCTCGTACCCCTCCACGACCCGGGCGTTCCGGGCCTTGAGCTCCTCGAGGCGGTTGCGCTCCTCGGCCTGCTTGGCGGCGAACGTCGCGGAGTCCATCCCCGGAGGCGCGGTCCGGTTGTTGAGCGCCGCGAGATCCGCTTCGATGGCGGCCTGGCGAGCCCGGGCCCGCTCCGCCAGCGCAGAGAGGTCAAGGGCTCCGCCATCCGCCCAGCACGGTGTGGCGATGGCGATCGCTAGGATCAGGGCTGCAAGTTGCGAGAACACACCTGTTGTTTTCACGCCATACATGATAAGAAATAACCGACACGTGGGAAGCCCTCATGGTGCGAATTTCCATGACTTGAGCCGTCTCTCAGCGCCTCCAGCGACGCCTGATCGCCTCGGCGAGCTTGCCCCAGACATCGTCGGCCAGCGCCCGTCTCGCTCTGTCCGGGCGCTGCGGCACCTTGGTGCATCCGTACCGGGGGCACTTCCCGGCGTAGTGCCAGCACTCTTCATGACACAGCGTCCGACAGCGGGGGCAGATCACGGCACGTTCCCTGATCGGATCCCTGCAGACCGGGCAGGGGACGTCGGCCTCCACAGGGGCGGTGGATCGCTCCGCCGGCTCCACGCGCACGACCGGGTGGTCTGACGACCCCGACTGTTCGATCCGCGGTGAGGAGCGTCCACCGGTCAGAAACGAGACGATCTGCTCATGGACCGCCCGGACCACCACCATCAGGAAGAGGGGTACCGCGAGGTAGACCAGCCCCGGCACCACGGCGGTGGCCACCACCGAGACCAGGAGCGCCCACGTCCAGGCGGCGAGACCGGAGCTCACCCGCGGGGACTCCCGCTCTTGGGCAAGACGATCGTGGCCGGTCCCCGGATCAGCTCCGAGCGCACCACGGCGTTCGACGACGCGTCGAACATCGTGACCACGGTCTCGTCTCGCACGTGGATCACCAGCTTGGAGCCGGGGCTCATGCGCGACGATCCAGCCTCCCCCGACCCCTCGGTGTACTCCGTCCGCACCGCCATCCCCATCTCGTTGCGGATCTCCACCCGGGTCCCCGGTTCGGTCTCGGAGGTCGTCTCCATGAACAACAGGTAGGCCCCGATGCCGACCTCGGCCACCGCGTACAGCAGGATGAAGACGATGGACTTGGCGTAGTAGTGAGGCTCCCGGCTGAGCGCCATCGAGGTGAGGAACCACGCCACCAGGAGCGAGGCCACCGTGATCCCTCCGATGCGGGCCAGACGGCCCGGGGTGAAGACTGCCGCCAGGGGGCTCGAGGGTCCGGTCGGAGTGAACGCCCGTTTCTGGAACTGGGCGCGCTCCTGGGCCGCCTCGGTCTCGTCCCTGGGCCCGAACGGCCGCGGTTGCCGGCGCTGGGACTGCGACGGCGGCCGGACCACCGCAAGGCGCGGGGAGCTCTCGGGCCCCCTGTCCTTGTCCAGCAGCGGAACGCACTTGCCCAGCGATTCGGCCAGCTGGGCCGGCGACGGCCGCCCCGCGGGGGCGATGGCCAGGGCGGTGGCCAGAAGCTCGATCAGCGGCGTGGGCTGGCCCTTCAGGGGGTCGTCGCGTCGTAGGGTCTGGACCCGGTGAGCATCTCGCACAAGATGACGCCGGCGGAGTAGACGTCCGAACCGGGAGCCGCCTCGCCCTCGGTGTAGCACTCCGGGGCCACGTACGGCCAGGCGGCCCCGATGGTGCTCTCGCCCGCCGACTCCTCGTTCGCGGCGTCGGGGTTCCAGGCGATGCCGAAGTCCGAGATCTTCACCGTTCCATGCGTCACGAAGAGGACGTTCTCCGGCCTCAGGGCGCCGTGCACGAGCCCCACGGCATGGCAGGCGGCGAGCCCGGCCAGCACCTCCGTGGCCACCCGGACCGCCTCCCGGGCCCCGAGGCGCTTCCTCACCGACAGTCGCTGCCTCAGCGACCCCCCTTCCACGTACTCCGTGACCAGGCACGGGCAGCCGTCCAGTTCGAGGACGTCGATCGTCGCCGCCACGTTGGGGTGCTCGACCTGGCCCACCCGGCGTCGCTCGTCCAGGAAGCGCGCCATCTGATCCGGACCGGAAGCCCTGGCCAGGAACTTGACCGCCACCCTCCGATCCGACGAGAGGTCGTCGGCCAGGAACACGATGCTCGACTCGCCCGACCCGAGGAGCTTGCCCAGGCGGAACCGCTCGGTGAACGTCGCCGGAAGGGTCACCCGATCGCCGGGCCGATCCGACAGCGAGCCCGGGCGCCTCAGCGGAGCCGCGCCAGCGCCGGATGAGAGGTAGTCGCACTTGCAGGCCGGGCAGCGGGTGAGCAGGCCCTTGTCGGCCGGGGCCTCGAACGCCACCCCGCAGACCGGACAGGTCTCCATCTCCAACCGTCACCTCCGCGGACTACTGAGCGAGCCAGCGTCGACAATCGTCGGGGTTGACCGTCCCCTGTTGGGTCAGCGCGGCCAGCGACTTCTTGAGCGTCTGGCACGACGGGATCGTCTCCATCGTGTCGGAGATCCTGAAGGTCTGATTCTGCCGGATCAGGTTGCGGATCGCCTCGGTGGGGTTCAGCACCTCGAAGGCGGCGACCCGGCGGGACCGGTCCGCGGTCGGCACCAGCACCTGGCTCAGCACGCCCTGGATGAGAATGGAGAGCTGGGTTCGCACCTGGTCCTGCTGGTACGCGGGGAACAGGCCCACCACCTGTTCGATCGTCGAGACCGCCGTGGGCGTGTGCATCGTGGAGACGACCAGGTGCCCGGTCTCCGCGGCCGACAGGGCTATCTCCACGGTCTCCAGGTCCCGGAGCTCGCCGACGAAGATGATGTTCGGGTCCTGGCGCATCACGTGCTGAAGCCCGCTGGCGAACGAAGGGGTGTCCACGCCGACCTGACGCTGGGTGAGGATGCACCTCCTGGACTCGAGGACGTACTCGATCGGGTCCTCCAGCGTGACGATGTGGGCTTCCAGCGCCTCGTTCCAGGTCGAGAGCAAGGCGGCCACGGTGGTGGTCTTGCCGCTCGCCGCCGGCCCGGTGACCAGGATGAGGCCCCTGCGCTTTCCCACGATCTCCATGGCCGGCTCGGGGAGCCCCAGATCCGCAAGCGCTGGGGGTGCCTTCGGGATCTGCCTCATCACCACGCCCAGACTGCCCCGCTGGCAGAAGATGGAGGCCCGGAACCGGAGCCCCTTCTCGTCGATGGTGTAGATCCCGTCTGCCTGGAGCTCCCGGGCCAACCGTTCGCCTTGGTCCTTCCTGAGGATCGATCGGACCACCGACAGCACGTCTTCCATGGTCGGCACGGCGTGCTCGGTCCGTTCGAGCTGGTCGAGCCGCCTGAAGTACACCGGGGTCCGGACCTTCAGGTGGGCGTCAGAGGCCCCGGTCGCCACCAGGTCGGTCAGCACTCTGTCGAGATCGTACGCCATGGCGAGTCCTTCACTTCATCAGAAGACCGGACAGCACCTGCGGGTCCGAGGCGCGCGCCGAAGCCTCTTCGCGGGAGATCTGACCGGCCTTCAGGCACCTGGCCAGCGACTGCTCGAGCGTGACCATCCCCTGCGAGACCCCCGATTCCATCTGGGAGTAGATCGCCTGTGGCTGGTTCTCGCGGATCGCCTTTCTCACGGCCGGAGTCGCCACGAGGATCTCGTGGACGGCGACCCGACCTCCCTCGACCTGATCGATCAGCAGCTGCGTCACGATCCCGACCAGGAACGACGCGAGGTTGGATCGGGCCTGCGATTGCTCTTCGGCCGGGAACGCTCCGATGATGCGGTCGATCGACTTGGTGGCGCTGCTGGTGCCCAGCGAGGCCAGCACGAGCCGACCAGCCCCGGAGGTCTGGACCACCGCCCTGATCGTGTCCAGGTCTCTCATCTCGCCCACCAGGATCACGTCGGGGTCCATCCTCCGGGCGAAGCGGATGCCGTCGGCGAACGAGCGGGAGTCCGTGCCCACCTCCCTCTGGGTGATGGCGCACTCCCTGTCGCGATGCAGGAACTCCAGCGGGTCTTCCAGCGTGATGATGTGGCCCTTGCGGGTGCAGTTGATCAGGTCGATCATCGCAGCCAGCGTGGTGGACTTTCCCGAGCCGGACGGTCCGGTGACGAGGATCAGACCCCGTGGCTGCATCGCCAGCGTCCCCAGGATCGGCGGCAGATGCAGATCGTTCAGCGACGGGACATCCATCGGGACGACGCGCGCCACGAACGCCGGGACGCTTCGGCTCATCATGTAGTTGAGCCGGAACCTGGCCACGCCGGGAACGCCCACGGAGAGGTTGAGGTCGCCCTGGTCGAGGAACCGCCGCATCTGACGAGGCGTGGTCAGGGACGCCATGCACGCCAGGAGCTCCTCGGCAAGGAGCCGGTCGATCGGCCCAGCCGTGAGCGGCACGAGTCGTGCCCCCCGCCGGATCGACGGCGGCTGCCCCGCCCTCACGTGCAGGTCCGATCCACCGTGGGTGACCAGCTCCTTCAAGAGACCGCAGATTCGATCCCGGTGAGTCGCCGTCGACGCGGGCTGCGACGCCTCGGCCACGGAGGCCTCCCGCGCCGGCTCCGGCGTCGGGTCTCGACCGGGCGGCGTCCCTGGCTCGGTCTTCGGGGAAGGCGCCGGCGCGGCCGGAGCGGGGGCGGCGACCGCCGGAGGCTCCTTCACGGGCGGCTCCCGGGGAGCGGGCGCCGCCGGCTCGGGAGTCTCATCGGGCCCGGAGGGCGCCTCGCTCAGCAGCTCGTCCAGCCCGGGCAAGATCACCATGGGCTTCTTGACCGTCCTGGCCGGTTCCCTGACGGCGGCCTTCGGCGGCCTGGGCTCCGGTTCCTGCGGCGTGGCGGCCGGTCTGCCCGGAGGCGTGGCTTTCGCCTTCTTGACCATCAGCGGCGTCCCCAGCTCGTCGAGAACGCCGCCGGAGGGCGCGGCGGGCCTGCTCTCCACGGGCGTCTCCGGCGGTGGCGGCGCGGCCGGGACGATCTCCTCCGCCGGGCCCGGAGACGGCGAGGCCTGGTCTCCCAGGACCAGGATCGGCTCCTCTTCCCCGTCCGTGGCCGGTGGCGGCGGCGGCCCGGCCTCGCCGGCCGTCTCCTCTGGCGGCGCTTCCAGAGCGGTGCTCTCCGGCGCCGGGGGGACGGGCGCCGCGGAAGAAGGCGCCGCAGGCCGGGCCACCGGAGATGGCGACCGCTTCAGGACGAGCGGTCCCAGGTCCGATTCGGCTGTCGCGGCGGCCGGCCCGGCGGGACGCGCGGCCGGCCCCTTCGCTCGTCCGGTCTCGGCGGGCTTGGGTGCGTCTGCCGTCCTGGCGACCTCGCGGGTCAGGTCGGTGATGACCAGCACCAGGAGCTTCAGCGTGTGGGCGTCGGTGCACCGCTACTTGAGTCCCTTGGTCCAGTCGAGCATCTCCGGACTGGCGATCCGGATGAGCCCCCTGACCAGCTTCCGTTTGAGCGTCAGGTCCACCTGCGCCATGGCGCGCTCGATCAGCGGGAGGAAGGTCACGTCGGCCAGCCGGGAGAGCCCCTCGGCCGCCTCGGTCATCGAGGTCGTGTCGCCGCGCTGCAGCAGCTCGTCGAACAGGACGCGGATCCTCTCCTTGTCCCAGAGCTTGCACAGCTCCTGGGCCCGGACGCGGACCATCTGGTCCTTGTCGGCCAGGCCGGACAGACACCGCTTCAGGCCCCAGGTGGTCCCGCCCAGCTGCGCAGCCTCCAGGCCCACGACGCGGATCTTGGGCTCGGCATGCTTGAGCACCACGTCCAGGACGCCCTGAGCCTTGGCATCGTCGAACGTCCCCAGCAGGAGCGCCGTCAGCCCCAGGAGTCGCAGATTGGAGTTGGCCAGAAACTCCTTGGCGAGCAGCAGGGTCCTGGTGAGGTCGGGGGTCCGTTCCAGATCCTGGAGCATCTGGATGAAGGCCGGGTCCGCGCTCGGGTCCCGCTCGGCGGCGTTGAGCCAGAGGTTGATGTACGGGGCGGTCTTGTTGACGAGCTGGATCATGGACGGATCGCCGAAGGGCCGGTGAGCCCCCCGAGCCGGGAGCGCCGGCGCCGCCTCGAGGACTCGGCTCCGTTCGCGACCAGCCCGGGACCGGGCGACACAGGCCGGGCAGCGTCGGTTTCGAGTGATCGGCGCGGACCGGATGTTCGTACAACCTCGATTCTACCACAGTGGCGCGCCGTCCCGATCGGCAACCGCATCGGCCAGGATCCTTCACCTGTTTCGTGGAGTCGGGCCTGTGAATAGGCCGCGGCCTGGCTGCGGAGCCATGAAGGAAGTGGAAGGGGTTCAGTTGAGGTCGGGCTCGGGCAGGAGGAGATAGAGGAGGGGATCCGGATTGAGGTCGCGCTCGGGGGCGCGACTCGGATCCGGCGAGGCGCCGGATCTTGTCTGATCGAGCGGCATCGCATACACTCACGGTCGCCTCGACCGGCGAGAGCTGCACCATGACACAGACCATCCTTCTGGTGGAGGACGAGCCCTCCATCGCCGAGAACATCTCGTACGCCCTGTCCACGGAGGGGTTCGCCCCGCGGTGGTGTCGCACCGCCGGGGAGGCCCGGGAGGCGCTGGCGAGCACCGACGTGGCGCTGATCGTGCTGGACGTGGGCCTCCCCGACGCCAACGGCTTCGAGCTGGCCAGGGAGATCCGGCAGGCCCACGACGTGCCGATCATCTTCGTGACGGCCCGTTCCAGCGAGATAGACCGGGTGGTCGGCCTGGAGATCGGGGCCGATGACTACGTGGTCAAACCGTTCTCCCCCCGGGAGCTCACCGCCCGGGTCAAGGCGGTGCTCAGACGGGTGAAACCCGGCACCCGGGCGGTCGAGCCGGGGCCCGCCGGGCCACGCCCCGGTCGCCAGCCCGCCATGCCGTTCACGCTCGACGAGGCGCGCTGTCGCATCACCTGCGCCGGCCGGCCGCTCGAGCTGACCCGCTACGAGTACAGGCTGCTCGCAGCGCTCATCCGGAGCCCGGGCCAGGTGTTCTCCCGCGGCCAGCTGATGGAGCTGGCCTGGGAAGAGCCCGACGTCAGCCTGGAACGTACCATCGACACCCACATGAAGACGATCCGGCAGAAGCTCCGCGCCATCGACCCGGGCGCCGACCCGATCCAGACCCACCGGGGCATGGGCTACTCGCTGAAGGAGAAGAGTTGAGCATCAGGACCCGGATCCTGCTGGGCATCCTGACGGTCGTGGGCCTCGGGCTGGGGTTCCTCATCTGGTGGATGTCGTCGGAGCTGAAGCCGAACCTGCGGCTGGCCACCGAGGAGCCGCTGGTCGATGCGGCGAGACTGATGGCCTCGCTGGTGGCCGCAGGGTCCAGGTCGGGCTCACTGGATCTGGAGCCGCTGCGCCAGGCCGTCTCCCGGATGGGGACGAGGCCTCTCGAGGCGGCGATCTACGACTTCGTGAAGACCTCCAGCGATCTGAGGGTCTACGTCACCGATGCCCGGGGGGTCGTCCTCTTCGATTCCAGGGACGGTCGGAGCGTGGGCAAGAGCTACGCCGAGCGCCTGGACGTCGGCAGGACGCTGAAGGGGCGGTACGGCGCCCGGACCTCCCACGACATCCCCGACGATCCGGAGACGAGCGTGATGTACGTGGCGGCTCCGATCGACGTGGAGGGCAGGCTCGTCGGCGTCTTGACCCTGGGCAAGCCGACGAGCAACGTGAACCGGTTCGTCCGGCAGGGGAAGCGGCGGATCGGGGCGGCGGCTGCCGCGACGGGCGGCGCCGTGATCCTCGTCGGGCTGGTCATCTCCGGGATGGTGATCCGGCCGGTGAGGCGCCTCACCGAGTACGCCCGGGCGATCAGGGACGGCCACGAGCCCCCGCTGCCGGATCTGGCGACCGTGGAGATCCGCGAGCTGGGGCTGGCGTTCGAGGAGATGCGGGAGGCGCTGGAAGGGAAGCGGACCGTCGAGCGGTACGTCCGATCGCTCACCCACGAGATCAAGGGACCGCTCTCCGCGATCCAGGGGGCGGCGGAGCTCCTGACCGAGGAGATGCCGCCAGAGCAGCGCCGGCGGTTCGTCTCCAACATCGTCGGCGAGACTGCCCGGGCCACCGGGCTGGTGGACCGTCTGCTGCTGCTCTCGTCGCTGGAGGCCCGCAAGGGCGTCGAACGGCCGGAGCCGGTGGACCTCCTCGAGCTGGCAGGGACGGTCCGGAGCGGCTTCGGCTCCGTGATCGAGACGAGGCGCCTCGAGGTGACCCTGGCGGGCGAGCCGGGAACCCTCGTGCAGGGGGAGCGGCTGCTGCTGCAGCACGCCGTCTCCAACCTCCTCCAGAACGCCCTGGAGTTCTCACCACCGGGAGGGAAGGTACGCCTCGAGGTGACGCGGGAGCGCGGTCGGGCGCTCCTGGCCGTCGTCGACTCGGGCCCCGGGATCCCTGACTACGCGCTGGCCAGGGTGTTCGAGCGGTTCTACTCCCTGGAGCGGCCCGACACCGGCAAGAAGAGCTCCGGCCTGGGCTTGAGCCTGGTCCGCGAGATCGCCTCGATGCACGGGGGAACGGCCGCGCTGTCGAACGAGCCCGGAGGTGGGGCCCGGGCGACGCTGGAGCTCCCCGCCGTCGGCGAGCCTTGAGGGCGAGGCCGAAGGGGGTTTGGGGGGCAGGATGAGCGAAGCGAAGGGCCCCCCATGTGAGACGATCCCGCCCGGCTCGGCCGCGGAGCGAGCGACGCGATCGAGCCGTCGGGGCCGGCCGCAGCCCGGCGCAATCGGGTGCGGCTCCTTTGAAACAACGGCTTCGTTCACCGTTTCACCAGCCGCAAACGCGGCTGACGATCAGGCCGCAGCTCGATCCGTGGCGGTTGCTGACTGGCGTATCGCCAGGCGTGATGGCGCCGTCGTTCCTGAGCTTCGTGGAACCTCCGGTATTCGTCGAAGTCGCCGCTTGACGAGAGGCTGAGGCTCCGCCAGAGGGGGTGAGACGACAGAAGCAGGGGGTCTCCCCCCGGGGAGTCGAGTTGCCTCGCCAGGGCCATTGCGAGCACGGGCCATCGGCGGAGCGCTGCGATCAGCGGGGAGCGGGGCTGGCGGCGACTGGGCTGGGGGGCGATAGCAGCGCCTTGCGCACGTCGTCCGCGCTGAGACCGTGAATGCAGATGGTCTTGCCTGACGGAGGAGGAACGAATACCCTGGCTGAGCGTGAGTTCGACAGGTTGAATGGAAGAAAGCAGCTCTGGAAGCCAATGTAGCCTCACTTGTTTGGCACTACGCGGGCTGTTCATCCGATCCGCTGCTGATCGCACTCTACGAGCGAGGATTCACACGGTTACCACCCAGCGTGACGCGCTGCTCAGCACGTAGGCAAGCGCCTGGCAGTTGCCCGCACCATTGAAGTTTGGCACCACAAGTC
>JACQZM010000566.1 GCA_016213885.1 Candidatus Rifleibacteriota bacterium | reverse complement strand
GGTGGCCTTCCACGCGAACTGGAACAAACCCAGATCCCGTGCCGGTTCGCAGTCCACGCACGCCCTATGGTTTGAAGCGATGGCTCTGGTGACCAGGTCGAAGCCCGCTCCGCCGATCGGGCCCGGGCTCGATCGGACGCTCAGCGAGGCCGGGGCTTCCCGGACCCGGCGGAGTAACGAACCACCCCGTCGACGATGGTGTGACGCACCCGTCCCTCGAAGAAGCTCGCGGGCCGGTCCAGCCGGACTTCTGGCGACAGCACCACCAGATCGGCTCTCATCCCGGGATCGATGCGTCCCAGCTCCCGCTCGCGGCCCACGGCGATGCTCGCACCCCGGGTGTAGGCGTCGATGGCCTCTTCCACCGTGAGCTTCTGGTGCGGCTGCGAGCCGCCGGCCGGCAGGCCGTCCTCCCGGGTGCGGGTCGCGGCCACGGCGATTCCAGGGAGCGGGTCGATGGTCACCACGGACCAGTCCGAGCCGAAGGCCAGGGTGGCGCCGGCTCTTGCGAGGGCGCGCCACGCGAAGGTCATCGGGAGCTGGTCATCCCTCAGGTTCGTGGTCCACGGGTCCGACGAGGTCGCGTCCGCCGACGGCAGCGCGTGATACGGCTGCATCGACGCAACGACCCCCAGCTTGGCGAACCGCGGAACGTCCGACGGATCGACCACCTCGATGTGCTCGATCCTGTGTCCGAGCCGGATCTTCGGATGACGGGACGCGGCGCTCTCGAAGGCATCGAGAGCCATCCGGACCGCGCCGTCGCCGATGGCATGGACCATCACCGGGAAGCGCCTGGCGTGGGCAGCGGCGACCAGCTCGAAGAGCCGCCGGCGCTCCACCATCGGCTTGCCTCGCACGTCGGTTCCCGGGTAGGGCCGGATCATCAGGGCGGTGCGCGACTCGATCACGCCGTCGATGAACGCCTTGAGCGGACCCAGCCCGAGGAACGGGGTCTGCAGCCGGGACCGCAGCGCGTCGTACCGGTCCAGGTCGCCCTCCAGCGGAAGGCTCACGGCGACCCGGATCGGCAGGCGGCCCCGTCGCTGCAGCTCCGAGAGGAGTCCGATCGCCCCCTCGTCCCTCTCCACGGTGTCCACTGCGGTGAGGCCGACCTGAAGGCACATGGCGATCCCACGCTCCAGCGCCCTGGCCTTCTCCTGGGCGGATGGCTCGGGCAGGCGGGCGTTCACCAGCGCCGCAGCGCCTTCCAGCAGAAGGCCGCTGGGCGTCTTGCCGTCGGCCTCGCGGACGATCGTGCCGTCCTCGGGGTCGCGGCTCCCGGAGTCGATGCCGGCGTCGCGGAGCGCCTTCGTGTTCACCCAGCTGGCGTGACCGTCGTAGCTCTCGAGCACCACGGGCCGGTCCCGGCTCACGGCGTCCAGGTCGGTCCTGGAGAGCGGTCTAGCCTCCGTTGCGATGGAGTAACGCCACCCCTGCCCGACCACGGGACCGGTGGCGCCCTGGCCGGACCGTGCCGACAGCACCTTCTGAACGTCAGCCACGGAGTTGCAGCTCGACAGGTCGGGTCTGTCCAGGCCCAGGGAGCTCGAGAGAAGGTGCAGGTGGCAGTCCTGGAGGCCCGGCAGCACCCAGCCCCCGCCGGCGTCGATCGCGGGAGCGCGGGGCCCGGCGGCGGCCCTGGCGGTCGCCTCGTCGCCCACCCTGTCGATGAGCCCGTCCCGGACCGCCACGGCGGTCTTGCCCGGATGGCCGAACACCCGGGCGTTGACGACGACAAGAGACCTCGATTCCGGGGTCAGGGCCGGGGCCGGGGCCGGGACCTCGGCCGCGGCGTCTCCCGGGGCCAGCAGAACGCCCAGGAAGACCAGGACGGCGATCATCGACCGGCCTTCTCGCCACTGGCGAAGTACCGCCCCAGGAGCTCCTTCAGCGTCTTGTGGAGAGCGTTGTCCCGCATCTCGTCGCGGTTCTTCCATACGGCCATGAACACGAAGTTGTCGTGACGCAGCACGGTCTCGCGGAACACGACCCGGCCCTGGCTGCGCCGGAAGACGAACGCCTCGATCTCCGCCGTGGCGTGGGTCCGGACGTAGGCTCCCGGGAGCGGCACGCCCACGGTCTTGTTCGACCGGAACTGCAGGAGCGCCCCTCCCACGATCGTGTCGGCCTCCAGGGTCTTCGCCGCCGCCGCCAGCTCCTCATCGGTGAACGGAGTACCGGCTGCATGGGTGGCACACGCCTGGCTCACCCGGTCGGCCGGCACGATCTCGAACCCTCTCTCCGCGAAGATCGCCGCGACCTGGGGGGCGATCCTGTCGCTCGCACCAGCCTTCGGCGTGCGGTTCGCGAAGGGCAGCACCGCCACCCGCTTCAGGGCGGGCCTCTCGGCCCTGGTCCGGCGCATCTGCTCCAGGCGCTCCCTGGCGGAGCCCGTTGCGCCGGCCGCTGCGCCGCCGGCCTGGGCGAGAGCGCTCCGGGCAGCCAGGTCCATGACGAGACAGGCGCACACCAGGATCGATCGGAATTGCATGCTCTTCTCCTCCGGCATGGCCGTCCACGAGAACGGCATTCGAGTCCCCCGGAGTCTACGAGGTCGCGGCCCGCAAGGCAAGGCCGCTGCCCGGATCGCCCGGATCCAGGCCGGGCCCGGACCGCGGGCCGAGCTCACCGGGGTCGGCGACGCCGGGTGGCGGTCCATCGCCGAGGGGGGCCAGGCTGTCAAGGACCAACGATCACGAGGCTGCGCACCGGGAAGCTGGTGGCGACCCCGTCGGACACGGTCAGCTCGAAGACGTACGTGCCGGGCAGCGTGAGGACGACGGTGGGGCAGCACGTGGCGAGGCCGCTGATCGGGGCGGGCGCCGGGCCCGAGGACTGGGCCCAGATGTACCTGATCGGGTCGGCGTCGGGGTCCGTCGACGCGGCCCCGTTCAGCATCAACGGTCCGGGGCGGGCCGTGACGGCCCCGGGGACGATCGGAACCGGCACGGCGTTCTTCAGCGTCACCGTCGTGCTGGCGGGGCCGGAGTCGTTCTCGCCGTCGTTCACCACCAGGGTGAACGTGTACGTCCCCGGCTTGGTGCCCTTGACCGATGGCCTGGGCGAGGTGGGATCGGCGATCGGAAGCTGCTCCGGCCCCTCGGTCTGCTTCCACAGGTAGGTGACGGCGTCGCCGTTCTCATCGGAGGAGCCGGTGCCGTCCAGCGCCACTTCCTCTCGATGAGCGGTCTGGGCCGGGCCCGCGCTGGCTGTCGGCGGGACGTTCTTCACCTTGACCTGAACGCGGGTGGCGGCCTCGCGCCCGTTCTTGTTCTCGCGGACCGTGAGCTGGATGTCGTAGGTTCCGGCCTTGGTCGCCGTGAACTTGGCCCACGGCTGGTCCGCCCCGGTCAGGGTGCCCCTGTCCGGGCCGGAGGCCACGGCCCACCCGTAGGTGAGCGGGTTGTCCTCCGGGTTCTTGTCGGTGCTGCCGGATCCGTTCAGCTCGGTCTTCCCCCCCGGTGCGATCGTCATGGGATTCACGTAGCCATGGGGCTCCGGAAGATCGTCGACCGTGATCTGGACCGGGCCGCAGGTGGTGCTGTTGACCCCGTCCGAGGCCTTCAGGACGAACCGGTAGACGCCGGCGCCGTCGCCCGGGACCGTGAAGCTCGTCCGCGGGGACGACGGGTCGCTCAGCGTCACCTGGCGGGGGCCACCGGTCTGGGACCAGCTCACCGTCACGGGCTGGCGGTTGGCGTCGGTGGCCCAGCCGGTCAGCGCCACGCTGCCGGTCGGCACCTGCTGATCAGGGCCCACCCCGCAGGTGGGAGGCACGTCCAGCACGGTGATCGCGACCTCCGTCAGCTGCGAGGTCTGGAACGCGTCGTAGACCCTGAGACCGAACGTGTACAGGCCGGGCCGGACCAGCTCCACCCGGGGTGTGGCCACGGTCTCGGAAGAGAGTCGACACGGGGCCGGGCCTCCGGTGTAGCTCCACTGGTACGAGAGAGCCGCCTGGGCAGGGTGACGGCTGGCCGTGCCGTCCAGGGTGATGACCCCGGGAGGCACCTTCCTGTCCGGGCCGGCGCTGGCCACGGGCGGCTTGGCCAGAGCCGGACCGGCCCCCTGGCAGCAGGCGAGCAGCGCCGCCGTGGCCACCGCCGCCCGGAACGAGAGCCACCCGGACCGGGACCCGGACCGGGGCCCGCACCGCGCCGATCGGTGTCGTTGCATAGGTCGCTCTCCCCTCTTTTCCAGCCGGGCTGGATCCGGACCTGTCTTCTGCACATGTGTAACACACCGGGAAGGCCTCGGTCGAAGCGCCGATCGGGACTCCGGGGACCCGGGATCGACGAGCGGTCCCCGGCGAGCCGCGGTCAGCGATCCAGGGTCACCCGGGCGCCATCGAGCGCGGCGTGGAGCTCGTTGACCGCCTGTTCGAATCGCTTGCGAGCGTCGTCGATCCGGTCCTTCCGCTGGGCGTCGACCTCGACCTCGCAGATGAACCCCAGCCGGGCGTTTCCGTAGCCGGCGTGGCCCCAGTAGTAGTACGAGTAGCTGGGAAGCTTGTCCAGAGAGGAGAGCACCTCCGCGCGCCCCCGGGCGAACACCCCCTGGAGCCCTGCCACGGAGGTCCTTCCCGCACCGGTCTTCGGGTTCCAGGCCCTTCTGTACGACAGGAGAGACCTCTCCTGCTCCTCCGGCGTCGGGAGCTTCACCGGTCCTCGTGGATCGATGCCGCCGGAGAACTGGATCGTCGACTTCCACCGCGCGGCCCGGTCCTCCTGGGGCCTGATGCCGACGAACGCCTCGATGGTGTCGTGGCTCTGCCCGGTGGAGACGGTCCGGCCGGTCAGCGGGAGCCACCCGGTCGGGACGGCGCAGGTGAGGGCCATCCTGCCGAAGATCGGGCCCCCAGGCGGCTCCGGCGAGGCGGTCGGGCTGGCCCTGGTCTTCCGGGGAACCTGCAGCACGACCTCGGCGGCGGGGCTCTCGGGTCCCAGGATCTGTTCGCCAGGATGGACGTTCTCCTGGTACGTCGCGATGAGCTTCACCTGCTCGGCGTCGCCGGCGCCGCAGCTCCGGAGGAGCGACTCCACGGAGTAGCGGGCGACCCCGTCGCCTCCCGGACGGACCTCCACCGACGTGTGGACCGCATCTCGACCCGGCCGGGTGCCCAGGTTCAGCTGGAAGCTCTTCACGAATCGACCGAGGATCGGGGAGGCCGGCGCCTTCGACAGCGGACTGGCGGGGATCCGGATCTCCACCTGGTCTGTGCCGGCGACGATCGTGGGCGCGCTGGCCGGCTTGAGCACCATGAAGACCTCGGTGGAGGCTCGAGCTTCGGCTCCCTGGATCGGTCGCGCCGTGACATACGGTTCGACCCGGAACACCCTGGCGAGCACCAGGGCCTTCCGGCCGAGATCCAGGCCCGAGAGCGGGGCCGTGTCGTGACGGAGGCCGCTGAGCTCGCTCCATGCCCCGGACAGCGGGGCCCAGCTCACCCGGGTCGGCTGCAGCTCCGACGACGAGTTCCGCACCACCACCAGAGCTCGCTCGACGGACCCCGGGGAGAGCTCCGGGGGCTTGATCCGTGCCTTCAGAGCGGCCACCGACAGAGGGGCCGCCTCGTCGAACCGGAGGATGGCGAACGGCTTCTGTTCCGTCCGGAGCGAGTCTTGACCCAGCGCCACCAGCTCATCCCGGTTCTTCAGCGCGTACTCCAGGAACTCCTGGGCCAGCGTCTCGGCACGGCCCGAGGTGACCCGCCAGAGGCTCGCCACGGTGCCGCTCCGGAAGCCTGCGAAGTCCTCGAGAAGCGTCGGCAAGAAGCTGTGCGGGCGGTCCCTGTAGTAGAGGTCCCGCAGGTGCTCCACGAAGGTGGACGCGCCGTAGCCGTGCTGCTGCGTCAGCTTCTCGTCCGTCGGGTGGACGAAGTCGAGCCGGTCGAAGTAGGCGTCCATCCTGCGGGTCGTGTTGTCCCACGTCCGGGCCAGACCTCTCTTGATGAAGTCGCGCCCGGCCTCGGCCTCCAGGGTCACGGCGGTCGCCTCGGAGAACCACAGGTAGCTGTTCGATTCGTAGAGCGTGTAGGCCGACTGGATCAGGTGGAACAGCTCGTGGACGATGGTCGTCTGCAGCTTGTCGTACTCCCGCCGGGCCGCCTCGTCGCGGTCCAGCCCCGCCGGGTCCACGTCCGGTATCTTCGTCCCGTCGAGGACCATGAACGGGAGCTTGGTCCAGATGTTGCGGGTCTCGCCGAACCGCTCCTCGCCGGGCAGCGGCTCGTTGGTCAGGTAGATCTCCGGCGTGTACTCCACGTGGGCGATCCCCGGCACCCGGAAGCCGCGACCTCCCTGGCCGCACAGGTAGTCGTACGCCCGGTCCAGGACGGTCACGGCGTGGGCGACCCGCAACGGCAGGAATCGCTCCTTGAGCCAGCTCTCGCTGGAGATCAGCCCGGTCAGCGACCGGTACTGCGGATCGGACTTCAGCCGCGCGAGCCGCTCCAGACGCTCGAGCAGCACCTCCTCGGCGCTCCTGAGCCTCCTCGGCCCGGCCGGCGGCACGGTCATCAGGTCCACTGGCCGGCCTCCCCACCGGGGCTCGAGCCAGTCGATCCGGTGGGCGGTGTAGAGGCGGTGGAGCAGCCGGTCGACTCTCTCCACCTCGGCCGGTTCTCTCGGGAGCCAGGCCGACGGATAGAAGACCGCGAACCGACAGCGGCCCGGTCGCCATGGCACGACCGTGTACTGGCCTGCCGGCACCTGTTCGCGGTCCTTGTCGATCCCGAATCGCGCGGTCTCCGAGAGGAGCCAGAGCAGCACGCCGACGCGCACGAGGAAGAAGCCGTTGTGGCGCACCCGGCAGGAGGCGTAGCGGGCGACCCTGTGGGTGACCAGAGGTCGTACCGTCCCATTCGCGTCCACGTGGACGATCTCCACGTCGCCTCTCAGCGGCGCCGGGACCCTGTGCTTGTCCAGGTCGAACCAGACCGTCAGCTGACCGTGGAACAGCTCGCGCTCGTTCATGCCGGCGTCGATCTCGTACCCGGCCACCACCAGCGCCCCCCGCCCGGCCAGCGTCGGCTGCCACCGCGCCAGTCGCGTCGGGTCCAGCGGTGTCACCTTGAAGGTGCGGCCGGTGTCGAGCGCCCCGGCAGGGGCCGTGAGCCGGACTCCCGGAACCGGCGACAGATCGTAGGCCGCGACCTTGCTTCGTCG
>JACQZM010000263.1:22810-28767 GCA_016213885.1 Candidatus Rifleibacteriota bacterium | reverse complement strand
CGCCAAGCCACTCCGACTCGGTCGGAAGACGTTTCCAGGCCCACCGACAGTACGCATAGGCGTCGAACCAGTCCACGCCGACCACCGGCGAGCCCTCCGAGAGGTCCCAGGGGTTGGCGGCCGCGGCCGCGGCTTCGTCGGCGGAAAGCGCCCGGTTCGAAGGTCGGTGGTCCTTGCCGGGTGGTTCCGCCGGGTGGCAGCGATCGTGGCGGTGGGGAGGCGGGGGGAACTCGAGGTCCGGCCCGGCGCCGCTGGCGGTGGGCCTGACTCGAGAGTCACTCGTCGGGACCGCCTGGGCGATGGCGCACACGAACCGCCAGTACTGACCTTGCGTCACCGGCCGCTCGTCCACCGCCACGACTCTGCCTGGGGCCTTCCCGGGGCCCACGACCCGCATGGGGCTCTCGTCTCGCTCGTTCCAGCAGCCGGTCCGGGTCGGCGTGAGGCGATCCAGACCGGCCGTGGTGAGCCACCACGACACCATGCATCCCTCCGGAGAGTGACCGGCCGGATCGCTCGCCTCGATCTTGAAATTGTACCTGGTGGATGGCCTGAGCGGCCCCACCCGGACCTCGTGATGGAGGCCGCTGGGGCGCCGCGAGGTGAACGGCCCGTTGATGCACTCGATTCCCTCGCCGAACAGGACGTGTCCGGTGCACGCGAGCTCGGCCTTCCAGGCCACCCGGACCCAGCGAGCGTGGACGTCCGCCGTGTGCGTGGAGATCCGCAGCGCAGGCCGGGTCTGAAGGCCAAACGGCGGCGAGACGAACGAGGGCGAGGTGGCACCGGGGTCGTCGAACACCAGGGTCCTGGCTTCGTAGCGGCTCCTGGGCGTGAGCCCCGACAGCTGGAAGTGAAGGGTCCTGCCGGCCGAGACCCTGGGTGTCCGGGTCGGCGTCCGCCCCTGGATGCCGTACTCGAGCGCGGCCAGCACCGCCCGGTCCGAGATGACCGTCACCTCGGCGTTCGTGGCCATCGTCTCGATCCTGTAGTCGAGCGTCGGGGGAGGGGATCGCCACGAGCGCAGAGCCGCCGCCCCGGCCAGACCGCACACCAGGCACGCCACGATCAGCCAGAGATGCGAAACTCCGGGCTCCCGTCCCTCCTGTTCCTGATCGGGGCCGACGCCTTCCTCCGGGGGACCCGGGCCCGCACCGGGGACCGGGATCGACCTCGGTCGAGGGTCGGAGAGGGCGCGCCACCGTCGGGCGGTCTCGACCGGGAGCCTGGAGGGATCCTCCCTCAGCAGGGCGAGCTGACGGCTCATCTCCTGGGCATCCCGGAAGCGCTGGGCCGGGAACTTGGCCAGCCCGACCTGGAGGAACCGGTCGACCGGCACGGGCAGCCCGGAACGGAAGCTGGAGGCGAGCGGCGGCGGGTCGTCCCGGTGGGCGAGCAGCAGCTTGATGGGCGAGTCGCCCGCGAAGGGCAACCGGGCCGTGAGCATCTCGAACAGCACCACCGCCGTGGAGTACAGGTCGGCCGGCGGGGCCGGGGGGGCTCCGCGGACGAGCTCCGGGGCCATGTAGGCGGGAGACCCGAGGATCATGCCCGGCAGGGTCAAACCCGGCGCCGCGGCCTCCTTGGCGATGCCGAAATCGGCCACCTTGGCCGATCCATCGGCGTCCAGCAGGATGTTCTCCGGCTTCACGTCCCGGTGGACGATCCCCATGGAGTGGGCCGCGGAGAGCCCGCTGGTGATCTCGATCGCCCGCTCCAGGGCCGCATCGAGCCGCAGCGGACCGTGGGCGATCAGCCGCGCCAGGGTGGGCCCCGTGAGGAGCTCCATGGCGAGGTACGGCGTGGTGCCGGTCAAGCCGGCATCGAACACCCTGGCGACGTTGGGGTGGTCGATCCGGGACACGACGCGACCCTCTCGAACGAACCGGGTGATCAGCTCCTCCGTGGGGTCCGGGGGGCCGAACTTGACCGCCACCGGACGAGCCAGCGACAGCTGGATCGCCCTGTACACGGCCCCCATGGCGCCGCTGCCGATGCACTCCTGCAGGCGATAGGCCCGCTGGAACTCGTCGGTCAGAGCGACCCCGGAGGGCGCGAGCGCCTGACCGCAGGAGGGGCAGACGCCGCCCTGCGGCGCCACCAGCCTGGGGCCCCGGCACTCTCCGCACGGCTGTTCCATCATGGTGATCCGGGTCTCCCGAGCCGACCGGCTGGCGTAGGCTACAGGAGCGGCTTGGCGCCGTCAAGCGCGGTCACCGCGCCACCGGGACGAGGCGGCCCGGGACGAGGTTCTCGCGGCCATTCGGGACGTTCCTGGATGCCGGCCCGGCCGGCGGCTGGTTGAAGCTCTGATGAACCCGGGGGTATACTCGTCGTGCGGGTGGGCGCCATGCGTGGATCAGCTGCGGAGATCCGAACGGCTCACGGGGACCGTCCGGGCTCGGCCGACGATCTCCTGGAAGCGGGAGACATCGGCTGCCGCGAACCGATCGAAGGAAGGCTCCTGACGATGGCTGGCCGCGAGGACGCGCCTCGTCCGGGTCATCGATCCGGCGACGTGCAGGGTCCATGCCTTCCGCGTCGGTAGCCCCGTCGTGGAGCTGAACCGGACGGATGTGCTCTCCGGTGAAGAGGGACTGGCCGGGTTCTCCGTCCGGGTCGGTGATCCGTTCGACCGAGTACCGCACCACCGGCGACCGACCCGGGGCCCGGGCGCATCCAGGCCCGGTCTGCCCGTGCGGCCGGGTCGTCACTCGGTCCTGATCGACCCACCGTTTGCCATCTCGGGGGCATTCCTCGTGGACCGGCGGACCACCGCAGTCGCGCGCGGCGGCCCTGGCGGCCCGACAGGCTGAAGGAGCACCGGACATGACTTCCGTGGATCTGCCGTGGATCCTGGGCAGGATCCAGGAGCTGACAGGAGATCCGGTCGAGCCACCTCTCTCGATCTTCCACGACACGACCCTCTGGATGACCATCGATCGGGGCGACGTGCTGGACATCGACGGGGAGCTCTTTCTCGTCCGATGCAACGAGAGGGAGGGACGTTTCGGCCTGGAGGATCAACCCAAGTTCTGGGTCAAGCGTGTGATCTCGCTCTCGACCGGCTCCCGCAAGATCGTGAAGCTCACTTTCCAGGAGGAGTTCATCGTGCGCATCGGGGAGCTCTCCATCCGCTGCTTTCGCAGCCCCCAGAAGGAGGCTCTGGTCCTCGAAGCCACGCAGGGCGACCGCCGTTTCATGCAGGGCCGCCGAGCGATGGACAGCGCCGGGAACATCGTTCGCATCATCGATTTCATCGACGGCACGGATCTGCTGAGCTACATCTCTTCCTTGCCGTCGGGCCACGAGGTCTACTTCCGGGACCTCTTTCCCCTGATGCTCGCCCATGTCATGGAGAGCCTCCGGGGCCTTTCAGCGCTGCACCGCCACGGTCTCTGGCACGGGGACGTGAGAAACGACCACCTCCTGGTCGAACGGGAGACCGGGAGCCTGGTCTGGATCGATTTCGACCTGAACCAGCAGTTCTCGGACTTCGACGTGTTCAGCGTGGGGAACATCCTGCACTGTCTCGTGGGGAAGGGCTTCGTCACGTTCCGCGAGGCCAGCGCCCTGCCCGGTGTGGCGGAACGGCTCGATGACGACGATGCCTCGGTCTTCTTCCGGAACCGCATCATGAACCTGCGGGGAGTGTTCCCCTACGTCCCGGACAAGCTCAACGCCGTGCTGATGCGATTCTCCTGTGGAGCCCCGGTATTCTACGATCGGGTGGATCAGGTCGTCGAGGACCTGGAGGAGTGCGCCGCGGAGCAGGGCTGGCCGAAGGAGCCGGCCCCGGGCATTCCGGCTCGAGGACAGGGTCCGCGATGAGAGCGCACGACGTGACTCTCCGCATCACCCTTCTCACGGCTTCCATCATGGCGCTCGTCCTGTGCTTCTTCGCCTGGTTCTGCCTGCGCTCGCAGTGGAAATGGCAGACGGAGGAAGCGCTGCGCGGCCTCATCCTGGTCAGCGAGTCGCTCAAGGGCAGCCTGCGCTCCAGCATGCTGATGAACCGGCGCGACCACGTGCAAGAGGCGCTCGATCACGTGGTCCGGACGACCAAGGTCCAGGGGCTCCGCGTCATCGGACATCACGGCGAGGTGCGCGTCTCGACCGTGCGCCGAGACATCGGCTCCCGGCTGGACCGACAGGCACCCGCGTGCTCGATGTGCCATGCGTCCTCGCCTCCGGAGCGGGAAAGGGGGGCTGACCTGAGGGTGCGCTCCCGGCTCGAAGACCGGACTCTGCGTGCCTTCAGCCCGATTCTGGCCGAGCCCGGCTGCGTTGCCGGCGCTTGCCATCGGGCCGACCGGAAGTCGAGCGTGCTGGGCGTGCTCGAGCTCTCTCTCCCCATGGATGATCTGGAAGATTCACTCAGGCGCAACCGGACCGTCCTGATCGGTTCGGCCGCGACAGCGGTCTTGCTGGGCGGGTTGCTGCTCTGGCAGGTGCTGGCGCGCTGGCTGAAGGGTCCGCTGCGGCTGCTCCTCGGAGGCATCCAGCACGTCGCCGCCGGCGATCTGAAGTTCCACGTGTCCGCCGAATCCGCCGACGAGTTCGGCGACCTGGCCCGCGCGTTCAACGCCATGTCCACGAGGCTTGCTGCCGCCCAGGAGGGCCTGATCCGCTCCGAGAGGCTGATCTCCATGGGCAAGCTGGCTGCCGGGGTGGCTCACGAGATCAACAACCCGCTGACCGGCATCCTGAGCTACGGTGAAGATCTCCGGGACGACATGCCCGCAAGCGACCCTCGCCGCAAGAGCTGCGAGATCATCGTGACCGAGGCGCTGCGCTGCCGGCGGATCGTCCGGGATCTTCTGGAGTTCGCGAGCCAGGGCCAGCAGACGTTGACACTCCTGCCACCGGACGCACTCGTGAGTCGCTCCGTGGACGTGCTGATCCGGCAGGCGGATTTCAGGAACATCGTGTTCGAGCGCCAGATCGAGCCCGGGCTGCCCTCGTTCGAGGTCGACCCGGTACAGATCCAGCAGGTGCTGCTCAACCTCCTCGTCAACGCCCGGCAGGCGATGCCTCTGGGTGGAAAGATCACGATCGGCGCTCGGGCGACCTCCCCCGAGCACGTGGAGCTGTTCGTCCAGGACGAGGGCTGCGGGATCTTGCCCGAGGTGCGAGAAAGAGTGTTCGAGCCGTTCTTCTCGACCAAGGGAGGAAAGACCAACGGCCTCGGGCTACCGGTGTGTCTGGGAATCGTGCAGCAGCATTCGGGGACGATCGATTTCGAGTCCATCCCCGGTCACGGCACCACGTTCAGGATCGTTCTCCCGCTCCGCCAGAGAGAGGGCTCTCGAGGAGGACCGACATGATCAGGAAGGTGCTCGTCGTCGACGATGAACCGGTCGTGCTCGGGGCTGTCTGCACCGCCCTGAAGAGGGATGCCCTGGAGCTTCTCACGGCGAACGCCGCCCCGGAGGCTCTGCGGCTGGTGGGAGCGGAGCCGATCGATCTGATCATCACGGATCTGATGATGCCGGGGATGGACGGCCTCCAGCTCCTGGAGGAGCTGGCGAAGACCGGCCGGAAGATCCCCTGCATCATGATCACGGGGTATCCGCGGATCCAGACGGCGCTCAAGGCCAAACGACTCGGTGCGTTCGAGTACGTCACCAAGCCGTTCACGAGGGATGAGCTTCGAAGCGTGGTCCTGCGAGCGCTGCGTCTTGCCGAGCTGCCACCCGAGTCTCTGGCCAGGGACGTGGAGGCGGCGTTCGTCATCCCCGACCATTCCTGGGCCAGGGTCGAATCCGACGGAACCGTCACGATCGGGGCGACGCGGGCGATGGTCTGCGCCATGGGGACGATCGAGAAGATCCAATGCCCCGCGGACGGAACTCTCCTGGAACAGGGCCACGTCGGTCTCGCGTTGCTCGCCGACGACGGCGTCACCCACTCGCTACACACACCGGTGGGAGGGGTCGTGCTCGCGAGCAACCCCG
>JACQZM010000263.1:0-22769 GCA_016213885.1 Candidatus Rifleibacteriota bacterium | reverse complement strand
CACCTTCTGAACCGTGACCCGGAGGGGGAGGGCTGGCTCCTCAGGATCCAGCCCAGCTCCCTGGACCATGAACTCAAGCACCTCGCTGAAGGGTAACCGCGACATGCAACAAGACGACGCCTCCGGCCGGCCGATCTCCTCCGTCCCCGTCGACCCGACCGCTTCGGCCGACCCGAGGGAAGAGCCGTCCGCGCACGTCCCCTTGGTCTTCACCCCACGAGAGGTCGATCTCGGCGGTGGTCCGAGGCTCGCCTCGCTGGGCGACATCGCGGCAGGGATCGCCCTCGAGATCAACGATCCGATCGCCATGATCGTGGAGGTGGCGGGGTGGATGGAACATCTCCTCGACGAGGCGGTGATCGCCGAGACCAAGGAGTCGAACGAGCTCAGACGCGCCCTGCACCAGATCAGGACGCAGGGGCGAAGGTGCAGGGCGATCACGCACAGCCTGCTGAGCTTTGCCAGGAGGACCGTTGGAAGACCCGAGGCGGTCCAGATCAACGAGCTCGTCATGGACGTGGTGAGGGCGAGCGAGCAGCAGGTCCACGGGAAGAGGGTCACGCTTCAGGCCCGGCTCGCCGCGAAGCTGCCGACCACCCGGGTCTCTCCGTCCGAGATCCGTCAGGTTCTCGTGAACCTGGTCAGCAATGCGGTGAGTGCGCTCGATGGCCAGCCAGGTCAGATCGCGATCAGTACCCGCTGCGACCGTGGTTACATCGTGATCGGCGTGTCGGACGACGGGGCCGGGGTCCCCTCCGAGCACCTGTCCAGGATCTTCGATCCGTTCTTCACGACGAAGGAGGTCGGCAGGGGAACAGGCCTCGGCCTGTCCATCTGCTACGGGATCGTGAGGAAGCTGGGTGGCGAGATCACGGTCCACACGAGGCCGGGACAGGGCACGACGTTTCGCGTGCAGATCCCCGTGGAGGCTGGTCGCGCCCAGGAGCCGGACACCCGATCGATGGAAGTCACCTCGCCCCCCTTCTCGACGTTCGAGACCCGGCATGAGGCGAAGCCACGCCCGGCCGTTCCGACGACGGTGCTCGTGGCCGACAGCGAGGTCGCCTTCGTCGAGGCACTGACCAGGCGGCTGACCAGGCGGGGATTGGTGGCGCTGGCGGCGCACAGCGGGGAAGAGGCCGTGGACCGGGTGTCCGCTCACGGGGGCATCGATGTCGTCGTGCTCGACGTGAAGATGCCGAGGATGGATGTGATCGAGACGCTCAGGCGGATCAAGACGATACGGCCTCTGACAGAGGTGATTCTCCTCTCCGGGCCTGACACCCTCGAGTGGATGGTCGAAGGGCTCAAGCTGGGCGCGTTCGACTACCAGATGAAGCCGTGCGATGCGACGCAGCTCGTGGCCTTCATCGAGAGGGCCAAGGAGAGGAAGACGGCCCAGGAGCAGAAGATCCTCGAGGCCGGCCTGATTCTCGCAGAGTCGCATCGACCCGCGCTGTCGTCGGATCGGGGAAGGTGACCGGCAGGCCCCGATCCCCTCCTGGCCAAGGCAGGCCACCGGCCTGCCCCAACCCGCGGTGATTCATCCCGGTCATCACCCCGACGGCGCTTGTGGTTCGGCCTGGGTGCGGGTAGACTTGCTCCTCGCGAGGGCAGCGCTCGAGGTGCTCAAGAAGCCACGGCCGGGCAACGCCGGCCGGACCGCTTGAACCATGAAGATCCGCGAGAGGCTCTTTCCCTTTCTGGGGTGGCTGAGAGAGGTGGACTCCTCGACGCTGCGCGCGGACTTCGTCGCCGGTCTGACCGTGGCGTTGGTCCTGATTCCGCAGTCCATGGCCTATGCCCAGCTGGCGGGCCTGCCTGCCTACTACGGCCTCTACACGGCGTTCTTGCCCCCGATGGTCGCCGCCCTGTTCGGGTCGAGCCGCCAGCTGGCCACCGGCCCGGTTGCGGTCGTCTCGTTGCTCACCGCCGCGACGCTCGAGCCGCTCGCGACCGCGGGTAGCGAGCAGTACGTCGCGTACGCCATCGTCCTGTCCCTCGTCGTCGGCGTCTTCGAGCTGGCGATGGGGGTGCTCCGGCTCGGGGCGATCATCAACTTCCTCGCTCATCCGGTCGTCATCGGGTTCACGAACGCGGCCGCGATCATCATCGCGACCTCGCAGCTCGGCAAGCTCCTGGGGGTGGAGGTGGATGGGTCGGAGCATCACTACGAGACTGTCGCCAGGACCGTCGGGCAAGCGCTCGGCCACGCGCACCTGCCCACGCTCGCGTTCGGAATGCTCGCGTTCGCGATCATGTTCTTCCTCAAGCGGATCAATCCGAGGATCCCGAACGTCCTTGTGGCCGTCGTCGGCACGACCGTGCTCTCCTGGGCCCTCGGGTTCGAAAGGAGCCAGAGGGTCGCGCTCTCCGAGGTGAGGGACCCGGCCGTGGCGAGGGACGTGAGGCTCTTCGACGGAGTCCTCCACAAGATCTCCGGACTGAAGGGGGAGCAGAGGAGGCTGAGCCGCAAGCTCGATGAAGTCGTCGCCCGCTGCGGCGAGAGGTCGGGCGAAGCGGTCGCGGCCCGGAGCGAGCTGACCCTGTTGACCCTCCAGCTCGACCGGCTCGTGGCCGAGAGGCGCACGCTGCGTCATGGTCTCAGGAGCGCCCGGCTGGAGCGGCGCGAGATGCCCGACGGGTCCATCGGCTTCTTCTCGCGCGGGCAGGTCCCTCTGGCCGGCAGGGGAGACGGCCAGGCCCTGTACCTGAGGGTCGGAAGCAAGGCGCTCGGCGAGGATGCGATCATCCTCTCGTCCGGCGGAGCCGTCGTCGGAAGCGTGCCCAGGGGCCTCCCGGCGATCACCCTCCCCTCGACCGACTGGAGCACGCTGCCCAAGCTGCTGGTGAGCGCCCTGATCGTGGCGGTGCTCGGGTTCATGGAGGCGATCAGCATAGCCAAGGCGATGGCGACGCGTACGAGACAGCGGCTCGACCCGAATCAGGAGCTCATCGGCCAGGGCCTCGCCTGCATCGTCGGGTCGTTCAGCCAGGGGTACCCGGTCTCCGGGTCGTTCTCGCGATCAGCCGTGAATCTCCAGGCAGGGGCCGTGACAGGGCTTTCGAGTCTCTTCACGAGCCTGTTCGTGGGGGTGGCTCTGCTCTTTCTGACCCCGCTCCTGTACTACCTTCCCGAGTCGGTCCTGGCCGCGATCATAATGATGGCCGTGTTCAGCCTGATCAATGTCCCCAGCTTGATTTAACCCTGGAAGGTGCAACCGCACGACGGCCTCGTGGCCGTGGCCACGTTCGTCTGCACCCTGGGCTTCGCTCCACACCTGGACCAGGGCATCATGATCGGCGTGGGGCTCTCGATCGTCTTCTACCTGTACCGCACGATGACGCCCCAGGTCGGAGTCCTCTCGAAGCACCCCGACGGATCGTTCCGGCGAGCGGAGATCCATGGGCTCAGGCAGTGTGCTCACATCGCCGCCATCCGGTTCACCGGGTCGCTGGTCTTCGCGAACGCCAACCTCCTGGAGACCGCGGTCCTGGGACGCGTTGCGACGATGCCGGAGCTCAAGCACGTGCTCATCGTCGGCAACGGGATCAACGAGATGGACGCCTCCGGCGAGGAGGTGCTCTCCCACCTCGTGGACCGACTCAGGGACTCGGGCTACGAGACCTCGATCTCCGGGCTCAACGACGCGATCCTCGACGTCATGGGCCGCACCGACCTCCTGGAGAAGATCGGGAAGGAGAATCTGTACAGGAATGTGGCGAGCGCGCTCGCTTCGATCCACGCGCGCGCTCACGCCGGCGGGCGCGAGAAGACCTGCCCGCTGCTCGCCGTGTGTCCGGCCGACGAGCCTGACCAGACCACGCGGAACCCTGACGTGAGGGCGCCTAGGTCGGACGAGTCCACCTGACCCCCGGAGCGCGCCGGAGCCAGATCGAGCGACCGGTTCTCCACCGTCACGACAGGAGCCGTCGCAGGATCGCGATGAACTCCTCGCGGTCGATCGGCTTGGCGACGAACCCCTCCGGCGGGGGGACCCGCTTTCTGCTGCTCAAGAACTTCTTGAACGATTCGGGATCGCCACCGTAGCCGGTCACCGCGGTGACGACGACGACCGGAATGCTCTTCAGATCGGGATCCGCTCTCAGATCACGGTAGAAGCGAATCCCGGAGCGCCTGGGCATGGTGATGTCGAGGCACACGAGGTCGGGCCGGTCGATCTTCGCCTTGTCCATCCCCACCTTTCCATCGCCGGCACAGACCGTGTCGTACCCGTTGTCCTTGAGCAGCGTCTCCAGGTACGTGACCACCGCTGGCTCGTCGTCGAGGATGAGTATCTTCCTCTTGCGCTCGTTCGTCATGTCCCGTCGGTCTCCTTTCCTTGCAGTCCGTCGATCCGCTGACGCGCGGCTCAGCCTCCTGCCTTCCTCAACGCCTCGAGAGCCTTGCGCAGAGCCTCCGGGCTGGCGTCCTCCAGGCTCTTCCTCAGCTCCTCCTTGAGACCCAACCGATTGACCGCCTCCTCGCTCACCTCGATCCCCAGGGCGCTCTGGATGCTCCGGACGTACGTCACGGGATCGATGGGCTTCTCCAGGTAGCTTCCAGGCCCCGAGATCACTCTGTTCCTGAGGAGATCGGTCAAGTCCTCTGCTCCCAGATCATCCCTGGCATGGGCCGTCACGATCAGCACCGGAATCCGGGAGAGCTCCCTGTCGCGTCTGAGCTCGAAGAGGAGCTTCTGGCCCGATTTCCGGGGCATGATGAGGTCGAGCGAGATGAAATCCGGCTTCGACTTTCTGATGATCTCCAGCGCTTCCACTCCGTCGCCGGCAATGACGACCTTGAAGCCGGCGTCTTCCAGGAGCGTCTTCAGATACGTCCTGACGTTGGGCTCGTCATCGACCACGAGAATCGTCTTGTCCTGGGGCCGGGTCATTGCTGGTCCTCCTGGTCCCCGCTGGGGACGGCGCTCACCTCGAAGCGGTCAGTCGTTGCCGGGCTGGTCGGCTTCCTCCGCCGGCCGAGGGAGCCTGCTGCGCGCGAACACGAGACGGAAGATGGAGCCGTGGCCGCGCGTGGACCGGAACGAGACAGTGCCGCCGTGCTCCTGGACGATCTTCCTCGTCGTCAGCAGGCCCAGGCCGGTTCCCTTGCCCGAGGCCTTGGTGGAGAAGAAGTTCGTGAATACCCGCTTCTTCACCTCGTAGTCCATGCCGGTCCCGTCGTCGGACACCTCGAACACGAGCTTGCCGGCGCGTTCGTGCGTGCCGAGCACGACCTTCCGGCCCGGCTTGTCACTGATCTCGCACGCGTCCAGCGCGTTGGAGACCAGGTTGACGAGGCAGGTGTGGATGCCCTCCTCATCCATCATGGCGCATGAGACGCCGGGTCCGAGCTTCGCCCTGAGTGAGATCCCGGCGAGCCTGGCCTTCTCCACGAACAGCTCGACGACCTTGGCCGCCACTCGATTCGGGTCGATCGGCTGGACCCTGGGAGTGTGTCCCCTGGCGAATTCGAGGAACTCCTTGGCGAAGGAGCTGATCCGCGCGATGTTCTCCTCGACCATCTGCCAACCCTGGAGGATCCTCTCGCTATCGCCCTTCTGCATGCCGGATCTCACGACGTAGACCCCACCGTCGAGCCCCATCAGCACGTTCTTGATGCCGTGGGCCAGGCCGGCCACGGTCTGACCGACCACGGCCAGCCGCTCGGCCTCGAGCTTCTCTCGCTCCAGCACCTTGGTGGCCGTGATGTCCGTCGACATCTCGATGACGTAGGCGATCTCCCCGTTGCTGCGCACGATGGGCACCATGTGGACCAGGTAGTCGATCCGCTTTCCATCCGGCAGCCTGCCCGCCTCTTCCTTGACCCGGATCCGGCCGTCCGCGAACGTCTCGACGGCAGCACAGCGGGCGCAGTGCTCGTGAAGCCCCTTGTACACCTGGTAGCAGCGCCGGTTTCTCCAGCGGCCATACGTGTCGGAGAAGCTGCGGTTCGCCTCGACGATCCTGAAGTCGCGATCGATGATGCTGATCGCCAGGGGTACCTGGTCCCAGAGCTTCCTGTGGATGAAACCCCTGATGTCCTTCACGCGGGATCACCGGCCCGGCGGGCGGGCATCGTGCTCTGGCTTCGGCTGGAGATCGGTCGCGTAGGGAGGCATCTGCCTGAGAACCGGGCCTCCGAGCCCCCGGTGGCACGTCGCACACCGCGCCAGCGCGGTGTACTCGTTCGGCTTCTCCTGGACGCTTCGCTCGTGGCACTCGATGCACAGCTTGTGCATGGCGTCCAGGTAGCCACACGCGAGGCCGGCCACCCCTCCCTCCGGAGGTTTGACGAAGGAACCCTCCACGACCATGTCCTTGTGGCACTCACGACACGCCGTCGCCGTCTTGCGAGTCCTGGCCTCGCGGCTGTTCTTGTGGCAACGCAGGCAGCTCGCGTTGCCTCCGAGCTTCTCCAGGTGTGACGCGTGGCTGAAGATGTCGCTCGTCGAGTACATGTCGCGGTGACACTGCCAGCAGACCGTGTTCCGGTCGAACGGCATGTTCTGGTGGTGGCACCTGGCGCAGGAACGCTGCTCTCCCAGACGCGAGATGTGGCTCTTGTGCGGGAACAGGACGAGGCGACCGTCGCGGTTGCCATCGATCATCAGGAGCGGTGCCGTCTCGGCTCCGGGCTTCACCAGGGGGCGGTGCGTCGCGAGCGCCAGCTCATGCCCGGGGGCGTCGGCCCTCTTCGTGATCAGCCCGTCCACGGCACGGACCGGACTGACCTGCTGGCCCTTCGCTTGCGCCCCCCAGAGAGCATCGTCGGGGAGCATCGTGATGGCCAGAGAGGCGCCCACCACGAACGCCAGCGAGTACCTCCTGGGCGCCCGTATGGAATCGGGAAGCAGACAGATCATCGTGCCCGGATCGTAGGGGTCGAGCGGGGAGAGCGGGCGAGCGGCAGGCTGTTCCGACTCCTCCGGTTCGTGCTCGCAGACCCTGAAGTTCTCGATGAAGAAGATGAACACCAACACCATCGCGGAGACGACGCCGAGGCTGACCGCGAGCTCCGGCCAGGTGGGAAAATACGACATCCCCTCCGGGCGCGCAAAGGCGACGATGCAGACGTCGAACCGGTAGCCTGCCACGCCCAGGATCGTGAGAAGAGAGCAGCAGGCGAGGCCCGCGGCGCTCGAGCGTACGCGCTCGACCGCCAGCAGTGTTGCCGGAACGAGGGCGCTCATCAGCAGCTCGAACCAGAAGAGGTAGGCCTGCCAGGACCCGTCGAATGCCGACCCCAGGAGCCCGCGGAGCGTCAGATCCGCCAGCCTGAGACCTGCGTAGAGGAAGAGGACGCCCGAGGCGGCCCGCCCGAGGCCGGAGAGAAGGTCCATCCGCAACCGGTGTCCGAAGAACGCCGCGGAGAAGAACGACTCTGCCACCACGGTCATCAGCCCCAGGCCGATCGCGGAGACGAAGAACAGCACCCAGATGATCGGTGTGTACCACAACGCGTGCAGACGGTAAGGGGCGATGAGGAACAACGACCCGAGCGACGACTGGTGCAGCGTCGACAGCACGATACCGGCGATGACCAGAGGGATCGTGAGCCATTTCAGGATAGCGGCGATCTCGACGAACGGGCTCTGCTGGAGCAGGGGATGCTCGAGCACGACCGGGCCGAACTCCAGGGCGAGAACCGTCAGGTAGAGCATGACGCACATGGCCACTTCGAAGAGGACGGAGCCGACCTGTGGAAAGATCATCGGGTGCCAGATGTGCCAGGGCAACCCCAGGTCGTACAGGAGCCCCACCACGACGGCCACGTACCCCAGGAAGGCGGTGAGGATGGCGGGGCGCGCAAAGGGACGATACGCCTGGCGACCGAAGATGTGGACCATCGCGGCGACGACGAACCCGCCGGCGGCGAGAGCCACTCCGGCCATGACGTCGAAGGCGATCCAGAACCCCCACGGTGCGAGGTCGGTCAGCCCGGTCGTCGACCCCAGCCCCCGGAAGAACCTGGCCAGCGTGACAACGGCGAGAACCCCCACGATCGTCCACAGCACCGTCTTGAGCACGGTCAATCTCGTGTTCATGCTGTCTTCTCTTCGTCCTTCTCGCCGGCCGGTGAAGCGCCAGCCGAGGCTGACCGAGCCTCTCGTGCCGCCTCCCGGGCAAGTTGCATGCGCCGTCCGATGATCCACCAGACCCCTGCCATGAGCCCCGTCATCCCGACCACGATGGGGGGCACCTTGGTGAGGGCGGCCCAGGTGAGCTCCGGAAGGGGAGTCTCCTTCACCTCAGGCCGGAACTGGAGGAAGTCCAGGGGGATGCCGGATGCATAGAGCACACAGGTGCCGCCGACCTCCTTCTCTCCGAAGACCCTGGGGAGATAGCGCCTGGGCTCTCTCTGGATCAGGTTCTTGGCCTGGGCCAGCAGTCCGGAGCGCGTGCCGAAGATCGTGGCCTTCTCCGGGCAAGCCTCGACGCAGGCCGGCACTCTGCCCTTCACGATGCGGTGGTGACACATCGTGCACTTGCGAACATACGGGACCGGAGACTCCCACTCGTACTTGGGAATGCCGAACGGACAGGCCATCAGACAGTACCGACATCCCATGCACCTGTCTCGATCGTAGACGACCGGACCCTCCGGGGTCTTCCGGAGCGCTCCGACGATGCACGCGGAGGCACAGGCCGGGTGAAGACAGTGCCGGCAGAACTGTCTCACGAAACGGTCCCGGGGCTGCCGCACGATCGTCGTGTGGCGAGTCGATGAGAGATCGTCGATTCTGCGCTTCCAGCGGCGCGGCACGTCGCATCCGAGGCCGTTCTCGACCTTGCACGCCTTGACGCACTCCTCGCAGCCCGTGCACAGCGTGATGTCCGTGAGGATCCCCCACGTGTCCGTCATATCAGCTCTTTCTCCTTCCCGAGCGCGGCGGCGACCTTGCTCCCACCGTCCGGAGGCCAGTGCCAGGCGAGCTCCGAGATGAGCTGGGTCCCCGGCATCAGAGCCATGTGGACGAGCTTGGTGATGGGGATCAGCACCAGTACGAAGCTGGCGCTCAGGACATGGACCAGAAGGGTGGTTTCGAACGAGAGAGGGTTGGCCGTGGGGTGCATGAGCAAGAACCCGGAGAGGAACGGCAGGGCGACCACGAGCGGGAGGGCGTAGTCCTGGAAGCGCGACAGAGCGCGGGTGTCGCTGGCAAGCACCCGCTGGAGGCAGAGCGCCGGGGCGGTCAGGAGTGCGAGGACGGTCAGCACATCCGCGAGCCTGTTGGGAATCGCGGGCCAGGAGAGCCCGGTCGCCCGCGCCCAGAGCTCGATGTGGCCCGCGAGGAAGATCGGCACGCAGATGATGGCGACATGGAACAGCAAGGAGGTCACGCCGAGGGTGACGCGGTGCCTCAGCTTGCGATAGGGCACCAGCCACTCCACGGTCGACCGCACAAGCCCCCCGCCATACCCGGTCACCCGGGAGCTGGCGGCGTCTCGTCCCGGAGCCGCTGGAACCAGCCCGACGGGCGAGGCGCCGTCGTCCCCGGCGGGGGCGCTTCCCCCGCCCCCGAGATCGATCACCTTCAGGAGCAGGTCGTGGAGGCCGACTACCTGGACGTTCTCGAGACCGTTGTCCTCGCACACCTCCTTGAGCTGCTTCTTGCAGTTGGCGCAGGGAGCCACCACGAACGTGGCCCCGGTCTCCCTGATCTGATCGGCCTTCCTCCTGCCCATCTTCCTGGTCCGGAACTGCCGGATCTCGTCGATCGACACTGTGCCGCCGCCCCCGCCACAGCAGTAGTTCTCCGTCCGGTTCGGAACCATCTCGACGTAGTTCTCGCAGATCGCCGCAAGGATCTCCCGAGGTTGCTCCGTTATCTTCCCGGCGCGCGCGAGGTTGCACGGATCGTGGTAGGTCACGCGCTCCTTGATCCTGGTCTTCTTCAGCGGGATCTTCCCGGCCTCGAGCTGGGCGTGGGAGTACTGGAGGAAGTTGACCACCGGGGGCGCGTCCGGACCGCAGAACGTTCGAGCGAACCAGGCGCTGCGCGTGGCGTGGCCGCACTCGCCCACGAGGATCTTCTTCCCCTTGAGCCGCCGGACCTCCTTGACCAGGTTGTTGACGATGCGCTCCATCATGCGGTCGGAGTAGAAGAGGCCATAGTTGATCCCGTCGTAGTTGCCGGTTCCGATGGTCCACGACCCCCGGGTCACGTGCATGACCGCGGCGTTTCCCATCAGCGTGTCCGGCTCGAGGAGGTAGTCCGACACGGCCGGGAAGAAGACGTGCTCGGCACCCTCGACATCGATGGGGAACTTGACGTCGACGCCGAAGTTGTCCCGGAACTCCTCCTCGAGGAACTCGCACGTGTCCTTCAGCGCGGGCACCGGTATCGCCGAGGTGTTTCCGACCCCCTGGAGCTGCTCCCGGACCGCGACGACCAGCGCCTTCGGGACGACGCCGACCTCCGCGAGGAGCCAGCGGGACAGGTGGGTGACGAGCCCGTGGTCGACTCCCATGGGGCACGTCAGCTTGCAGCGCCGGCAGGCCGTGCAGCGGTAGAACGCCTCGGCCATCTCGTCGATGTACTCTTCCGTGAGGACGAAGCCGGAGCCCAGGAGTCGCGCGCTCAGGACACCCGCCCTGGTGCAGTAGCGCCGGTAGATCCGGAAGCGCAGCCCGGAGCGGTTGCAGGGGATGTCACGGGGCTCACCGGGCGTCTCGAAGAGCTGACAGCTCGTGGCGCAGCGGCTGCACTTCGCGCCCAGCCTCGCGTAGGTCTCCAGAGCCAGGTGGTAGCTGGAGTGCTCCAGAATCGCCGCGAACGCCTCCAGGAGCTTCCGGGGGCGCATCTTCACATCCAGCGCCTTGTTCTCAACATAGTAGCTGTACTTGTCTCTGCCGGTTGCGATGACTCATCTCCTCGGTCGTCGGGGCCGCCCCGGGCTCCCCCCGCCGGCCGCTCCCCTCCGGCGACCCGATCCCGGAACGAGCTTGTGCTGAAGATAGAGGTCGAGCACCTCGTCGACGCCGCCGCGCACCCACGAGATCACACGGAGCTTGGAGGCCTCCAGCAGCTTCTCGAACTGTTCTTGCAGGCCGCCACAGATCAAGACGTTCACGCTCTGATCCCTGAGGAGCCTGAACCGATCGAGCGGCGCCGGGCTCTCGAGCGCGACATCGGTCTGGCCCACGATCCTGGCGTTGCGAATGGTGAAGATCGCGATCGTCGCCGTGTACTCGAAGCACGGAGCCACGCGCTGTCCGAACCGCGGTATCGCCACCTTCACGACGGCCTGCCTCACCGGGTGGCCGAAGCAAGTCTCGGGCCAGCGGCGGTCGCGCGTGCTGCCAGCGCGGTCGTCAGACGTGATGGAGGGGCGGCGCCGCGATCACGAAGCTGCCGGATCGGCTCAGAAGTGAAACGCGCCACGCGCTGGTTGTTTCACTCTAGTAACGACGAGAGCTCGATTGAGGCGCGCGGTACTCGTCCGGCGAGATCGAGTAACGCCTCATCTTGCGCCAGAGCGTCACCCTGGAGATCCCGAGGTCTCTCGCGGTCCTCTCCACGTGACCGCGGCCGCGGCCGAGCGCCGTACGGATCGCGTCCGCCTCGGCCCATCTCAATCGCGACCCCGCCGATGCCGGCACCGGCTGTGGAGGCTTCGGACAGCCGGCCTGGAACTCTTCCGGCAGGTGGACCAGGTCGATCAGACGCTCGTGGCACAGGACGAAGCCGTACTCGATCAGGTTCTCGAGCTCCCGGACGTTTCCGGGAAACTCGTACCGCATCAGGGCGTCGATGACCGCCGGGGTGACGCCGGTGATCGATTTGCCCCGCTTCGCGGCGAACCGGCGGACGAAGTGCTCGACCAGAAAAGGGATGTCGACGCGTCTCTCCTTGAGCGACGGGAGGGTCAACCTCACCACGGCGAGCCTGAAGTAGAGGTCGTCGCGGAACTTGCCCTCGCTCACGAGGTCGATCAGCTTCCGGTTGGTGGCCGCGACGATCCGCACGTTCGCACGGACCGTCCCGACCGCCCCGAGCGGCTCGTATTCTCGCTCCTGGAGAATCCTCAGCAGCTTGACCTGGGTGGGGGACGGAAGATCGCTCACCTCGTCGAAGAAGATCGTCCCTCCATCGGCGCGGGCGAGTCGGCCCGGCTTGTCTCGCTTGGCGTCCGTGAACGCCCCTTCCTTGTAGCCGAAGAGCTCCGACTCGAAGAGTTCCGACGGAAGGGTGCCGCAGTTGACGACGCCGTAGGGCCCCTTGCGTCGCGTGCTCAGGTTGTGGACCGCCCGGGCGAGAAGCTCCTTGCCCGAACCGCTCGGTCCTTCGATGAGGACGGTCGCGTCGCTCTCCGCCACGTCGGGCAGGATCGCGAAGACCTTCCGGAACGCCTTGCTCCTGCCGACGATGTCCTCGAACGTGTACTGGTTGGAGATCTCACGCCTGAGCTGCTCGATCGCCGAGAGGTCCCTAAACGTCTCGACCGCTCCCAGAAACGCGCCGTCGGAGTCCCGGAGCACGGTCGTGCTCAGGCTGATGGGAATCGCGTGCCCGGGGCGGGTGAGGATCTTGGCCGGCAGGTCGATCTGCTCCTGACCGGTCTCGAGCGTATGCCGCAGCGCGCAGCTCCTCTCGCAGAGATCGGCATGGAAGATGTCCGAGCAGAGCTGGCCGACCGCCCGCCGTGCCGAAACGCCGGTGATGCGCTCGGCGGCGCGGTTGAACGAGGTGATGCGCATGCGGGGGTCGACGGTGAAGACACCGTCGGCGATCGAGCTCAAGATCGTCTGGAGGAAACGCTTGTCTTCGGTGGGATCCATCTTTCGCTCGCTTCTCCGCTGGTATCACTCGAAGGGCGCGCGGCCGTTGCCCGCTTCATGGAGGACAGCGCGGCGTTTCACAAGTGAAACATAGCCGGTGGACAGGCCTGGGTGCAAGCCCCGACGGCCCGGGCCGGTCCGCGACCGCGGGCGATCGGCACGGGGGCAGAAAGAGGTGCGGTTCGAGTCATCTCCAGCGAGAACAAGGGTGTTGTGACGACTCACGACATCACGGACGACCATGGACAGGGATCGGGGATCGACGGTGAACACACCGTCGGCGATCGACAAGACAAGACCCGGGACCCACAGGCCCCGGGTCGTTCGTTCACGGTGACCCTGGCGGGAGGAGACGGTTACTTCTTGGTCTCCCCGGTCGCCGCTCCGTGCAGCTTGATCTCCACCTTCTGTTCGAGCTGGTCGTAGTACTCCTTGAGGATCGCGATCACCTCGGGCTTCGAGAACTCCTTGGGCACCGGCTTCGCTTCACTCATGAGCTTCCGGAGCAAGGTGCCGGACAGCAGCAACCTCGCGCCGCCCTTGTAGTTCCCGTTGTCGTCGATGACCGCCTTGGTCTCGTGGGGGCAGGTCTTCATCGAGGCCATTCCGCCGCACTCGTAGCAGTGGAACGTCCAGTCGAGCGGCAGCGGTTTGAGCTCGAGGGCGTCCTTCGGGATCTCCAGGAAGATCTTCTGGGCGTCGAACGGACCGTAGTAGTCGCCCACGCCAGCGTGGTCTCGCCCCACGATGAGGTGGCTGCAGCCGTAGTTCTGGCGGAACACGGCATGAAGCAACGCCTCGCGCGGGCCGCCATACCGCATCTCCATCGGGTAGCCACCCTGGATCACGCGCTCCTTGCGGAAGTACTTGTTCACCAGCGCGTCGATCGCCTTGACCCGCACCTCGGCCGGAATGTCGCCTTCCTTGAGCTTGCCGACGAGCTGATGGATGTAGACGCCGTCGCAGACCTCGATGGCCACCCACGCCAGATAGGCGTGCGAGTTGTGCATCGGGTTCCTGAGCTGGAGGGCGGCCACCGTGCTCCAGCCACGCTCCAGGAAGGCCTTGCGGGCTTCGGCGGGCCGCTGGTAGATGCCCTTGAACATCTCGGGGTAGTACGACTCCGAGTACACCTTCACGGGGCCAGCCAGGTTGATCGGCCCCTGCTCCATCACCTTCTGCACGCCGGGGTGCTTCGAGTCGGTCGTCCGGAAGACCTGCTTGCACTCGTACTCCTTGTCGATCGTGTACTTCTCGGCCACCTTCATGGTGCCCATGATCGCTTCGGTCTCGAGGTCGAAGAGCGCGACCTCTTCACCGAGCTTGATGGAGTCCGCCGTCGCCTTGTCCGTGGACAGGGTGATCGGGATGGGCCAGAACAGGTTCTTCCTGGATGGCATCGAGTACGATCCGCAGACCCCTTTCCAGTCGTCGTGCCCCATGAACCCATCCAGCGGGTTGAACGCCGCGATCCCCAGCATGATGAGGTCTGACGCCTCCCGGGTCGTCATCGTGACTCGCTTCAGCTCCTCGGCCTTCCTGAGGCCCTCCTTGGCCTCATTGCCCTCGATCAGCAGCGGCTTGAGCTCGTTGCTGCCGTGCGGGTTCACTAGCTTGCTCATGTGGTCCTCCTTGGTTTTCTGTCTGAACGATCTAGAGAACTGACTGGTTGCTGGATCCTGCCGGTGCCGCCATCCGCTCATGCACCATGGCCAGCGTCCGGTAGACCATGTGGGCGAATTTGGAGTACGGGAACGTCCCGAAGAGACAAGTCACCGAGGCCAGGTGCAAGATGTACAGCAGGCACCCCGCCCGCGGGCTCGCGGCCAGCCGCTCCACCTCCACGAGCGCACCGGTCGCGACCACGACCGCAATCACGACCAGGAAGAACCAGTCGTAGCCGGTCGCCTTCCCGGTACGCCCCGTATGGTCCATCCGGTTCATGATGAGCCACACCGTCCCGACCGCGAGGCACGCCGCCGCCAGGTTGCCCAAGAGCTTCATCGGGTTCCAGAAGGCGATGGGAAGCTCGACGTGGAACACGTACATCGCCGGGATGATCAGGCCGGAGGCGATCGCCGCCAGGACGAAACCCGCGACCAGAATGAAGTGCGCCCACCGGCGAGAGACCGTCTGACCGCACGAGGCGAACCGACGGTGCGTCACGATATCCGCAAGCACCGGTACGAGGTGCGCGAGGAACGAACCGGACCGGGCCGCTCCCTTGCCCAGGAGGTTCCAGAACCGCCACGCACCGATCAGGATGGCCACGGTGGCGAATCCGGTGACCGGGAAGAAGACCATGTAGATGAACTTGTGAGGAACGAAGTTGTGGTAGACCAGACTGGCGGTGGTCAGGCTCCCGCTGGCACCGAGCAGCACCACCCAGAACAGAAGAGGGACGCCAAGGAGCAGTGGCCACGTCCTGTCGGCACGTGCCACGAGCGTTCCCATGAACGAAGGGAACGCGAGCTTCTCGATGGCGATCCCCCTGATCGCCTGGATCACGTCGCCCGGCTTCGCGTCCCTGGGGCAGCGGGCCGTGCAGTCGTTGCACTGGTGGCAGAGCCACACCGATGCGTCCTTGGCCAGCCTTTCCTCGAGCCCCCACTGGGCCGCCAGGACCTGGCGTCGCGGGAACGGGTTGGCCTCGGTCGCCAGCTCGCAGACGCTCGAGCAGGTGGCACACTGGTAGCATCGAGCGACGTCGGCCCCTCCCCGTCTCATGACCTCGTCGCGGAACTCTCTGGAAGGGGCGATGTTCGTGTCAGTGGCCATTGTGCGTGCCTCCTCTAGAGACCCTTGTACGGGTTCGGGCCCACTCTCTCGATGGTGCCGGCGAACTCCTGGAAGATCTCGGGAATCCGTCCGAACTCGTCGCGACCCAGCTCGACGATCCTCACGCGGTCGGATTCCAGCTTGAGCCGATCGAGCGTCTCCTTCACGTTCGTCATCCGGGTGTTGGCGAGCTCCGAGCCGCGCATGTAGTGACACTGGTAGTCGTCGCCGCGCTTGCACCCGAGCAGCAGCACCCCGTCGATCCCTCGGGAGAGAGAGTCGGCGATCCAGACGATGTTCACGGCGCCGAGGCAGCGGACCGGGATGATCCGGATCCAGGGGTTCCACTCCACCCTCCGGGACGCCAGCTCATCGAGCGCCGGGAGTGCGTCGTTCTCGCACAGGAACGCGAGCATCCGGGGCTTCTCTTCGTCTTCCTCCGGTACCTCGATCACCTTGACCATGCTCGCCACGGCGTCCACCGAGTACTCCGGGAACGAGATGATCCGCTCCGGACAGGAGCCCAGGCAGATGCCGCACCGCCGGCACCGCAACGGGTTGTACTGGGGGGTCCCCTTCTCGTCCTCGTTGAGCGTCCCGAACGGACACTCCTCGGTGCACCGCTTGCACTGCGTGCAGCGCTGCATGAAGAAGTCCGCGATGGACACGTCGCCCGCACGGGGGTGCACCGCCTCTCCGCGGGTGAGCGCCGCGATGCACTGCACCGCCTTCAGCGCAGCCCCCCACCCGTCCTCGACGGCCTGGGCCGCGTCCATCGGTGCCCGCAGGCAACCGGCCGCGTAGATGCCGGTCCGTCGAGTCTCGTAGGGAAAACAGATGTAGTGCGAATCGGGATACCCGTTGGAGAGAACCGGAAGATCCGGGCCCTGTCGGTACCCGAGGTGCAAGATCTCGGTGCCCTCGTAGCCCTTGAGCTCCTCGGCGAGCTGCGCGGCCTGCTTCCTCTGGACCTCCGAATCGCCCTTCTCGGATCGAACCTTCGCATCGAGATGCTGGCGGATCTTCTCCCCATCGGCCGAGTGCGGGACCATCCCCACGCCGAGCACCACGAGATCGGCCTCGAGCGTCAGGTCGTCGCCCAGAAGCGATTCCGTGACTCTCACCTCGAGCCGGCCGTCGACCTGGACCTGCTTCACGACGCCACGGGTGAACAGGCTCCCGGTCCGCTCCTGGACCCCCTTGTAGAAGTGCTCCAGCTGACCCGGCGTGCGCATGTCCCGGTAGACCACCACGCACTCCGAATCCGGGTGGAGCTCATGGATGGCGGCCAGCTGTCTGAGCGTCGTGGCGCAGCAGTCGGCGGAGCAGTACGGCAGGTGGTCCTTGTCGCGCGACCCCGCGCACTGCACGAACACGATCCGCCGGGGCGTGGCCTTGGTTCTGGGGCACAGCACCTTCCTCTCGGAGAGCATCACCTCGAGCTCGCCCGAGGTCACGACGTCGGGGGACACGCCATACCCGAGGTGGGCGAGCTTGGCCGCCTCGTAGGGCTTGGCACCGGTCGCCTGGACGATCGCCCCGGCCTTGAACGTCTCCTCGCCGGCGGCTCCCGCCACCGTGACGGAGAACTGCCCGGGCTGGCCATCGATCGCCTTCGTCATCGCCTGTTTGAGGACACGGATCCTGGGGTTCCTCTCGACCGACCCGATCAGGTCGGCGATCCGGTTGGCGTGGGGGGTCTCGTAGGGTGGACACTCCGGCGTGACGGTCTTCACCGTGGCCAGATGCCCTCCGAGCCTCTCCCCGGCCTCGACCAGGACCACGGGGTGCCCCATGTCGGCCGCCGCCTTCGCCGCGTTGAGCCCGGCGGCTCCACCCCCGACCACCAGGACCGTCCGGTCGATCGCCTCGCTCGGGGGCTTGGAGAGGTGCAGTTTCGAGACACGAGCCAGCCCCATCCGCAGCAGGTCCTCGGCCAGGAGCTGGGTGTCCTCGTCACCGTGCTTGTGGGTCCAGGCGACCTGTTCCCTCAGGCTCGCCCGCTCGACCGCCACCTTCGTGGGATGGTACCGGAACTCCAGCGGCTTCGCGTTCGGCGAGCAGGCCGCGATCAGGAATCGATCGACCGTGCCGTCGGCGATCGCCTTCTCGATGGTCGCCAGCCCCTCGGGGGAACAGAGGCACGGGTGGGCGGCGTAGACGGTAGCCCCGGCCTTCTTGGCGAGCTTCTCGAAACCCCCCGTGTCGACGGCCTTGCCGATCTCACAACCGGTGCACAGGAAAAGACCGAGCCGTTCCATCGTTCACTCCTTGAATGCAGCGGCAAGAGCCCTTGCCGCCGCCCCGGTGGCGTCTCGCACGGACGCTGCAACATCCTCCGGTCTCCGCGTCACTCCCGCCACGAACACCCTCTGCTCCGGGTCGTCCACGGCGAAGCCGTCGTCATCTTTCTTCAGCGCGAACGGCAACCAGTCCGTCCGCACGCCGGGCATCATCCCCGTGGCGAGCACCACCAGGTCCGCGCTGGCCTTCAAGAGCCGACCGGACTCGACGTCTTCGACCCGGAGCACCAGGGTCCCTGCATCGTCCCGCTCGATCCTGCCGACCTTGCCCTTGACCAGCTTCACTCCGTCGACCTCGGACGCCTGCGTCAGCAGCTTCTCGTTTCGCCCCGGGGTGCGGCGATCGAGGCAGCACACACCCGAGCAGTAGGCCAGGTGGTTCACGTCGCGCGAGCCGGCACACTGAACGAACGCCACCTTCTTCGGAGGCGTCCGGTCCGAGGGTCTCAGGATCTTCCCCCCGGTAGGCCCCGAGGGAGAAGCCAGGCGCTCGAGCATCACGTTGGCGATCACGTCCGGGAAGACGCCGCCGCCGAGGTCGCTCAGTCGCTCGATCGGATACGGATCCCACCCGGTGGCGACGATGACCGCGCTCACCTCGAGCGTCTCCTGCTGCTCGGTCGCGGCGAGGTCGATGGCGCTGTACGTGCAGGCGTCGACGCAGGCCTTGCAGTTCGTGGAGCAGGCCTTCCGGTCGAGCACGTAGCGTCTGGGCCAGGCGTGAAGGTGGTACGGCCGGATGGCTGGCACCTCGACGAGCTTCAGGTTGAAGCCGTCCGCGACCTTGGTCGGACAGACCTTCGAGCATTCGCCGCACGCCGTGCATCTGTCGTTGACGTACGCTGGCGCCTTCGAGATCGTCACTGACCAGCTCTGCGCCCTGCAGGTGGCACCGACCACGCGGGCGTTCGTCATCACCCGGACCCGGGGGTTGCGAACGAAGCGGCGGATGTTGATCTCCATGCCGCAGCTCGGTGGGCAGAACTTCGGGAAGTACTGGAAGCTCCGCAGCACTCGGCCTCCGATCGAGGGATCACGCTCGACCAGCAGAACCTCGTGCCCGGTTTCGGCCACCTCCAGGGCGGCGCTCACCCCTGCGATCCCCGCCCCGACCACCAGGATCGGTTGTCGTGTCGATTCAGTCATGGGTTCCTCCCGCACTTGATCGGCCCGGACTTTACGCTCAACGATGGCTCCCCGAAAAGGGCGAACCGCAGCCAGCGAAACGCGAAGGACAGCAGCGCCTCGTCGTCCGTGCGCAGGCGGGCGATGAGGTCGGCCTCCACATCGAACCGCTCCAGGAAGCTCGAGGAGAACACGAAGCGGCGAAACGTGTCGAGGTCGTAGCACGCCATGTGGAACATCTCCATCCGCTTCGGATCCAGCAGCCTCCCCCCGATGAACCACGGGTGCGAGACGATCCCCTGGAAGCCGGATTCCAGCTCCTCGCGCTCGCGCACTCCCTGGCTCTCCCGCCAGGACTCGATGGTCCACTCCTGCCCTGTTGCCCGCCCCTCGCAGAAGTCGTCCTCGAAGAGGAAGTACACCGGCTTGGGGTCGACGCCGGCTCGTGCCGGTGGAAGCGCCATCCCCACCGGGTACATGCGGCACGACCAAGGCCTGGCTTCGTAGACCGAGCAGCCGTCTTCGCCCACGAACGGACACCGCTTGCCCGGATCGTCCCCCATCTTCATCATGAGAACCGGCAGATGGAGGCTCTTGGTGATCGGCGTGAGGGTGTGCCGCTCGATGAACTCGCCGGTCGCGATGCCCAGGCGGCGGGAGAGCCGGAGAGCGTCCAGCGGGGTCAGGAGAATGTTGATGTCCGCACAACAGCGAGTGAAGCAGGGAAGGCCGGCGTGGCAGCCGAACGTGAACGTCTCGTCCGCGGTCAGCTGCTTGCGGCCCTTGAGGATGTCCGGCACGTCCACGCCGGCCGCCGCGGGCTTGCTCGAACTCCCCTTGGATTTCTTGGCCCCGGCCGCCCGGCCCGAGCCCGAACGGCTGGTGGGCCCACGCCGGGCGTTCTGACGGCCGGCGCGGCCCGGGGATCGGTCTTTCTTCGTATTCTTGCTCATGATCTCCTCTTGTCGGAGGCAGGCGCGGTCGGACCTACTCCCCATTCGCGACGATCCGGTCGCGACATGCCGTCTCGGACCAGACCGCGAGCGGCGACGAGCGGTTCGTCTTGGGATCGACGACGCGGTACCGGTACGAGGCCCGAACCTGATACTTCTCCCACATCCAGTCCCATCCCTTGCGAAAGTAGGGACAGTCGTCGTTGAAGCACGCCCACTGGGTGGGCTGCTCCCACCCACCGGGACTCTTCGCGGAAGAGCACCGAGCGAACGTGGGCTTCCGCCTGGTACATGCGATGGACGCTCTCCCAGCACCGCATCAGCCTGTGCAAGCTCTCGGCCCCGAGCTTCTCGGAGTCTTCCTTGAGGAGCTTCAGGAGCTCGAGCCCCTTCTCCAGCAGCGGCTTGGAGGTCGTGAACTGGGCGCTGACACCGCCTGCGTACTCGTCCATCAGCTTCTGGAGCCGCATCTGGAACATGTTGGGCAGCAGGTAGTTCGGGTTGACGTCGGGCTGCGTGGTCTTGTCGCTGTTCTCGGCGAAGGTCTTCAGCGGCTGGTAGATCCGCGCCTTGAGAGCTTCGATCTTGCCCGCATCGTACTTGCCCTTGGCCGGCTTCTCCTTCACGAGGTACTTGATCGCGGCCTTGCCGGTGATCCGCCCCTCGGCGTGGGAACCGGAGGAGAACTTGTGAGAGGAGGCGCCGGAGGCGTCGCCCGCGGCGAAGAGACCCTTCACCGTCGTCATGTTCGCCTCGCCCCAGCAGTACTCGGCGGGAGCAAGGTCCTTCGGCCCGGAGACCCAGGCGCCCGAAGCGCCGGAGTGGGAGCCGATGAAGTACGGCTCGGCCGCCGCGATCTCGGAGGACTTCTCCTCCGGGGAGACGTTCGTCGCAGCCCACAGGATGGCCTGCGAGATCGTCATGTCGAGGAAGTCTTCCCAGGCCTCGGTCTCGAGCTCCTTGAGCTTCTTCTTGGCCGCCTTCTCGTCGCCGGCGCTCGAGGCGATCTTCTTGATCGCTTCTTCCGTGCGCATGAAGATGGGGCCCTTGCCTTCCATGACGTCGAGCATCATCAGGTAGTTGCGCAGGTTGGCCGGCACCGGCTTGACCTTGCCGTACGGAGCATACTGCTCGAGCACGGGGGCGCGCGTCTCCATGTAGTTCTCGCCCAGGCCGTTGGTCGCCCTGGACTTGAACAGCAGGAACCACGCGCCGACAGGCCCGTAGGCATCCTTGAACCGGACCGGGATGAAGCGGACCTCCTGGCAGGTCATCTCGGCTCCGGCCTTCAGCGTGAAGTATGCGCTCGCCCCGGAGTTGAACGGCGGGTACCAGGCGCGGCCCGACCCCTCGCCGGTCGAGCGCGGCTTGAAGACGCCGACCGCTCCGCCCATCGCACAGATGGTCGCGCGGGCCTTGAAGACGTAGAACTTGTTCTCACGAACCGAGAAGCCCACCGCGCCGATGCAGCGGTCGCCATCCATCAGCGGCTCCGTGATGAACACGCGCTCGTAGATGTTCTCCTTGCCCACGGCGTTCTTGGCCGCCTCGGCCACGACCACCTTGTACGACTCGCCGTTGATCATCAGCTGCCAGCGGCCTTCGTGAACGTACTTCCCGTCAGCGTCCTTCCAGATCGGCAGCCCCCACTTCTCGTAGAGGTGCACTGTCGAGTCGACGTGGCGGGCGATGTTCGCGACCAGGTCCTCGCGAGTGACGCCCATGAGGTCGTTCCGGACATAGTTGACGTAGTCGTGGATGGTGTTCTCCCCGTCTTTCAACCCCACGTACTGGTTGAGAGCCGAGAGCCCCATCGCCACGGCACCGGATCGGTCCATGGCGGCCTTGTCCACGACCGTCACCTTGAGCCCGTTCTCGCGGGCCCAGAAGGCGGCCTCCACGGCAGCACCACAGGCAGCCATCCCGCCACCGAGTATCAGCAGGTCAGTCTCGACCTCGACAGTCTCGAAGTCCTTGTGATCCATCGCGTATATCCCCTTTCCTTACTTCGTCCAGACTGCGGAGAGCCCGAGGGACTCCGGTTCCGTGAACAGAGCTTCGCTATCCAGAGACGGTTTGTTGGCCCAGCCCCCGGCGGGCTCGGCCGTCCCTTCCGGAGTCGTCCGGGTGGGAAACTTGAATCGCTTGATCGACCCGTTGCGGAACGTGATCGTCCACATGATGCTGTCCGTGGATCGCAGCGGAACCACCGAGGCTCCCATGGGGACGAAGTCGGCGTACCCGCGCACGTCCACGGCCTGCGTGGGGCAGATCTTGACGCAGTTGTAGCACTCCCAGCACTGCCACGGGTCACGGTTGTACGCCTTCATCTTGTCCTTGTCGAGGACCATGAGGTCGTTCGGACAGATGTACTGGCACGCTGTCTTGTCCAGCGCCTTGCATCCGTCACACTTGCTCGGGATCACAAAACTGGGCATAACTCCTCTCCTACCTAGGCCGCTTCAAGGCCCGTTGCCACGTGATTGGTCTACTTGCGAGGAAGCCATTTGGTCGTGGGGACCAGACTGACCGCTGGATCCGCGAAGGCTCTCAGGCCCGACGGGAGGTCCGCCTCCCTCAATCCGCCTCCAAGCCGATCGGCCTGCCGGCAGGCGCCCGGGCGAGCACCTCCCGAGAATTCACGGATCCGGCTCGCTCGGGGAAAACCCGAGCCCGCACCGCGAGACGTCAGGTTGGTCTTGCTCCAATATTGTTGACGATCGCTCTTGCGAAGTCAATGAGAAATTTCACCGATCGACCGTTTCCGTCGCGCGGTGGAAGGCCTTGCAGGATGAGTGCCGTCGGCCGTGGATATGTCTC
>JACQZM010000546.1 GCA_016213885.1 Candidatus Rifleibacteriota bacterium | reverse complement strand
CCGCGGGGGCGCTGGCGATCACGAACTTCGTCTTCGCCCTGTCGTGCCTCTACGCCGGACCCTACCTCGACAGGGAGTCGGCCGGAGGCCACATTCCGGCGCGGTGGGCCAGACACTACTGGAGCCTGATCCACGTCTTCTTCGGCGCCATGGTGTGGACCTGCCTGGCCGACAGCCTGGGGATGGTCTGGGTCAGCATGGAGCTGACCACGCTGGTGACGGTGCCTCTGGTCTGTCTCTCCGGCGACAAGCGCGGCCTGGAGGCGGCCTGGAAGTACTTCATCCTGTGCAGCGTCGGCATCGCCTTCGCCCTGGTGGGTACGGTGCTGCTGTACGCGTCGACGTTGAAGATCGCCGCCGCTGGCGGTCACTCCCTCTCCTGGTCCGTCATCGTGGCCCACGCGTCGCGGCTCGATCCGGTGCTGGTCCGGCTGGCCTTCCTGTTCGCCCTGGTCGGCTACGGCTGCAAGATGGGGCTCGCCCCCCTGCACAACTGGCTGCCCGACGCACACAGCGAGGCGCCCACGCCGGTCTCGGCTCTGCTGTCGGGGGTGCTGCTCAACTGCGCCGGGTACGCCGTGATCCGGTTCACCTCCGTCGCGACCCGATGCCTCGGCGCCGACGCCGTGTCGCCCACCCTCGTCGCCCTCGGCCTCGCGTCGGTGATGGTGGCCGCCTTCTTCGTCGTCGTGCAGAAGGACCTGAAGCGGCTGCTGGCCTACTCGTCGGTGGAGCACATGGGCATCATCGTCATCGGTCTGGCCCTGGGTCCCGCCGGTATCTACGCCGCCCTCTTCCACGCCCTGAACCACTCCGTGGCCAAGGCGCTGCTCTTCCTGGGGGCCGGCCAGGTCGTGCTGGGCTACCGGACCCAGCAGATGGTGAGGATCCACGGGCTCGTCGACACGGCCCGCCCCACGGCGCTGGCTCTCGGAGCCGGAGGTCTGGCCATCGTGGGCCTCCCACCGTTCGCTCCGTTCCTGTCGGAGCTGCTCCTCCTGAGGGCGGCGTTCATGGGGGGCCATCCGGTCATCGGGACCCTGCTGCTGCTGGCGCTCACCCTGACCTTCGCCGGCTTCCTGGGCCACCTGGTTCCGATGCTCTGCGGGGCCCGGCCCCCGAAGGTGGAGCCGTACGAGGAGACGCGATGGGCCGTGCCGGTTTCGGCGCTGCTGGTGCTGGTCTCGGTCTGCCTCTGCGTCAGCGTGCCGGTCGGTCTCGACCGGTTCCTCGCCAGTTGCGTCATGACGATCACCGGAGGTCAGCGCTGACGTGACGGCCAGGGAACAGAGACTGCAGCTGCTGAGGACCCGACTGGCCTGCCAGCCCGGTGGCGACCGGTTCACCATGACGCAGACCGGCCTCGACCGCTACCGGATCGGCCCGGCGCATGAGGCATACCGGCTCATCGTGCCGCTGCTCGTGCAACACGGCGGCAGATTCGGAACCCTCGTGGCGACGGACGAGCGCGCCCGGGGCGGCGGCTTCCTGCTGCGGACCGTGGTGCTGTTCGACCAGGAAGGTCTGATCATCGAGGTCCAGGAGGGGTGCTCGGCGACCCTGCCGGTCCTGACCTCCATCGCGCAGTGGGTCCCCGCGGCCCACTGGCAGGAGCGGGAGGCCGCCGAGATGTTCGGACTCCAGCTGGCGGACCACCCGGAGCCGCTCCGGCACCTGCTCCACGAACACACGGCCTGGGACTACCACCCGCTCTGCAAGGACGTGCCCCTGGAGCAGCCGGTGCCGACCGCGAGGGCGTGGCCCCCACGGTTCCTGGACGTGCGCGGCGAAGGCGTGTACGAGATCCCGGTGGGCCCCATCCATGCCGGGATCATCGAGCCGGGACACTTCCGTTTCTTCGGGCTGGGCGAGCGGATCCTGCACCTGTCGATCCGGCTGGGCTGGCAGCACAAGGGGATCGAGAAGCTGTTCGAAGGCCTTCAGCCGCAGGCCGGCGTCCGGCTGGCCGAACGGATCTCCGGCGACACCTCCTTCGGCCACGCCCTGGCGTTCTGTCGGGCTCTGGAAGACCTGGCGGGGACTCCGGCGCCCTCGCGGGCCGCTCATCTGCGGGCGCTGGCCATGGAGCTCGAAAGGCTCGCCAACCATGTGGGCGACCTGGGAGGGCTCTGCACCGACATCGGCTTCGCCTTCGGAGCCGCACACTTCGGGCGGCTCCGCGGCGAGTTCTTGAACCGGGCGGAGGCGCTGACCGGGAGCCGGTTCCTGAGGGGTTTCTGCTGTCCTGGGGGAGTGCGGTCCGACCTGGACGGCCCGGTGATCGAAGAGCTCCGGGCGTGGGTGAAGCGGGTGCGGGACGACCTGCAGAGTGTGGTCTCCAGGACGTTCGAGGCCGAGACCGTGATCGCCCGCATGACGCATGTGGGCGTTCTGACGCGACGGACCGCAAGGGCGTTCGGCGTGGTGGGGCCCGCGGCCAGAGCCTCGGGAATCAAGATCGACGTGAGACGCGATCATGCCTGTGCCCCCTACGACGCCCTCGGTGTGACGCCCGTCGTGGAGACCGACGGCGACGTGGCGGCACGGGCGAGGCTTCGCCATGGAGAGGCGCTGCAGTCCCTGGAGCTGATCGACCGCATCCTGACGACGCTTCCGCCGGGTCCGATCGTCACGCCGCCAGGCCCGTTGCCTCCTTTCACGATCGGCCTCGGCCACGTGGAGGCCTGGCGGGGAGAGGTGCTGACCGTGGTCATCGTGGGAGACGACGGCCTGTTGTGGCGAGTCCGGGTCCGCGACCCTTCGGTGCAGAACTGGATCGGCCTGGCTCTGGCCGTCGAGGTGAACGAGGTCTCGGATTTTCCGCTGTGCAACAAGAGCTTCAACCTGTCCTACTCGGGGAGTGACCTCTGACGTCATGTTCGGGTATCTCTGGAAATCTCTGGCCACCGGGATCGTGACGCAGGCGTACCCGGACGGACCGATCTCCCTGCCGGAGCGATTCCGTGGTCGCCCCGATGTGGACCCCGGTCGGTGCGATGGCTGCGGGAGCTGCGTCCAGGCCTGCCCCGCACGGGTCATCCGGATGGATCGCCACGCCGACGGCTCTCCCCGGAAGCTGACCCTCGACCTGGCCGGCTGCATCTTCTGCGGCGACTGTGCCGTCGCGTGCCCTGCCGGGGCGATCCGGATGACGCAGCAGTTCGAACTGGCGAGCCGGGACAGGGAGACCCTGGTCATGGAGGTCCACCTGTCCGGCCCTTCGCCCGGCCCGGACGCCCCCGACCACGGCCCGGCCGCCGGATCCGAGCCGCCCCGGTGGCCCCCGATCGAGCGGATCGGAGACCTGTTGAAGGAGAGAATCGGAGAGTTCTTCGGACGGTCGCTCCACATCCGGGAGGTGTCGGCCGGCTCCTGCAACGCCTGCGACCTGGAGGTCCAGGCGATCAACAACGTGATCTTCGATGCGAGCCGGTTCGGCATCGGGTTCGTGGCCAGCCCGCGCCACGCCGACATGCTCCTCGTGACCGGACCGGTCTCGCGGAACATGGCCGGTCCGCTGATCGAGGCGTTCAACGCCACTCCCGAGCCCAAGCTGGTGATGGCTGTGGGAGCCTGCTCGTGCGCCGGCGGTCTGTTCGCCGGCTCGCCCCAGACCATGGGCGGCACGGATCGTGTCGTGCCGGTGACGACCTACGTGCCGGGCTGTCCTCCCCGGCCGCAGGCGATCCTCCATGGCCTGCTCATGACGATGGAGAGGGTGGCACCCCGGTTCTCCAAGATCGCCCACCGCCGGTGACCGGTCTCCTCCCCGGGCGCCCGGGGTTCCCGCGCGATGATGAACCGGCGACAGCACAGACTCGAGCGCCGCCCCTACGGGAAGATGCCACGCTCCTTGTAGACGGTCTGGAGGCGCTCCAGCGCCACGATGTACGCGGCGGTGCGCCAGTCGGTCCGGTACGTCGTCGCGGTCTCCCGGACCCGACAGTACGACCTCTCCATGCGCTTGCGCAGTCTGCCGTCCACCTCGTCCAGGTCCCACCGTTCGCCGCGCTTGTTCTGCAGCCACTCGAAGTAGCTCACGATCACTCCGCCGGCGTTGCAGGCCACGTCCGGCAGGACATCGATCCCTTTCTGCTGGAGGATCCGGTCGCCGGCCGGGTCGGTGGGCCCGTTGGCCCCCTCGGCGACGACCTTCACCTTCAAGAGCGGCGCCGTCCGGTGGTTGATCTGGTTCTCCAGCGCGGCGGGGATGAAGACATCGGCGGCCGTGGAGAAGAACGTCAGGTCGTCGATGGGCGATGCGCCGGGGTAGCCTCGCACATGCCCTCCGTTGCGCCGGGCGTGCTTGGCCAGCTCCTCGGGGTCTATCCCGTCCGGGTTGGCGATGGCGCCGCTCACATCCTGGACCGCCGTGAGCCTGGCGCCGGCCCGCTCCATCAGGAAGGCCGCGTGGGCCCCCACGTTGCCGAACCCCTGGACCATGTACGCGAGACCACCGGGGTCGACGCCGTGCTCCCTGGCCCACATCTCGACCATGCGGACGATGCCCTGGCCGGTGGCCTTGGCCCGTCCCGCGCTCCCGCCCGATTCGACCGGCTTTCCGGTCACCACGCGCCTCGAGCGCTGCCGCTCGTGGGGCGGCACCGTGCAGAGGTACGCATCCAGGATCCACGCCATGATCTGGGGGTTGGTGTTCACGTCGGGCGCCACGATGTCGTAGTCGGGCCCGATGTTCGCCCCCAGGGCGACGGTGAACCGGCGAGAGAGCCGTTCGATCTCGTTGATGCTGTACTCGGCCGGGTCGACCTGGACCCCTCCCGTGGCGCCCCCGAAGGGGATGTCGGCGAGGGCGCACTTCCAGGTCATCCAGGTGGCCAGAGCCCGCACCTCGTCGAGGTCGACCGCGGGGTGATACCGGATCCCTCCCTTGAACGGCCCGAGGATCCCGTTGTGCTGGATCCGGTAGCCCGTGAAGATCTTGACGCGGCCGTTGTCCATCCGCACCGGGAAGTTCACCACGATCTCGTTGGTCGTGGCCGACAGGATCCGGCGGATGTCGGGATCCAGCTTCATCAGGTCGGCGGCGCACTCGAACTGCAGCCGGGCATTCTCGTAGACGCTGCTCTCACCAGGGCCCGTCCGGTCGCCACGGCCCTTGCCGTTGCCGCCACCGTTGCCGTCGCCGCTGCCGTCGACGCCGGTGGCGGCGCCGGCGCCGGCCGTCACCCCCAGCCTCCAGCTCGCCTCGAGAACGTGGACCGACTCTCCTGTGAAGTTCACGGGATCCCGTCACCGCCCACCGGCCACGCGAACGGGAGCGCCGTGGCTCCGGCACTCACCGTCCGGGCAGATCGAGTCCATGGTCCGGCCATCGGAGAGAGTCGGCACCAGAGGCGAACCGCACTCCTGACACGACTCTGCGGCCACCATCTCGGTGTGGCAGTGGGGGCAGAAGAAGTTCACGACCCCGTCGAGCGGCAGCTCGATCTCGGACTCCACGTGGAAGCTGCCCCTCCAGGCGGAGATCAGGATCGAGCAGCACTCCTGGTCGAACGAGGCCGTGAGGCCCACCGCCGGGCGGCCGTCGATGGAGCGCTCCCTGTCGAGCAGGCTGTGGTTGCAGTGATGGCAGCGGACCACCAGCGGCGGCATGCTCCGGGAGAGAGCCCTCCGCTCCCGGGCTCGCGCGTCCTGATCGGGTCTGAGCGGCAGGATCCTGAGGGCGTCGGCGAGCTCCCGCGCCTGGGCCAGAGAGCACCCGATCTCCGTCGCCACCAGCCCCAGCGTCATCTCCGAGACGTGCCCGCAGGTGCGCTGGACCTCGGTCAGGATCGCGGCGAGCTGTCCCTCCTCTCCACGGTGGTTCTCGATGATCGTCTTGATGGTTCCGGTATCCATGGGTGGTCTCCTCCGAGCGCGAGCTCGGTTCCCGTGTTCCGGCCACACCGGAACGTTCCAGTCCCTGCCCCGTCGACTCGCATCCTGGCGCACCCGGGCGATCGCGGGTCGCGTCACGACCCCTCCGCGTCCTCCCACGACACCAGCGCCGGGTGGGTCAGGCCACCCCGTCTCACGGCCGGAGCCCGCCTGGCAGCCAGGCGGCGGTGCTGCCGGATGACCAGCGTCAGACGGTCGAGGAACTCGCCGGGCTCGAACGGCTTCTGGACGAACTGCGCAACGGTCCGCTTCATCAGCGCTGCCAGGAGCTCCCGGTCCTCGTAGCCGGAGACGATCAGCACCGGCAGAGCGATCCGGTGCCGCCAGAGCCCCTCGATGAGCTCGAACCCGGTCAGGCCAGGCATCTGGACGTCCAGCACCAACAGGTCGATCGGCTGCGCACAAGACAAGGAGTCGACGGTCTTGGCCAGCGCCTCCTGTCCGTCCGCGGCCATGGTGACCCTGAACCCGGCGCGGCTCAGAATGAGACGGAGGGTGAACCGGGTGTGCTCCTCGTCGTCCGCCACCAGGGCGTGGCCGATCCGGTGCAGCCGGTCGCTTTCAGGTTTCATCCGACGGTCCAAGCTCTCACCCGGAGGCCCGCCGGACGATGCCGCAAGATCCGGCGCCTCGCCGGATCGTTGCCACCGGGGGCCCTGGCCTGGCGCCGACAGCTATGCAATCCGGATACCAGCCCGGTCGATCGGCCCGCCGTTGCTGATCCGAAGAGGGTCTCCGGGTCAGCCGGGGCATGACGCGGACGCAGAGGAGAGGTGCAACGGATGTTGCGGCCACGGTCTTGCGAACGGGGAAGATCGTCTCGGGGAGCGGGTCGCGCCGCTGTCCGGATGCGGCCACGGCGCAGCGAGCGTTGCGGCGTCGGCGAGGTCCTATGCCGGGAACCGCAACGGATTCAGCGGGCCGACGGTTCCCGACGGGCCGTCGGGTGGAGCTTCACGCGACGGCCCAGCGCCTGGCGCGTGATCCCCAGGAGCCGCGCAGCGATCGTCTGGTTACCGCCGGCGCGCGTGAGCGCCTCCTCGACCAGGAGCTGCTCGATCTCTTTCAGCGTGGGCAGCCGTTCCGGGAAGAGGGGCTGTCTCTCCCAGAGTGCCACCGTGGTCTCTGACGATGCCCGAGGAGACCGAGAGGCCGAGGCCGGTCCCGCCCCTCTGTCGCTTCGTGGTGTAGAACGGGTCGATGATGTGGGGGAGCCTGTCCGCCGGGATCCCCACCCCTCTGTCGCGGACCTCGACGACCACCAGCCGGGCAGAACGGTCGTAGCTCGTGGTCACCCAGATCCCCTTTCTCCGATCGGGCAACGCCTCGCAGGCGTTCTGCAGCAGGTTGATCACCACCTGTTCCAGCCGCTGGAAGTTGCCCCGGACAGGCGGCAGATCGTCCCCGTAGTGGACCGCGAAGCTGTTCGTGGCCCGCTTGATCTGGTTGTTGACCAGGAGCAGCGCCGATTTCACCACGGCGTTCACGTCCACGGACTGGGTCAGATCGGGGCTGTCGGTACGGGCGAAGCTCTTCAGCCCCTCGACGATGTTCTTGATCCTCTTGGCGCCCTCCACGATCCAGGAGAACAGCACCGGCACGTTCTCTCGCATCTGGGCGTACGGCATCCCTCCCATCAGGAAGTCGCCGTGGTTCTCGTGGTACTCCTCCAGGATCGGCCGGATGCTCTCGAAGACGTCGTGCAGCACCGGCGTGTTCAGCATGATGAAGTTGTTGGGATTGTTGATCTCGTGGGCCACTCCGGAGACCAGCGTGCCCAGGGCCACCATCTTGTCGACGTGGATCAGCTGCTGGGCTTGCTCCCTGGCCTGGGGGTCGTGCGGTGCTGGTTGGTGCAGCGGCTGTGATCGCCTCGTGGATCTCGCCGGCCTTGGCGGCCGAGCCCCCGCCGAACATCGTGATCCTTTACGCAGATGACCTAGGTTACGGGGACCTTGGCTGCTACGGGCACCCGACCATCCGCACGCCGAACCTGGATCGCATGGCTGCCGAGGGCGTATCGTACCTCGAGAAGCAGTTCCCCAAGCCCGACGGGAGCAGGTCGACGATTCCCTGGAGGATCGCGTCCCACGACACGCCCGGCAGGTCCCGGAGCCGCGAGATCGCGTAGAGGCAGTCGAGCTCCTTCACGCGCTCGCCAAGATGCCAGCTCGTCTCCTGGAGCGCCCGCTGCACGGCGATGTTCTCCAGCTTCGCCCGCTCGAACTCCTCCACACAGCGGCGAAGGGAGGCCACCTCGTCGATGAGCTGCTCTCTCGTCTTGTCCCCGTCTTTCATGGCCACGACGCCCGATGGCCCGACCGCAGCCCCGAAGCCGCGAACCCGCGAAGAGCCCGAGACCGTCGTCCGGCTCGCCGCCTCGGGCCCGTCGCGCTCGCGGCGGGGACGAGACCCGGTCCGATCCATCGAACGCGCCTCATTCTAGCACCCGCGTCGATCCGTTGACGACGGCGGAGCAGCCGCTCGCCGCAGCCGTCGGGGCGAATCGACCCCTCAACGACACAGGTTCGAGGTCGGCCTTCCGGGGATGGAGCTCGAAGCCCGGAGATCCGGCACCGCGGCGCCGGGGCCGGGGCCCCGAACCCGGGGCGAGGGAGTTCCCGCCGGGGTGGACAGCCCCTCCTTCGGGGGTGGGGCGACGAGCCCCTGGGGGAGCGCGGACTTCTCGAGGATCTCCCGGGCCCTCGTGGAGAACGGCTCTCCCCGCCGCCCTATGTTCACGGCCGTGGTCAGGTCCTCCCGGGCCTTCAGTGGCTGGCCCAGCGCCCAGAGCATCACTCCCCGGTGGTAGCCGATCTCGGCCGCGCTGGCCCTGGTGAGCGTGCCGTAGGCCGTCATCGGCCGGTCCAGGTAGCGTCGCGCCTCCTTCAGGCGGCCGGCCCGTACCAGCGCCCAGCCCAGGGTGTCCTCGACGTGGAGCCGGCTCTCCTTGGAGGCCAGGGAGAGCGACTCCCGCCCCAGGTCGATCGCCCGGTCGAGGTGTCCCTGGCCCAGCTCCGCCAGGACGAGGGACCCCAGGTTCGTGACCCGTGGTGTTCAGCGCTCCGGCGTAGTCCTGGCGTCGATAGGCCCGGCCGACGATGAGCATCTGCGGGGCCTCGTCGTCCGGGCGGTCCGCCGCCCAGTCCCGGGCCAGCGCCTGAGCTTCCCGGTCGCGTCCCATCACCAGGAGAGCCTCGTGCTTCATCCCCAGCAGGTCTGCAGGCCACGAGCTGGCATACGGCGCCGCCAGGGCGAGATCCAGGAGACACGAAAGGAAGCTCGCAAAGAGCAGGAACGCCACGGCGACGCAGCGGACCGACCACCGGACTGCGGGGCTCAGACGCCGCCGGCCCGGGTGGCCGCACTCCGGGCACCGGGCCGACGCCTGCCATGACGCGCCGCAGCATGGGCAGGCCTTGGGCGTGGCCAGAGGCGCCTTCTCGAGCACCGAGGCCGGGGGAACCACCAGGAACGCCAGGAGCAGCAGCACCAGGCCGGCCACGGTCCAGGACATGGAACCGACCAGGGCGCCGTGATCCCAGGACAGGACCAGGGTGGCTCCGTTGAGCACGGAGTGTGCCGTGATCGAGACCCAGAGGTTGCCGGTGACGTGGTACAGGGTCCCCAGGAGCACGCCGATGAGCGCCGGCCGGAGCGCGTCGGGCAGGTGGAGCAGCCCGAAGATCACGGAGCTCAGGATCACCGCGGGGAGAGGCCCCCGGGAGCGCCGCAACGCGGAGAACAGGATTCCCCGGAACAGGATCTCCTCGCAGATCGGGACGATCAGAGCCCCGCCGACGAGCGCCAGCAGCGCCCCCCCCAGCGTGTCCACCTTGAACAGCATGTTTCCGAACGTGATTCCCTCGAGCTGCCAGATGTCCAGGGAGCACATCACCCGGATGGACAGGAGGTTGATCGCCACCATCACGAGCCCGGCCTGGACCCCGGTCCAGACGTTCTCGAGCAGCTGACCGCGGTAGAGTCCGAGGGAGGCCCAGTCCACGCCGCGGTCGATCGATCGGGACAGGGCGATCATCGTGACCAGGGCGGTGGCGCCCACGGCCCCTGCCATGCCGAACACGGCCAAGCTCTGGGCCCCCAGGATCGCCATGAGCGCCCCGGCGGTCAGGCCGAAGACGAGCTGACAGACCACCAGCAGCGCGACGAGCCCCAGGGCGTACGAGACGGTCCAGGGCGTGCCCCTGTAGGTCAGGGCATGCAGGTGGCGACCCGGCGGGAAGAGCACCAGACCGACCGGTGCGGCGATGATGATCCCGCCTACCGCCCCGGCCACCCCTCCGGCGGCTAGGCCGACCACGAACCCGACGCAGATCACGAACGCCAGCGGCCCCAGCTCGGTCATCGGGCCGGGCCCGGCGGCCGGCGGCTCCTGCGCGCCGGCCCAGGGCCCGGCAGACCCGCCCGGCGACGCCGTCGGCTCGGGAGGTTCCCGGGCAGGAAGTGCCATGGTCGGCGGCACCGGCCCGATCCCCGGCAGGGCGTCATCGCTCCCGGAGCCGATCGACGGGGCGTCGGTCGCGGCCGGCTCGGGGGTGGGCGGATCGGTGATCGGGGTGGCGGGTCGTGTGGGTCGACCGTCTGCTTCGTCTGTCATCTGTACTCCGTGGATACTGGAACCGCGGCCGGGCACCGGACGTGGATTCTTTCAATTATGCCAGTTCCGCTTCTCGCCCACCACCGGGTAGAACCGCAAGACCCGGCGCCTCGCCGGGTCCGAGTCGCGCCCCCGAGCGCGACCTCAATCCGGATCCCCTCCTCTTTCTTCTCTCTCCCGAGCGCGACCTCAAATGAACCCCCTCCACTTCCTTGGTGACTCTGCAGCCAGGCCGAGGCCTGATCACAGGCCCGACTCCGCGAATCAGGTGGGGGAGCTTGAGCTGCCAGGCCGCCAGGATCCGGCGGATGACGGTCTGCTGGCCACCCCGCCGGTCTGCCGGGTCCGGGGCCATCGCTCACGCTTTGGCGTCCGGCAAGGCGTCGGCGCGCTTCCGACCCACGAAGTAGACGGTCTGGGCGATCCGGGCGATCCGCTCCGGGTCGGCCGGGAGCCGGTCCACGAGCCGGTAGGTGAAGAGCCCCCAGGTGAGGAGCAGACGGGCCAGTCGCTGGACCATCGTGGGCAGGTAGAGGAGCCCGTACTCGACGAAGTACACCGCCTGGAACGCCCCGGGACCGGTGGCAACCCCTTCGCCGATCGTCTCCAGACCTTCGAAGAGAGCCCTCAGGCCCCGCACCGTGAACCGGTAGTAGTCGTCGTCGCCGCGGGCCGGCATGTGCAGCGGCACGACCACGCAGGCGATCCCGCCGGGCTTGAGGATCCGGACGACCTCCCGCGAAGCGATCCAGGGCGCTGGCAGGCGTCCGAACAGATCCCTCGAGAACACCGCGTCCAGCGATCCGCTCCGGATCGGAAGGGTCTGGGGATCGGCCGCCACGGCGGCCAGCGGCGAGGGCGTCGTGGCCAGGCCGATCACCCGCCGGCCCGTCAGCTGGTCCTGCTCGATCCGGTTGGCCCCCAGGTCGAGCACCACCGCATCGGGCGGCAGCGAGGAGAGAGCCCGGGCCACCCCGGGAAGGTGGAAGACGAAGCGAAACGGGACGTCGTGGACCAGGCGCCGGTACGTGCGTTTGAGCCATCCCGCCTGCGGGTCGTCGACGGTCATCGCACCGGTCGGGGGTCGTACGGGATCCATGACGCACGCGCCTTTCTCTCGGGCCGCCCTTCCGAACCAGGACCTCGCAAAGGCACGAATCCCGTGTCCGGGAGGAGGCCCGGAGGATCACGATCATTGTATCAAACGTCGGCCGTCGGCGGTTGCCCGGACGGACCCCGGGCAGGCTCAGCAGTTCGACGAGGTCTTGACGGCGCTGCAGCTCGCTCGGGAACGCGAGCGGAGGGGATTCATCTGAAGTCGCGCTCGGGGGAGAGAAAGAG
>JACQZM010000545.1 GCA_016213885.1 Candidatus Rifleibacteriota bacterium | reverse complement strand
GGAGCTTCGGCAGCCACGGTGCCACCTCCACTTCAAAGGACTGCTCGATGGCCAGGATCCGACCCGGTGGTCTCTCCCAGGTCAACCAGGCCACGAGCATCCGCCGGGCCTGGTCGATGGCGCTGGCCCTGTCGTCCTTCTCGCCCCAGCGGATCGGAGCGATGGCCTCCGATTCGTCCAGAGACTGGCCGAAGACCACTACCAGCTCATCGACCGACGGGGAGACCCCGGTCATCTTCGCAACCAGGGCCTCCTCCGCGGCTCGGTGGAACGCCGACCCGAACGCCAGAGCCGCCGGTGTGAAGGCCGGCTTCAGCTTCGCCACGTACCTGAAGAAGTAGGCCAGACCGCACATGAGGAACTGGCGGATCCGGCTGAACGACAGATGGTCGGTGACGATGTCGTCCATCCCGGTCACCTCCGGTCCTGGACGGTCTGACCGTTGCCGCCGTTCCCGGCCTTCGCCCTCATCTTGTCGATGAGCTGGCTGGCCTGTCCCAGACTCAGGTCATCGAACCCGATCCCCTGGAACACCTTGGCCACGGCATCGTCCGGCTCCATCCCCAGCTTGTGGGCCAGGGACACGATCGCCCGCTTCTGAGCGGACGTGGCGGGGGTGTGGTGGCCGTTCCCGCTGGTCCGGTGGTTGTTCTGGACCCGGCTGCCGTCGTGGGTGGTGTCGGCGATCTGCCTGGGAGCGGTGCCCTCTAGCACCGGTCCGGCACCCAGTTCCTCGAAGCCGACGGTCTCGACGCCGACCCCGGCGAACCTGAGTGCTCTCGCCACGGACCTGGTCTCCGCCAGCTCGATCAAGCTGTCGGAGAGCTTGGGGTCCCTGGCCGCCGATGAGGTTCCAGTCGCCGTGAACCTGCCCTTCGTGGTCTCGATGCTCGCCCTGACGACCGCGTAGTGATCGATCACGTAGTCGACCAGCTCCGTCCCGATCGACACCTTCTGCACGCGCACGATCTCGTTCTCCCTGAATCCGTTGGTCACGTCGCACCTCCTGTAGAAGATGAAAGGGACCGACCCGGCGAAGCCCGTCAGAGCTCCGCCGGGCGGTCCCCGGTTGTTGTTGATCACGATCAGCTACCCGACCGGATCCTCAGGATCGATTTCGCTCAGATCCTTCGCTCGCACCGTCTTCCGCACGTAACCGAGCCCCTCCTGGATCACCTCGATCAGGCTCTCCGGCAGGTTCTCGCTGTCTTCCCGTCCCAGCCCGAACGTCAGGTCCAGCGCCCCGTGGAGCAGCCCGGCCCGCACGGTGAAGACCCGGGGATCGGGCTGCTCAGGGAGCTGGACGCGGAACACGAAGTCGATCTCGACCAGTCTTGCCTTCACAGACACCTCCTCTTGAAATGGCGAAGGGCCCCGGAGATCATCCCCGGAGCCCTTCAGGTTGTTGAACTCGAACTCGATCTCGAACTCGATGAACTACGCCGCCAACGTATCCAGCCGCTCCGCTACCCTTCTCGACCGCGGCCGGGTCCCGGCCAGGCTGGCGGCATCCCCCGTCTCCCGGGCGGCACTACTCGTGACCCTTCCTGATGCTGTACAGTTGACCCCGGACGGCCTGCCTGGCCTCCCGGAGCAGCTTGTAGAGCATCCAGCGGCACCTGCCGAGCCGACGGTTCATCTCCTTGCCGGAGAGCCCCGCCATCCTCCAGGTGAGCACGCGACGTGCCGGCAGTGACATCGGGGCGGACTCGACGGCCAGCCCGATCTCCTCGATCGACTCGCGGTGCATGATCAGCCTGCATGGATCGGCGGTGGCATCGAGCTTGCGGAGTGCCTCGTCGAACGGGCCCCGTGCGATCTTGGGCACGAGCTGGAATCGGGACTCGCCGAAGTCATCCACGACGGTGGCTTCACGCAGCCCAAGGTCGGATCTGACCTGCAGGAACATCCTGTTGCGGACGGCGCGGGACAGGTAGGCGGCTGCCACGGAGTCGCTGGTGAACTCCCGGACCTTCTCCTTGTCGATCCTGCTGACGGTCTCCCAGATCGCTCGCTGTGCATCAAGACGCCGGTCAGGGATCCGTTCCCAGGGGAACCCCTTCATCTTGGAGGCCCTGATGCGGGTCATCTCGCGGATCTTGGGATGGGCCAGCAGCGACTCCAGGGCCTTCGGGGAACTACTCGTGTTGTCTCGAACCAGGGCCAGAACGCTCTTGGACACGATCGCACCTCCCGGAAACGCGAAAAAGCCCGGTTCAGCCGCTATGGCCGAACCGGGCTCAGGTTGATACCGATGAGCAGAACTCCCGAACGGAAGCTGAACATCACCTTCTTTCTTGGTTGAGATGGGCTTCAGATCAGGAACTGGAGGGATTTCCCGACGTCATTCTCTTGTACCCGAGAACCTGGGGCGTTCTGGTCGGGCAGGTCGCGGGAGGGGTACCGAACCAGGGCAGAGGCTGGTACAAGAGTTGGGGGAGTCTCTTGCGCTCGGAGCGACGGCGGAATGGAGACCCCCAGCCAGCAACCGCCAGCCGGGGGCCTCGCATCGAACCGAAGTGACCGCCGAGGATCAGTCCTGAGGTTCTTCCTTCTTGCGCTTCCTGCGCCGGCCGGAGTCCCACCAAGTCCACAAGAGCTTCACAAGCAGAAGTACCTGGGACCAGCCCCAGCCACGACCTGACGATTTCACCCGTTCACCTCCTCCTGGAGCCGCTTTCGATCCGCCAGACGGTCGTGTGAGCGCTGCGCTGACCATCCACGGATCGGGACTGGGAGCGCATTTGCGGCACCATGGGCTTGTTCCAGGGTTTCGGGAGGCTGTTCGCGGTGAGGTCTTGGGAGAGCCATCAAAGCTATACTCAGGCATAGGTTGGCCGCCTCGTTGGGGTGATCTTGGCCAACGTGACACCCCTCCGGGCTCCCTTCCGTGGCTTTCGAGATGCCTTTCACCACGATCCTGTGGTACATGGTGGGCGCCCACACTGTGGCAAAGGCCGCTACGGTCTCCAGGCGGCTCAAGTGGTGCCTCTGGCGCATCCAACGGGCTCACGTCAGGCGGGCACATAGGGATTGATGAACACCAGCCATCTCATCCAGGACTTGCGGAGGCAGTTCCGTCAGGTCTGGAAGCTCCTCTTCCCCGTGCTGGCCGTCCTGATCGTAGTCCCCGTGTCTTTGGCCTCCGTTGACTCTGGCCCAGAGGGCGGAAGCAAGCACCAACGCACGCGATGGACCGAGTCCGTCCCCGATCCTGACCAAGTAGTGGCGACCCTCATGCTCGGCGTGGACCTTGCCTTCGATGATGGCAAGCCACAGGCTGCCCTGGCGCTCTTGGAGAGGCTCCGGACTCTGCGACCGCGCGATCCGACCGTGCTGAACAACATCGGCTACGCCTACGTCGAGCTCGGCGACATCCAGAAAGCGATCGAGGCCTACCGGAAGGCCACCCAACTCGACCCCACGTATGCTCAGGGCGCCTACAACTTCGCTCTGTCACTCCTGGATGCTGGCCTTCCAGACCAAGCAGAAGCTGCCCTGAAGCCCTGGGTCGATCGGATCAAGGAATACCCAGTGATGGGTCTCCTCCTGGCGGAGGCCTGTCAGTCGAGCGGTCACACGACGGATGCCGTCGGATACGCCCGGAGGGCCCTGGCTGCCCCCAAGATCCCGCCCCTGGTTCTCTTCGAACTCGGCGTCCTGATCCGCCGGCTCGGAGATGTGACGAAGGCGGAGGAGGTCTTCCGGCTGGTAATGATCCGGGAACCGGCGATGATCGGGGCAGCATTCTCCCTGGCGGGGATCCTGAGGGAGGCACGCAGGTTCGACGAGGCACAGAAGGTCCTGGACGACGTTGAACGACGCGCTCCGGACCACCCGTCCCTGCTGACCGAGCGAGGCCTGCTTCAAGAAGCGACTGGACGGCTGGAGGCCGCCGTTCAGAGCTTCGACCGGGCCGTCGAGAAGGACCCGCGGCTCTCGAGGGCCTCGATCTGGGCCGCGGAGTGCCTCATCAAGCTGCGGCGTCTTTCAGAGGCGTTGCGGCGACTGGAGATGGTGCTCGGCCCCTCGAGCAGGGCGTCCCCCACGGAGCGCCGGGCAGCTCAGAAACTGAAGACGGCGATCGAGAGGGCGATGTCGGGGCCAGGGAAGTGAGGTACCTGGCCGACATGCCCCGGGGGATACCTTCAAGGTCGTCACGAGGGCCGCCCGGAGCCTGGTGAGCATGCCCTGGACCGTCTACATCCTCCAGTGCCGTGACGGTACTCTGTACACCGGCATCACGATCGACCTGGAGGACCGCCTGGAGGCTCACCGGGAAGGCAAGGGCGCCCATTACACGCGGAGTCGTCGGCCACTGCGCCTCGTGTACCGAGAGCGGGTCCGTGATCGCTCCGCTGCTCTCCACCGGGAGATGCAGATCAAGCGGCTGTCCCGAAAGGAGAAGTTGGCCCTGATCGCCGAGGCTCGACGGAGACGGCGTGCTGGCGGCGGTCGGTAGAGCCGGGACCGTCTCCCGAGTGCTATACTTCCGACAGCCCCGCTTGAAAATCGGGAGGGTTGATATGGCCGAGAAGTTGACCTGGGACGAGATCAAGAAGCAGTACCCGGACGAGTTCGTGGTCTTGGTTGACACGCAGGTCGACGAGGCCACGGACGTACTCACCGGGACCCTGGTGAACCACGGCAAGAGCAAGCAGGAGATGCGGAAGTATCTGGGGCAGCTCAACCCGAAACGTGGGGCCTGCCTCTGGACTGGCCAGCCCCGTGGCTTGCTCAGCCCCATCCGACCGGTGGATCCACGATGAGGTGGGGGCGGCCCTTCGATCCGAAGGCTGAGGCAATCTGGGTTCGGGGTACCTTGGTGGGGAGGCAAGGTAGAGAACAGCAGTTCCTCCTCTTGGTCGACACCGGAACGCCTGAGACCATCGTGGACGACGAACTCGCAGCCCAGATTGGCCTCGACCGTTCCCAGGAGATAGGTCCTGCTCACTTCAGAGGCTTCACCGGCCCGCAGAAGGGGTACTACGTGATGGCTGACCAGCTCCAGGTTTTCGGTCGAACGGTCGCCCCCTTCAGGGTTGCCTGCTGCCCCTGCGACCCAGAATTCGAGATAGACGGACTCCTGGGTCTCGACTTCCTCCGTGACACGGTCGTCACCCTGGACTTCAAGCAGGGACGAATCCTGCTGGAGGACTGAGGGCTATTGGTTCTGCAACTTCGCCCGCCAGACCTCCCGGGAGGGGTCTTCGGTCGGTTCCAGGGTGCCCTTCATCCAGCGGCGGTAGTGGTTCCGACAGAGGCCCTTCGCGTAGAAAGGGCTCTGGCAGCCAGGTTCGGAGCACCGACCTCGCCGGTGGAAGAGGTAGACGACCTTCTCGGAGAAGTGCATCGATAGGGCTCGCTCGGGGAGCCAGATCGTACCCGATTACCAACCGTGCCAGATTGGTTCAGTTGGATCTCCATGAGCTCCGCCGCGAGGTGGAGCTTCACTTCTGTCTGGCTCCCGTGATACCGGACCTCCCGGATGAACGCGTGGACCAGCTCCCCCCCCCGAGCCTGCGGCTGAGGCCAACCACGGGCCTTCAAGGTGTCCTGGTGGGGCATCTACGCGGTTCCACCCCGGGGCCCGGCTGCTCCCCGAGGAAGTAACGAACCGGTCCGCAACCGCTCCGTCGCCGGGATAGGACCCGGCTTGCAATCAGAGCAAGAGTCGATAGGAACATCAGACCCATGAACTCAGCGAAGGACTCGCTGCAGCACGCCATCAGACAGGTCGAGGCACGTCTCTCGGATCTGGACGTGGAACGCTCCGAGCTCGAAGAGCGCCTGCGTGAGTATCGTGCGCTGCTCGGGGATGCCGGGCCAGCGACCGGGACTTCTCGACCCCCTCCGATTGCGGTGTGCTCTCGGGTGCCCACCACGTCCGAAGAGAAGGTGGCCTTGTTTCGGAGTCTCTTTCGTGGACGCGTCGACGTCTTTCCCAAGCTCTGGATCAATCCAAGGAAGGGGACCAAGGGATACTCACCCGCCTGCGGCAACGAGTGGGTTCAGGGCGTCTGCGACAAGCGCCAGGTGAAGTGCGGTGAGTGCCCTCACCAGGCGTTCCTTCCAGTGACTGACCAGGTCATCGAGGACCATCTTCGGGGCACCCACGTGGTTGGTGTGTACCCGATGCTCCGGGACGAAACCTGCTGGTGTCTGGCTGGTGACTCCCGCAAGCTGGGGAACACGGTCTTTCTGGACGATGACCTGAACCCGCTCGAGGATCAGTGGGAGTTCCTGGCCAATGTCCAGCGGATGGCGCCGACCAAGGTCGAGGACCAAGGCAGGAGTTGCCGGAGCTCCCAAGAGCCGCCGGTCGTGGCCCTGCCGAGAAGCACTTGCCGTGGTGGCAAACGGTGATCGACCTGGTTGAGGGGAAGAAGGGGGCTGCTTCGAAGGCTCACACCAAGAGGACCGGCGTGATCAAGAGATGACGGTCTCCGATCTGCGCCCCATGCTTCCCGTCGATCACGATGTCCGTCTCCAGCGTGCCCTGTTCTCGCTCGCCGGTCTCTCCGTGGGCGATGCCTTCGGCGAACGCTTCTTCGGTCCCCCCGGCTACGCCCAGGAGCTGATCGCCAGGCGAAAGCCACCCCCGCCCAAGTGGACCTGGACCGACGACACTGCGATGGCCCTGTCCATCGGTGAGGTGCTGACCCGTCACGGCAACATCGACCAGGATGACCTGGCCTCCTGTTTCGCTCGACGGTACGAAGAGGAACCCGGCCGAGGGTACGGAGCCGGGGCCCGTCAGATCCTCTCGTCCGTCGGCGCCGGGGTCTCCTGGAAGGCGGCAGCCGGCGAGCCCTTCGGCGGAACAGGGTCGCACGGCAACGGAGCGGCCATGCGCGTGGCACCGCTGGGCGCCTACTTCGCTGAGGATCCCGAACAATTGGTCGCTCAGGCGCTGCTCTCTGCGCAGGTTACC
>JACQZM010000544.1 GCA_016213885.1 Candidatus Rifleibacteriota bacterium | reverse complement strand
GCCTCGACAGCCCCGGTCTGCCCGTTCACCACGCCGTTGGCGCAGGGTCGCCCGTTCGTCGGTGGCGCGGCCGGAGCGCCTCCGCTGACGGCGGGCCCGGCCGGACGAGCGGGCGCTGGTTGCGGGGCGGCACGCTGGGCTTGAGCCGCCGGGGCGGGAGGCACGGCGATGCGCGGGGGAGCCGGGGCATCGGCCCCGGCAGCCGGGGCAGGGCGAGCCGCCGCGGCCGGCGCTGTCGGGGGGACCTGGGGCGCCCCGCCGGCTGGCGGAGCGGTGGGGGACGGCCCTGCAGCCGGGGTCGAGACGTCTCTGAGAGCCGACAGCTGGCACGCGTAGTGGAGGCCCTCGAGGGCCAGGGACACGCGGAACATCCCCACGCTGCCGAGCTTCACGGCCAGGTCCATCCGTTTCTTGGTGCCCAGCTCGCGCAGCTTCTCGATCTTGACGAACGTCAGGAAGAACTGCTCCAGATCCTGGTTCGACGTTGTGGGCAGCCCTGCCAGCGGCTCGACGGAGGTTCCGGTCTTCAGGGAGGGCGCCTTCCCGGCCTTGAGCACCACCAACTCAGCGTTCCGATCGACCAGCGCCTTGGCCAGATTGGAGAGGGTCAACGTCATAAGCTGTTCGCAGCTACCTCTCCCCCCGCTTTCCAAGAGTGAAGAAGGCTCGGCTTCTCAGTGTGGCACAGGATGGTGGGGTCTGTCATCCGGTTCCTGGACCGAAGTTGCGGGCAGTTCCCCGCGGAGCCGGCGGGCCCAGGGCCTGGCCTGAAGCTATGCCCCGTTGATCAGCGCCTGGATCTGGGGAAGGCCCAGGATGTCGTCGGGCACCTCGCCCTTGGGGAACTGCTTGGTCGCCATCTCGAGAAGAAGCTTCGATTTCTCCTCGATCACGGCGAGGCCGTCCAGACGCTTGGCCGCGGCCAGCGCCTCCAGCAACCGCGGGGAACTGCCGCCGACGGTGACCGTGGCCGTGTTCCTGGCGAAGGTGCGGCCAAGGCTCTCGACCAGTCTCACCACCGACGGGGTCTCCGCGGGGAGCGAGCCGTCCAGAGGCGCCACCTGCCGGATCTCGATCCAGCCGGTCATGTTCCGCTCGGCCACCAGGTCGTTCTCGCCCAGCCCCAGCATGTAGATGCGGCCCGGCTGGATGAAATCGCCGGGGCGTGCCGAGTAGAACGGAGCGGTGATCCGGCTCTGGATGTCCTGGGCGAAGTCGTCGAGAAACGCCTGGTCCCTCCTGAGGAGCACGATGACGGCGGGCTGGATCCTCGTCTTGATGTTCGTCAGCAGGTCCCGGCAGTCCCGCAGCCGGTCAGCGGCCACGTCGACCAGCACCGCCTCCAGGTGGCGCTCGGCGCCGCCCTTCTCCTCCTCGCCCTCGGGACCTCCCTCTCTCCTGGGAATCCACTTCGCCTTGGAGACCGTCGCCACGAACACGTTGGTCAGGATCTGGCGGCTGAGCTTCTCGAGCTCCTTGTAGTTCGGCGGTCTGAGTATGTAGTCGAACGCGCCCGCAGCCACGGCCGCGGCCAGGAGCGGCGAGCCCTTCACGGCGTGCGGGCTCAGGACCAGGACGGCCAGATCCTGTCTCAGGGTCGCGAGCTCCTTGATGACCCGTCCCCCGCCCATGTCGGCGAACTTCAGATCCATGATCACGACGATGGGCTTGGAGACCTGGGCCTTCCGCTTGCAGTCCCCCCCCTTCAGACAGGTGGCCACCACCTGGATCCGCTCGTCCGACTCCAGGATCTTCTTGAGGGTGTCGATGACGGTCTGGTTGGGATCCGCGATCATCACGCGGACCTTCTTGGCTGGCGATTGGGCCATCTCGACCGCGCTACCGCCGTCCGAGGGCGTACGCCTCGTAGTCCCTCACGTCATCGGGACTCCCGATGATGAGCGGGGTTCGTTGATGCAGCTCCGAGGGCTCGACCTCCATGATACGCCGGGTTCCGTTGGAGGCGAACCCACCGGCCTGTTCCACGAGGAACGCCATCGGGGCAGCCTCGTAGAGCAGCCGGAGCTTCCCCTTCGGGCTCTTGCGATCCGGGGGATAGAGGAAGATGCCCCCGTAGAGGAGCGTCCGGTGGATGTCGGCCACGAGAGACCCGACGTACCGCAGCGTGTACGGCCGGTTCGTCTCCGGATCGAACTGCTTGATGTGCTCGATGTACCGCTTGGTCGCATCATCCCAGCTCGCCGCGTTCCCCTCGTTGACGGAGTAGATCCTGCCGCGCCTGGGAATCTGGATGTGGGGGCTCGACAGCAGGAACTCGCCCACCGACGGATCGAGGGTGAACGCCGCGGTCCCCTGTCCCGTGGTGTAGACGAACACCGTCGACGCGCCGTAGAAGACGTACCCGGCGCAGACCTGTCTGGTGCCGGTCTGGAGAAGGTCTTGCATCGTGCCGTCGGGACCGGCGTCCGAGACCTTGCGGTGGATCGAGAAGATGGTGCCGATGCCCACGTTGGAGTCGATGTTCGACGAGCCGTCCAGCGGGTCGAAGAGCAGCACGTAGCGCCCCTTGGAGAACTCCTTGGGGATCGGGATCGGATCGGCGACCTCCTCGGACGCCATGACGCACAGGTGGCCACCGTGGTCCATCGCCTGGTGGATCCGGTTGTGAGCGTAGGTGTCGAGCTTGGCCACCTCTTCGCCCTGGACGTTCACCTCCCCGGTCTTGCCGAGGATGTCTATCAGCCCGGCCTTGTTGACCTCGCGGCTGATCATCTTGCACGCCAGCATCAGATCGGAGAGCAGGCCCGAGAACCCCCCGGTGGCGAGGGGGTACTTCCGCTGCTCTTCATAGATGTGTCGGGTGATGTTGACGACCTTTGGCTCCGTCACTGTTCACATCCTTTCGGCTCCGATGGGAGAGGCGGTCGACTCGCCGGGTCAGAAGAAGGGGCAGATCACGTCTCCGATGGTCAGGGTCACCGAGGTCGTCACCGGGGCCTGATTGACCGAGGCGTCGTCCGGCAGCACCGCCACGGCGACGCGGTTGGGACCGCGCGCGAGAACCTGATTGGGAATGATCGTCTCGGACACTCGCTGCCCCACGACCCGGATCGGGATCGGGTAGATGAACGCGTTGTTGACCGTGATGTCGGCCTTGCCGGAGAGAGTGGAGCTCCAGTACATCACGTAGTCGGGGATCGGCTGGGGCGTCGGCGGCGTCGGGTTGGTCCTGGGGTCGGGGCACATGGGTCCGAAGTTGCGGATGGCCACGACGAAAGGGATCGACAGCTGGATCTGGAAGAACACCTCGAGGTTCGACAACCGGCGGAAGTCACCGCTCCCCCTGACCAGAAACCCGAGGTTCGCCGACGGGTTGTTCTGGCTCTTCAGCAGCTTGTTGAAGAGACCGGCCATGTAGTCCGGCGTCGCCGCGGCGGGGTTCTCGTCTTTCATCGAGAACAGGGACGATGGCGACGTGGAGCCATCCCAGAAACGGGTGGGGACGAAGTAGCTGGCCTGCACGCTGTTGCCCTCGGGGGCCGCGGAGGTGACGGTGTAGTTCACCAGCGGGGCAACGTCCCCGAAGAAGGCGGGCCGGCAGAAGGCGATGCGCTCTTCCGGGCCGGGGGCGAAGCCCACCCTGAGGCCGTCCGAGGTCACGTCGACCACGGTGCTCCCGCGCCCCCCCACGACCCGGAAAGTGTTGAAATTGCCGGTGTGCAGCACCCCCCTGACCGTCAGCTGCTGCTCGGCCAGAAGCGACGGGCCCAGCAGGGCGAGGCCCACGAAGCACAGGGTGGCTCGCACCAGCAGTCGCCCTGCCCGACTCCCCGCACCTGGCCGCACGATCTCACCTCCGGACCGGAGACTGGTGGCATCCTCCTCGGAGTGAACCCACGATTCAAGTTATCACGGGCTCCGGGGCCGGTCAATCTTGCCGGGGGGAGCGCCGGCGGGTATACTCCGCCCTGCTCATGCGCATCCTGGGCCTCGATCCGGGGGTGGCGACGATCGGCTTCGGGATCGTCGACAGCCCGACTCCCACCGAACTGGCGCTCGTCAGCTGCGGCTGCATCCGCACCCTGGGCGGAACCCCGTTCGGCGACCGCCTGATGGAGATCCGGAGCGATCTGGCGTCGCTGATCTCCCGGCACCGGCCCGACGTGGCCGCCATGGAAGCCCTGTTCTTCAACAAGAACGTCCGGACCGCCCTCATCGTGGGTCAGACCCGGGGGGTCATGCTGCTGGGCCTGGCCGAGGCGCGGATCCCCGTGCTCGAGTACAACCCTCTGGCGGTGAAGAAGGCGGTGGTGGGCTACGGGCGGGCCACGAAGGCCCAGGTGCAGAAGATGGTGGCCAGGATCCTCAGGCTCGACACCCCTCCCCGGCCCGACGACGCCGCCGACGCCGTCGCCGTGGCCCTGTGCCACCGATTCTCCTCCCGGCACCGCGGCTGACCCGGACGCCTGAAAAAAAAGATCCGCGGTTCTGGCGCCCCCGACAAAAATCGCGGGTGGGGGTAAGAAGAACCGCGGCTCTTGCTGCGGTTGTGGGGAACCGCAGCGGTCTTGAGCAGGAGGAGTATGAGATATTGGCTTCGCTAGTGCATACGAAAGATCGACGCCGAAGGTTTCCACCGGGCGGTCTTTTTTTTGGGGGCGCCGCGGACGGGGGGGGGGGAGTTGCCGGGGAGGAGAAAGTGGAGAGGATCAGGTTGGAGGTCGCGCTCGGGATAGAGAAATTGGAGGGGATCCGGATTGGATTCGCGCTCGGGGCGCGACTCGGACCCGGCGAGGCGCCGGGTCTTGCGACTCGGACCCCGGCGAGGCGCCGGGTCTTGGGCGGTTGATCTCGATACGCTCAGGGAGTATAATCACGCGGCTCATGTGGCAGCATCCGACTACCGGTCACCCCTTCGAGGCCGAGCCGTCCCGGCGCGGCTTCGTGATGAGGTCCCAGAAGGCGATCCAGGAGTACCTGCGACGCCGGAGGCAGATCGCGGTCCTGTACTTCTTCGGGGTGTTCGTCGTCTGCCTGATGCTCGTGTTCTACATCTGGCAGTACATGCAGGTCATGGAGATCCAGCTGGCGATCTCCAAGACCCAGAAGGAGAACCAGTCGCTCCACGAGAAGATAGAGGTCAAGCAGGCCGAGCGTGCCAGCCTGGGGTGCCTCGAGAGGATCGAGGAGATCGCCACCCGCAAGCTCGGCATGGGTCTCCCTGCCAAGGAGCAGATGTGGTACGTCCCGCTTGCGGGTCCTGCCAAGAGCAAGAATTGACCCCTGCCGCGGCGGTTCCCCCGGCGCACGAACCGGTCTTGCTGGACGAGGTCGTCGACCTGGCAAGCAGAGGTCCCCACCGGGTGGTGCTCGATTGCACAGTGGGTCTCGGCGGGCACGCTCAAGCCCTTCTCGAGAGGCTCCCCGATATCGAGACCTACGTGGGCATCGACCGGGACCCGGAGGCGCTGGAGCAGGCGCGGGCCAGGCTTTCCCGCTTCGGGGACCGACTGCGCACTCGCCAGACCACGTTCGACCGGTCGATCGACGCCCTGGACGAGCTGGGGATCGGGGCGGTCCAGTTCGTGCTCGTCGATCTCGGGGTGTCGAGCTTCCAGCTCGAGACGGGCCGCAGAGGGTTCTCGTTCCGGCTCCAGGGTCCCCTGGACATGAGGATGGACCCCCGCGACCCGGACACGGCGGCAGATCTGATCCGCAGACTGGGCCCCGATGACCTGGCCAGACTGCTGAGAGACCGCGGTGAAGTGGAGTGTGCCGAGCGGCTGGCCCGGGCGCTCCACGACCAGCGGCTGACCCTCCGGACCACCACCGACCTGGCGCGACTGGTCGCCGAGGCGACGCCGGCGAGGGTGAAGGCGCGCCTCAAGATCCACCCGGCCACGAAGGTGTTCATGGCGCTGCGGTCCGCGGTCAATCAAGAGCCGGAGATCCTCGAGAGGGCGCTGCCCCGGCTCATCGACCGGCTGGCCCCCGGAGGACGCATCGTCGTCATCTCGTTCCATTCGCTGGAAGACCGGATCGCGAAGCGGATCTTCCGCGGGGCCGCCACGGGCTGCGTGTGTCCTCCGGTCTTCCCGGTCTGCAACTGCGGCAAGAGACCGACTCTGGGTCTCGTGGACCGGAGGCCGATCAAGCCCTCCGATCCGGAGGTGGCCGGCAACCCGCGGAGCCGGTCCGCGAGGATGAGGGCGGCGATCCGCCTGTGATCCACAAGTTCCACCGCAGGCGGATCATCACGTGCTTCTTCCTGCTGCTGGCCTTCTATCTGGTGGTGATCGGCCGGCTCTACCAGATCCAGGTGAGTCAGACGGCCATCTGGACCGACTACGTGGACCGGGCCCACCTGAGGCGCATCCCGATCCGGAGCACCCGCGGCAAGATCTTCGCGTCCTCCGGGATACTCCTGGCGCAGTCGATCCCGGCCAACTCGCTCTACGGGGATCCCAGCCAGATCACGAATCCCAAGGCCGTGTCCAAGGCGCTGTCGGAGCTTCTGGGCATCGACTACTCCGTGGTGGAGAAGAAGCTGATCACCCCCAGGGCCAAGGCGGTGCCCACCCCGGATGCCGATGGCACGGCGGTCGAGCTGTCGAGACCGGAGAAGGTCGGCAGAACCGCGTCGACGGCGCCCCCGCCTCCCCCGGGCATCCTCCCGGACAGCCTCAAGAACCTCATCCTGCCAGAGGGTCTGCTCAGGCCGCCCCAGCCGACGACGACGCAGGCCAGGCAGAGACGGAGCAGGTTCGTCTGGATCAAGCGGAAGCTGGACACCAAGGAGTTCGAGGCTGTCTCGAAGCTCATCGAAACCCAGAAGATCAAGGGGCTGGCGTTCCGCAAGGAGTCCAGACGCATCTACCCCAACAACCAGCTGCTGGCCCAGGCTCTGGGGTTCGTCGGCTCGGAGGAGGATGGCCTCGAAGGGCTCGAGCACAAGTACAACGGCGTCCTGGGCGGCAAGCCCGGCGAGAGGATCGTGGTGGCCGGTCCCAACGGCATGCCGATCCACGAGCTGGCCAGAAAGAAGCCCGAGGGGTTCAGCCACATCTGGCTGACCATCGACCCGGTCATCCAGCACTACCTGGAACGAGAGCTCGACAGGGCGTTCGCCCTGCACAGCCCGAAGAACTGCTTTGCCGCGGCCATGGACCCCAACACCGGAGAGATCCTGGCGATGGCGGCTCGCCCCACCTTCGATCCGAACCAGTGGCGCGAGTACGACCGCGAGGTCTGGAAGAACCGCCTGCTGACCGACACGATCGAGCCCGGCTCGACGTTCAAGCTGATCACGGCCTGCGCCGCTCTCGAGGACCACCGGGTGGAGCCCACGACCCCGTTCTTCTGCCCGGGCAAGGTGGTCCTGTGGGATATCCCGATCCGCTGCACGGCCGTTCACAGCGACGTGACGCTCGAGCAGATCATCGAGAAGTCGTGCAACACGGGCATCATCAAGGTCGGGGAACTGCTGGGGCCGAAGAACCTGTACTACTACATCCGGAAGTTCGGGTTCGGCGACAGGACCGGGATCGACCTGCCCGCGGAGGTGGACGGTCAGGTCCGGCCGCCGGAGCAATGGTCCGGCCTTTCGATCGGCGCGATATCCATGGGACAGGAGATCGCGGTGACGGGCATGCAGATGCTCGCCGCCGTGGCGGCCATAGCCAACGGCGGGCTCCTGCTGAAACCGCAGATCATCAAGAAGATCGTGGATCCCGAGACCGGGGCGACGGTCCAGGAGTCGTCCTTGGACGTGCGTCGCAGGGTCGTCTCGCCGCAGACCGCCGAGAAGGTCGCGAAGATGATGACGCTGGTCACCAAGAGCGGCAGCGGCACGTTCGCGGCCCTCGATGACTACATCGTCGCCGGCAAGACCGGCACCTCCGAGAAGCTCGGCCGGGCCAAGGAGGAGGGACACCAGAAGTACGTCGCCAGCTTCGTGGGCTTCGTCCCGGTCAAGGAGCCCAAGGTGGTCGTCTACATCGTTCTCAATGAACCCAAGGGGGAGAAGATCCGCGGCGGGACCATGGCGGCGCCGGTGTTCAGGGAGATCGCGAGGCAGATCATGCTGCTGAAGAAGGTCCCGCCGGAGCCGGGAGCCGGGACGCCGGTCGTCAAGCCGACGCCGGCGGACCAGCCGGAGCCTGACGCCTCGGCTGCCGCTGACGACGGCCAGGCGCCCGAGGATGCCGAACCGCTCAGGCCGGTCAAGCCGAAGCCGGCCGGTGGCGAAGAAGAAGAGGAGGAGGCCGGGCCGTCCGATGAAACGGATGACGCTGGGCGAACTGGCGAGGATCGTCGGTAGCGATCCTCCGGTGTCGGGCGCCGACACGGTCGTGGGGGGACTGGCCGACGATTCGCGCCGGGTCGTGCCGGGCGACGTGTTCTTCTGCATTCCCGGGGCGAAGACAGACGGCGCCGAGTACGTCTGCGACGCGGCGGGTCGCGGGGCCGTCGCAGTGGTCACCCAGCGCCGGGACCTGCCGTCGGCGAAGCTCCCGGTCGTCTGCACCGGGGACTGTCGGCTGGCCGTGAGCCGGGCCGCGGCTCAGCTGTACGCCGAGGAGATCGGGCGGCTGACCTACGTCGGGGTGACCGGCACGAACGGCAAGACCACCACGACCTACCTGACCGCCGCGGTGCTGCGGGCCGGAGGGCTGAAGACCGCGGTGATCGGTACGCTGGGAACCCTGGGGGCCGACGGCAGCCGGGTGCCTTCCAGGAACACGACGCCCGGTCCGGTCGACCTGGTGACCACGCTCCGGCGGTTGACCGAGGCGGGGTACCAGGCCGTGGTGATGGAGGTCTCCAGCCAGGCGATCGTCCAGCACCGGGCCGACTTCCTGCCGTTCTCCGCGGCGGTGTGGACGAACCTGTCGCCGGAGCACTTCGAGCTCCACGCCGATCTCGAGACGTACCGCACGGTGAAGGCCTCATGGGTCGCCGCGTGTGATCGGCGAGGGCTGGAGGAGCGGATCCCCCACTACGCCTCGGTCATCAACCTGGACGACGAGCACTCGAGGCACTTCATGGACGTCTGTCGCGGGCGGGTGATCGGCTTCTCCCTGGGCGGCGCGCCCACCTCGTTCGCCGGCGACCGGGTCCTGGGGGAAGACCCGCACTGCGCCATCGACGCCGGTCGCATGCTGCTGGTCCACGGCGGCCGGCGGACCCCGGTGCGGCTGTCGCTGGGTGGTCAGTTCAACCTGAGGAACGCCTTGGCCGCCGCCTCCGTGGGCCTGGCTCGCGGCATCGCCCCGGAGCTCATCGCCGACGCCCTGGGCTCGGTGAAGATCGTTCCGGGGCGCTTCCAGCCGGTTCCGTCGGGGAAGCGTCGGGTCCTGATCGACTATGCCCACACGTCCGAAGGGCTGGAGAACCTCCTGGGAGCCTGCAGACAGCTGGTGTCCGGTCAGGCCCGGCTCATCGTCGTGTTCGGCTGTGGGGGCGATCGGGACAACACCAAGCGCCCCCGCATGGGTTCGAGCGCCTCGCGGTTCGCCGACCTCTGCGTCATCACCAACGACAACCCCCGCACCGAGGACCCGGCCCGGATCACCGGCCAGATTCTGGAGGGCGTGGCCGCGGAGCACCGTTCGCGGTGTCTCGTGGAGCACGACCGGCGACGCGCGATCGGCCTGGCGCTGGGCCGGGCCGGCCCCGACGAT
>JACQZM010000543.1:3534-9179 GCA_016213885.1 Candidatus Rifleibacteriota bacterium | reverse complement strand
GGAGCCCCGGATCGCCTGGCGCACCGACGGGGCGGAGCGCGGGTCGGTCCGCCTGCACAAGAAGAGGCGCCAGGGAGGCGTGGAGCTAACGACCTTCGTCGACGCCGTGGAGGTCCAGCAGCACGACGCGGTCCTCGAGTCGCTCGAACCGGGGACCGAGTGCCGGGTCGAGATCGTCCGGCCGTCCGGCCAGATCGGCTGGTCCGGGACCCTGGTCGTGCCGGATCCCAGGGCGCTCCGGGTGACGCCGTCGCCCACCGGCATCACTGTCAGGGTTCCGGCGTTCAAGGCCCACGTCGGTGACCTGATCGTCGACCGTGGCCCTACCCAGATCGAGCGGTTCGCTTCTACCAGGAAAGAGGGGACCACCCTGCTCTTCGAGGTCCCGCTGCGCTACCCGACGCTGGCCTCCGGGTCGTACGTGCAGGTCCCGGAGCCGGTGGACCTGATGATCCGGTACCCGGTGGAGACGCTGGGCGAGCTGGCCTCGAACCTGACGGACCAGATCGACCAGCTCCAGCTGGAGACGCTGGTGCGTCTGGTCACCGCCGACAGGCGGTTCGACACCACCATGGAGTACATCCTGCTCACCCTGGCGCAAACCGCCCAGGGCAGATCGCTGAGCTTCACCGACCGGGTGACGGAGAGGCGACAGAGAGCGCCGGACGGCTTCTGGCGAGCCCGCATCACTGCCTATCTCGAGCAGCAACCGCTGGGCCGGGACCTCGAGGCGTTCCGTCCGTGGGCCGCGGAGTACCTCGGCTGCGCGGACTACCCTCTGTCGCGGAGGATCAAGCTGTACGACCGGCTGACGAAGCTCCACGCCCTGGACTGCCTCATCCACAGCCAGCTCGACGCGGTGGATCTGGGCGTGGGCCGGATGTACTCGAAGCTCGTCGACTTCGTCTACACCGTGGACGCGCCGGCTCGCCCGCCGGCCGATCCGTCGGCGGTGCCGCTGTTCAAGGGCCCGCTGGCCTGGACGACTCCCAGCTTCGGGTCGCTGTCCATGCTCAAGGAGTGGAACCAGGTCGACACCACCCTCATCCACCGGCAGGTCTTCGGCAAGGACGATGTCGACGGGGAGGAGGAGTTCAGGCGGCTGTACCGCCATGAACGCACGGTCCAGCTGCCGCCGCTTCCGGCGCAGGCGCGGCGTGGAGTCGCGAAGATCCGGGCCGTGGTCGCCCTGCTCCGGGGCGACCAGACCCTGGAGATCCTGTTCACCTCCGGGTCCGAAGACTCGCGCTTCAGGGTTCTCTTGACCCACCCCGGCACGGAGCCGTGGTTCCAGGCCATGGACCTCATCCCTCCCGACCGGGAGCCCGGCGTCCCCGGAGGGCCGTTCGGCTCGGTGCGGTGGGGACAGATCGAGGGCACGTTCGCCGGGGCGTGCCTGCCCCCCGACCCGATGACCGTTCGCGCCAGAACGTTCCAGGTGGCGGGCACCCGGGCCAAATCCTACGGCGATCCGTACAGGACGGTGTTCAGCCAGGAGCTGAGCCTGTTGTTCGGGCCACGGACCGCGGCCGGGCATTGACGAGCTCCCCGGAGTCTTCCTCTTCCTCTTCTTCCTCGTGGTCGAGGAGGCAGTCGGGCTCCGACTCGAAGTCGGTCCAGCCGTAGGCGTCGAGCACGGCTCGGTCCATCGCGTCGTGGAGAGCTCGGAGCTTCAGGATGCCCGGGGCCGTCTCCCGTGGATCGTGGAACCGGTTGTACGTCCTGGTGAGCCCTTCGTCGTTCTCGACCATCAGGGCGGCTCGATGCTCGTAGTACTCGCGCCCGGCCTGCTCCAGAGACCATTCCGCCACACCCCGCGGGGGGAATGCGAAGGTGTCGAAGCAGTCGGTTGGATTGTATCTGATCCCGTCACCCAGCGAAGAGCAGAAGAAGTAGGCCCAGACTTCGTGGACTCGTGACTGGAGCAGGGCGAATTCTCGATACGTTGTCAGAGGAAAGACATTGAGGCTGTTCGCGAATATGGCGTCCGCAGAAAGAAACGCGAAGGTCAGGTGAGTCGCGGCCTGTGCATTGGTCAACAGGACCCGGGACTTGCCGTGGATTGCCTGCCGCAACGCTGGACGCTTGTCCGCATATTGCCACCACCTCGATCGCAGGGCCTCTCTCTTCTGCCGATCTCGATCGGGCTTCACCTTCTGTCTGACGATGCTGAAGAGCTCTGGCCAGGAAGCAGCCTCGTCGAGCGACATGTCGAAGAAATCTATCGCATATCTGTGATGAGCATGTCTCGGGTCGTCATTGACTTCTCTTCCCCCGATGTACGGGAATATCCGTTCTCTGTTTCGAGGATCCAGCTCGATCAAGCGTGCCATCTCGGCCAGAGGAGTAGCCTTCCCGTCGGCGTCCGTGTCATCGAACGTGAAACCCATGCTCAAGAGAATGCACCCTTGGAAGCTCTTGCCCGCGTTCGCCCGTAGCCTGGTCGGTGTGCCTTCGATCCCCTTGTCGAACAGATACGAGGTTATGGTCTGGGTCGGGGTTCCATCCAGATCGCAGGGCCCCGACGGCGCTCCCCTGATGATGTGGATCACACTGACCAGTACAGTAGCTTCTCCTGGCCACCTCCTGCGTTTCACTGCCGAGTAGATCTGCCCGCCTGCCTCACGGATTCTCCGAAGACCGGCGTCTCTGGTATCGCCCTGGTAGATCGACTTCGTGGCCAGCATGCCAAGGGTCGCATCGTGTTTCAGCAGCTCGAAAGCGCGACGAAAGAAGAAGGCAACGAGATCCGCATTGTTGTTGGAGTTCGGGAAAGTGGTCGAGAGCCAGTCTCGATACCTGTCCCCGAGAAAGGTCCCCGTGCGTCGCCCTCCCAGGAAGGGAGGATTCCCCACGATCGCGTCGAAGCCCGGGTCCGCGCGGGCGAACACCTCCGGAAACTCGACCTCCCAGTGGAATGGCGCCACCGGCCGATCCGCCTCGGCCAGTTCGCGGATCGACCTGTGAATCTCGTCGCCACCCTTCCCGACCGAGAAGAACTCTCTGGCCATCGGAGCGAAGGTGTCACGCAGCCGGCTCCGCTCCTTGGGGTCCTTGCCCGAGAAGAAGGCGGCGACCACGGCATCACCCAGGAACCTCACCCGCTTCACGGCCTCCTGTGCATCGGCCAGCAGCGCGCGGTGAGCCGAGTCATCGTCGAGGTCCCCCTCCATCTCCAGCTCGAGGCGTCTTTGCGCTGCCTCGTGGACGAACCCCTTCAACGGCGCCGCAAACACGGTCGCCTGCGACCCGGGGTCCCAGTCGAACGCCTCGATCTGGGCGCAGGTCAGCCCCACCAGCGAGTCTCCGTGCCGGATGGCGTGGTCGATGAAGGTGAATCGGTGGTCCCGGGCCAGCGTCACCAGCCACAGGGAGAGCTTCGCCAGGTCCGCCGCCATCGGGTTCTTGTCGACACCGTAGAGGCACCGCTGGGCCACGAGCCGCCGGGCGTGGAGGGTCTCGTCCTCGTCGGGGGGAATCGCGGGAGCAGCCCGGTGGTCGTGCCACGCCGTCACCAGGGCGTCTCCGAGCTGACGGCAGGCCTCCACCAGGAAGGCGCCCGATCCCACCGCCGGGTCGCACACCTTCAGGTCGAGGATCCGTTCCGGCGTCGGCTTCTCACCGAGTCTCAGCAGAACCGGCTCGAGCGCCTTGCGAACGATCGGCTCCGTGAACGAGCGGGGCGTGTAGTGAGAGCCGCTCCGGCGCCGTTCGTCCGACGGAACGAGGAGCATCGCCCCCTTGGCCACCGGTTCGGGGGTGGCTGTGTCGGCGATGCGGGGCCTGAGCGCGGCCAGGATGCCGTCGATCGTGGTCGCAGCCCTGAGCTCCTCGAGCATCCGGTCGGTCAGATCTCGGCCGGTTCTCTGCTTGAACCACCTGGCCCTCTCCGTGGCCTTGATGATCAGGAGCTCGTCGAGGTCGATCGGGATCGGCGCCCCGTGGGGCTTGGCCGGCTTGATGGCGATGGACCGGCCTCCGGCGACCCTGAGCTTGAAGCCCATCATGGTCTCGTAGACCGAGCCGATCTGCTCCACATCCAGCGTCCGGTACGAGAGAGCCTCCCCGTCGAGCACCAGCAGCTTCTCGAGCACCCCGTGGATGACTCCGTCGGCGACGAGCGGAAACCGCGGCGTCGCGAGGGTTCGTCCCTCCACGAACGGGAAGCGATCCGGGTCGAACAGGTGGCCCCGGCGGTCGGGCATCCGCATCCGCGGGTGACGACAGCCTCCGTGGACGATGCGGAACACGGTGACGAGCTGCGCCCAGGCTCCGTAGCGTGAGTCCATCGTGTCCGGATGGTGCTCGTGGTCGGAGCGCAGCCTGGCGAACAGCCCGTGCACGGAGTAGTTCCTGGCGTAGAGCGGGCCCGAAGGCATGAGCCCCCGGTCCTCGGCGTAGAGCAGGAACACGAGCCGCATCAGCACCGTCAGCAGCCCCGCGTAGATGTCGTCGGGGCTGCGATCGAGCACCTCGCCCAGGAGCTTCCCCTTCTCGTGCTCGTCAGCGGCCTGGAAGCCGCGAAGCAGCTCGTACAGGGCGTCGAGCACCTGACCCGCCAGCGCCGTGGAGACCGTCGCCTGGTACTCCCGGCTTCGCGACAGGAGCGCCGGCAGCCGCGACGCGGTGGGGACCGTGAGCAGCCTGGCCTTCTCGAGGAGAAGGTGGAAGGCCGCCAGGATCGGCCGGCCCGCAACCGCGCGCATGTCCGACACCTGAAAGGTGATGTTGCCCGAGCTCTCTCCCCGTGGCGCGTACAGCAGCCGGATCGCCAGCCCGTTGGCGAGCAGACCGATCGGAACCCCCGTCTCCAGGAGCAACCGCTCCAGGCGGCGGGTCGGTGAGGCGGACCAGGTCGATGCCTCGTCGGTGACCGCCGCGTCCAGGTCCGTCGCCAGGGGCAGAACCTGCCCCAGGAGAAGCCACGGCTTCGCCGGGTCCGGAAGCCTGAAGGCGAAGGACGGCTCGAGCAGCCCGCCCCCTTCTGGCAGTCCGACCCGCAGCTCCTCCGGGATGGGTCGCTCCGGATCGAAGCCCCAGATGCAGTCGGCAGGCCACTCCAGGAACTCCTCGACGAGCGCCCTGAAGTCGTTGACCGCGGCCCTCTCGACCCCCTGGACCTCCACATCGTCCACGAAGTCGAGGAAGCGCTCCTGGGTCTCGATCGCGCGCGTATCGAGGATCGCCCGGGCGTCGACGAGCGCAGCGGGGGAAACGACGAGCCCGTCGGGCTGTACGTACCCGATCCACGCCTTGTGGTCACGGATCGCGGTGTCGGTAGCCGTCGTCATTCCCACTCAGGTCGTCGCAGGCCACAGGTACGCGAGCCCGATCGGCCCGATCCGGGTCGACACCACCGCCGCTGGACACGTGGGGCGTCCTCCCGAAGGCCCGCATGATCGCCGGCATGCTGGGGCCGGCGGGCTGGCACGAGTGGCTCTCGAGTCGATCCTCGACCTCCGCCGCGGTTGGGAGACCCCCATCGGTGACGGGTCGAGATGATCCCCGGAGGCGGGCCGGGGTCGAGCCTACCAGAGCGGGAGGGTGCCGTCCAGAGGGAGTCCGCCAAGCGGGACCACTCTTCCCCCCACTCCCACGCCAACGTCCACTCCCACGGTCACTCCACCTCCACCGTCCCACGCGCT
>JACQZM010000543.1:0-3493 GCA_016213885.1 Candidatus Rifleibacteriota bacterium | reverse complement strand
GCTCCTCGCCCTCCGGCCCTCCTCGGTTTCTCCGTGAATCGTCGCGAGCTGTTCGGGCTGGAAGGGTGGGCTCCGAATTGCAGTTCTGCGTGGATCATGTTGACGGACATGGCCGGGTTGATGATATCTTGAGCCTGCACACCATGTTGGCGTGACTTCTTGTCGCGTATCGAAGAGTCGGCAGGGGTCCTGGAACCGCGTCGGACCGGGGGACCGGACCGCGCGCGGGCGTAGCTAAGGAGCGGATAGCACAGATGAGATCGGGAGCCGGGCCAGGGTTGCGAGAGCGGCGTCCGGGATGCGACACGGACCGTTCGGGGCGGGTGGCGGGCAGATGATCCAGGCGGTCGTGTTCGACCTGTACGGGACGCTGGTGGATGTCCAGACCAACGAGCAGGCCCTTCCCGCATACGAGAGGCTGGCCGAATGGCTGAGCGATCGGAAGATCCGGGCCAACCCCGCCACGCTGGCGAAGTCGTTCAGCGACGGTGTGGACAAGCTGAAGAGCGCCCTCGCCGAGCCGGACACAGAGATCGACGTGGCCCAGGTGTTCTCGCTCATGCTCCAGGAGCTGGGCGTGGCCAAGCCGGGCCCCTCGCTGGTGGCCGACCTGGCCTGGTCGTTCAGAAAGTTCACCAGAACCCGGTGCCAGCCGCTGCCCGGCGCCAACGACCTCATCCAGCGGCTCCGGATGGACTACAAGCTGGGCATCGTCGCCAACGCCCAGAAGCTGTTCACCATGAAAGAGCTCGAAGAGCTCCGTCTGGTCGAGGCTTTCGAGGCCATCACCCTCTCGTCCAACACGGGCTTCCGGAAGCCCTCGTCGAAGATCTTCGAGGTGTGCCTCCAAGATCTGGAGGTCTCCCCGGAAGAGGCGATCTTCGTGGGCGACTCCATCGAGGAGGACATCGTCGGCGCCAAGAGCGTCGGCATGAAGACGCTCCTCATCTCCAGCACCGCCCAGACCGGGCCGGTGGAGCCTGACGGCCGCATCAAGCGGATCAACGAGGTCTCCCGGTTCCTGGAAGAGTGGCAGGAGCCGCTGGAAACGCCGCTGGTGGACGAGATCATCGACCAGGAGGAGTGACGGCCGTCCCGGCCCCTCATCTCCCGAGCCCCGACGGACCCTGCCAAGGCGCTCCGGTTGACTTTGCGTCCCGTCGGTTCGATAATCGGTGGGCCCGAGGCTCCGACCAGACAGAAGGCATGCCATGCTCGTACCGATCCGTTGGCTCAAAGAGTACGTCCAGACCCAGCTCTCCCCGCAGGAGATCGCGCGCAGACTGACCCTCATCGGCCTGGAGGTGGAAGCGCTGACGCGCCACACCCCCGGTCTGGAGGGGATCGTCACCGCCAGGGTGGAACGCGTCGAGAAGCACCCGAACGCCGACAAGCTGACCGTGTGCGACGTCACCGACGGGACGACCAGCTACAAGGTCGTGTGCGGAGCGCCCAACGTGGCCCCGGGCCTCACGGTGCCGCTGGCCAAGCTCGGCGCCATTCTGCCCGGCGGCGTCAAGATCAAGCGCTCCAAGATCCGGGGCGTCGAGTCGGAGGGGATGATCTGCTCCGAGTACGAGCTGAAGCTGTCGGAGAGCCGCGAGGGGATCATGCACCTCGGCCAGGACGTTCCGCTGAACCTCCCGATCGACGAGGTGCTGGGCCTCGCGGACTGGGTGATGGAGGTGAACGTCACGGCCAACCGGCCCGACTGTCTCTCCATCATCGGTATCGCCCGGGAGCTGGCGTGCGCCACAGGTGTCGAGCTGAAGCTCCCCGAGGTGGTCATCAAAGAGACCTCAGGCGACATCCGCCAGGGTCTCGGAGTCGACGTGAGAGGGGTCGACGGCTGCCCCCGCTACTCGGCGCGGCGCGTCTCGGGCCTGGTGCTGGGCCCGTCGCCCGCCTGGATGCAGCGGTACCTGGAGTCGGCCGGTGTGCGCCCCATCAACAACGTGGTGGACATCACCAACTTCGTGATGCTCGAGATCGGCCATCCGATGCACGCCTTCGATGCCCGGATGATCCACGGGAACCAGATCGTGGTCCGGTGGGCCAGGCCCGCAGAGAAGCTCACCACGCTTGACGGGGTGGTCCACACGCTCCAGCCCACGGACCTCTTGATCGCCGACCCTGAGCGGCCGATCGCCCTGGCCGGGGTCATGGGCGGCGAGCAGTCCGGAATCGCCGACTCCACCACCGAGGTGGTGCTCGAGGCCGCGTACTTCGATCCGATCACGGTCCGCCGCACGGCCAAGCGGCTCCGGTTGCACACGGAGAGCTCTCACCGGTTCGAGCGAGGCTGCGACCCCGAGGCGACGCTGCGGGCGCTCGACCGAGCGTGCCAGCTGTTGGAGGAGCACGCCCAGGGCCGGGTGACCGGCGGGGTCATCGACTGCTACCCCACGCCGTTCGTGCCCCGGACCGTGACGATCCGGACGACCCGGGTCAACCAGGTGCTGGGGACCCAGCTGGAGCGGTTCCGGATGGAGTGGCTCCTCAAGGGGCTCGGTCTCAAGATCCGGGACGTGGTGGAGGCGAACCTCTACTACGATGCGGACAAGATGACCGTGGAGGTCCCCTCGTTCAGGCCGGACCTCTCGCTGGAGATCGACGTGATCGAGGAGGTCGCCCGGCTCTTCGGGTACGACAAGGTGCCGGCGCTCCCGCCGGTCGGCGCCTCCCTGCCGGTCCGGGAAGACCCGCTGCACCGCCTGATCAGAGCGTCCCGGCGGTGCCTCGCCGGCCTGGGGTTCAACGAGGCGATCTCGTTCCCGTTCACGGACCGGCAGGCCGCCGGCGCGGTCCGGCTCGCGAATCCGCTCAAGGAGGAAGAGAGCCACCTCAGGGTCACTCTCCTCGACACGATGGTCAGGAACCTCGTCTACAACGTGAGCCACCAGAACACCTACCTGAACCTCTTCGAGCTCGGACGGGTGTTCCGCGGCGAGCCCGGAGCCTCCGCCTACCACCAGGAGTACCGGCTCGCCATGCTCCTGGCCGGCGATCGGACCGGCCACTGGAGGCAGAAGACGCGGCCCGTGGACTACTACGCCATGAAGGGCGTGCTGGAGGCTCTGCTGACGACGCTGCGGATCGACTGGACCGCGGAGGCGCTGCCGCCGCCGAACTTCCTCGACGGCTCGTTCTTCCACCCCGGCCGCGGCTCCAGGATCCTGGTGAACGGGGAACCGGTGGGGTACTTCGCGGAGCTCCATCCCGGGATGGTGGCCCGCCTCAAGGTGCCGCTGCCGGTGGTCGTCGCGGAGATCGCCATGGAGCAGCTACAGGCGGCTCCGGCGGCGGCGCAGGACGCCCGCCCCATCGCGGCCTACCCGAAGGCCGAGCGGGACCTGGCCCTGCTGGTCCGGGCCGAGGTGACCTACGCGGCCCTCAAGAGGGCGATCGACGACGCCGGCGGCAAGCTGCTGGAGGAGAGCCGGGTGTTCGACGTGTTCTCCGGCGGGTCCATAGAGGTCGGCCAGAAGAGCGT
>JACQZM010000262.1 GCA_016213885.1 Candidatus Rifleibacteriota bacterium | reverse complement strand
TCGCTCTCCTGACACCACTTCGGCCCCGATTTCCTCCCTCATGCCCAGCTTTCGACGCCCGAAGGGACCCAGGTGGGGGGCCTCCGCGCCGACAACTGGCCCCGGCCCGGCCGGGCCTGGGGGGCATGCGTCAGCGCTGCTGGAGGCGGGGAGGCGTTGACCGACGCTCGGGCGCATGCTAGAATCTGTGCGGAGAGAGGTTCTTCTGTGGCCCTTCGGCCGCGGCAATCCTCGTGGGGCTGTAGCTCAGCTGGGAGAGCGCCTGATTTGCATTCAGGAGGCCGTCGGTTCGATCCCGATCAGCTCCACACCCTCCCGGAGCCGATCCGCAAGAACTGACCCGGACGCAAGAGAGCCCCGACAATCCCCCAGGGCAACTTCCAGGGCAACTTGAGCGCGAAGTGCCCTCCTTGCCGTCCCAGTCGCCCCCGCGCCGCGTGCACCTTCGCGTGCACCTTCGTGTGTACCTCGAGCGACCGCCAGCAGGGCACCGGCTTGGGGGTCGCCGCCCCGTGGGCCGGCTGGCCCGGCACACCGTCGAGGCCCTCGAACTGGCGCAGCTGCTCCGGGAGCCCGGCTGCCGGCTGGTCGGCTTGTCCGAGACGATCGACACCGGGTCTGCCTTCGGCACGTTCTTCTACACTGTGCTCGCGGCGCTGGACCAGATGGAACGGGACCAGATCGCCGAGCGGACCAGGATGGCGCTCGCCCACAGGGCCGCCCAGGGTGCCCGGCTCGGCGCCGCTCCCACCGGCTGGCGCAAGGTGCGCGGCCGGGACGGCAAGGAGACGGGCCTCGCGGTCGATCCCACGGGACAGCGGCTCGTCTACCGGCTGCGGGAACTTCGAGACGGGGGCCTGACTGAGACCGACGACGGGGCTGACGAGATGCGGGTGACCGTCCACCGCCTGCTCGAGGTGGCCCAGCGTGCTGTCTGCAAGGAACCACCGTGCAGGGCGGCAGTCGATCGATCGGCTCGCCGGCGGCGGTAGGGGTCGTGCCCCGCGGTGGGACGCGCCCTACTCGTGGCGGAAGCCGATCTTCTTCGGTGGCTTCGTGGGTGGCGTCATCAGCTTGCGGATGGCCCCGAAGACCACACCGAGTCGCTTGTCGGACTTCCTCTCGAGTACATCCAAACGGCGTGCAAGTTCTTGGTTCGTGGCCAGGAGCTGGCGCAGCCTCACAAGCGTCCGCATGATCTCGATGTTCACCTGGTAGCCGTCAAAAAACAACTCATACGAGGCCGACTGTGCTGTATGGGCGCTGATCATGGCTTCGCTTCCGAACATGTAGGGGTTGTTACGTGACGAGTGCTGGATGCCCCGTTCGCTTCGCGGAACGCTCGAGAGCATCGCCACGCCTTGCTCGGTGAACGCATAGGGCAGACACTTGATGTTGAATCCTCTCCCAGAGCGGATTCCCTCGTTCAAGGTCACAATCTGTGCCCTCGAAGCCCGAGCTTCCGTGAGCGTGAGCTGGAACATGAAGTCCGGCGGGATCCGGGACGGGTCGCGCTTGACGTCTTGGAGCAGGGCCTTGGTCTGCACGCCGTAGAGAACGGCGATGTCGGCGTCCCGGATGACCCGGGCCCCTTCACTGTCCAACACCGTGAGCGCAGCGGAGAGCAGCCGCCCACGCTCCGCCCTGATCCACTGGAGCAACGGAGCGTGCTTGAAGCCGGCACGCTGACCGGGGCGGACGACGCGGCGAGCATGAGGCCCGTCCTCGCGTCGTGTCCCGGAGTGTCCAGGATAGTCCCGTCTGCCCGCAGGCCCGGCGAGGTCGCGACGCCGGTGAGTGCCCGGATTCCTGGCCACACCCCTCGTCCGTGGACCGCCTGCACGACACTCTCTGGCGGCTCACAAGCCCGCCGAGACCGACTCCGACTGTCGTGGCGGGTCCACACGGCGCTCTTCGACAACGCCTCCCACGCGTGAGTCGTGCTCAGCGCGCCGACGACAGGAGCCCCCCGCTCACGCCGGATCGCAGACGGATCGTCCTCCGTGGCGGTCCGGACAGCCACCAGCCTCTCCCCCTTCGGAACACGCTTGCGTCAGCGGCCAGCACCCGCATCGCCCCTTCGACAGCCACATCACCAGCGCCGGGCCGGTACTCGATCCGGGGAGGGGGGTCCTCAGTTCCTTCGTTCATGTCGGACTCCTTGGGCGCTCTCCACGGTTTTGCGGGCAGAGCATCGGTGATGAGCTGCCGCACCCGTGCGGGCCTTCCTTCTGCAAGATGTCGTTCACGTCGTCGCCGCTTACCCTGGCCATCATCGCTTCCTCCGGTCGCACCGATCGACGTGACGAGTCGAGCGGCACCACATCGCGCCATCGACGCCACGCGCGAGGACCGGTCCTGTCAGGTCGATGTCGCAGACGGTCCAGGCCCCCGCAGCTCGTCCCATCGAATGCCGGCAACCTCTTCCCGCCGCTGGCCGGTCAGCAGGAGCAGCCGGGCCGCGGGCCGGCCAGGGGAGCGCTCCGGGGGCGGGGACGGCTCGGCGGCTCGTCTGCCATTCCACCCGTCCTCCAGTCCCGGCGCCTGGCCGCAGTCGACGAGAGAGAAGAGCAGCTTGGGGCTTCGGGCAAAATCCAGGGGAGCGGCCAGAAATGGCACCTCGATCGACGCGGTCCCGGTCGACTCCGGAGGCCGGGCAAGGTCGACTTCGCCGGCGACCCCGGTCCTGAGGCGGGGCGACCCCGGTCCTGAGGCGGGGCAACCCCGGTCCTGAGGCGGGAGCGGTTGAACCGGTGGATCGGGCCGAGGGCGCTGCGGCCCTTGTCGAAGGCATCGCAGACCTGGCGCTGCTTCTGTACGAGCGGTCCGTGGCGATCGGCCGGAGGACGCTCTCAGCCGTCGACCCGAAGCTTGCAGGCGACTGCTGGGAGTCGCGGTCCATGAGCATGCCGCCGGACAGCTGGACCAGGCGCAGGCCATCGGTGCCACGCCGGCCGGTTCGCCGGCGCGCTGACCCCCGGATCCTCGGGGACCTGGCAAGACGGTGCGCAGGGCGGATCGGCACCGCGAGACAGGGCAGCCGATGTTGCACTGCGCTATCGGCCGCGCACGCAGCGGTCGGCAAACTCCCGCGCTGCCCTCTCCTGCCAGACCACGCGACTGTTGTCGCGAAGACCCACGGCGTGGCCCATGCTGTCGAGCACCAGCTCGCCGGTGACGGGCACCACGAGGAGCAGGTCCCTCGACTCGCCAGGGTCGGCCGGCCCGGGAGTCGCACACGGGAAGAAGAGGATCCCGACCGGAGTCGGAGGCCCCTGGTAGCTGAGGATCGTGAGGCCGATCAGGGGCTGAGCGAGGTCGGGGGCAACGTCGGCCGGAGCGCCGACCACGAGGGAGCAGGCCGATCTCTCGTCCAGAAGCACGCGAACGTTCGGCGTGGCGGGCACGATCTCGTTGCCGAACGCCACCTCCTTCTCGATCCGCGGTGAAAGCGGCGAGCGGACGAGGAGGTACAGACCGGCAGGTAGCAGCTTGAGCGCCGTGTGGCCCGCAGTGACCCTGCTTCCGGTGACCCAGGGCAGGTACCCGCCCTCCAGCGGTGTGCCACTCTCATCGACCGACGCCACCCGTCTGCCGTCCGGCAGAGGCTCGAAGCCCCAGCCGTCGTCCGGCGACGGCGGCTGGTCCACGGCGTAGAGTGGGCTGTCCCGAAACCCGAGGCGGTGGACGAACGGCCGGGGCGTGGTCAGGCCGAACGGACTGCCGGCTCGGCGCACCGCCAGGCGTGCCAGGCGATCGTCGATGCGCTGGAACTCCACGACCGGTTGATCAGCGGACACGCGAGGTCCTTTCAGTCACCCACTCGCGGTGAGAAGTGATCGCTGTGGAGCCGCCCGTCGGGAAGCCGCTGGACGTTGACGGTGACGCTGTCCCGGGAGACCTCTTCCACCGCGACGGAACCGTTCGGTTGTCGCACTCCATTGTATCCCAGGCGTGGCTCGCTCGTCCTGAAACGGATGAGCCGCTGCTCACCTGGCTTCAGCGCGTCGATCTCACCATGGTTCGCGTCAAGAGCGCCTCTGAGGTCTTTCAAGCCCTGTCTGGAGTTGCGATGGACCGTCGTCACGGCCTTCGTGGGGCGGCTCGCGGCGAGGACCGATGGCTCCTCGCCGGCGAGTGGGATGTGGTCGCCCACGTGGCCGATCGTCGGCTTTCCCTTCGAAGTTGCGACCCGGGCTGACCGTTGGAGCCTGCGACGAGATCATCGACAGTGCCGAGAGTGAACGGTCTGGCCTGAGCGCCTCGAAGGTCGGGCTACCCGGGGAGAGCGGAGAAGCGCAACAGGCAAGGCACTGTGGAACCCGGCAGTCAAAGACGGAACGGGCTCGGGTTCCCGGTCTACCTCCCGATCTGTCCGAATCTCACCTTCCGCAGGAGCTCACGCCAGAGCCTCGATCGAGGAGCCTGTTCGACCGCCGCGGCATCCGAGCGTCCGACCGACCCGGCGGCCAGATCGAGCCAGTCCGCCTCGTCGGTGCGGGCCGTGCAGAAGGCCGCGACACCACCGCTGGCATCGAGCCGCGCGCTCTGCCCGGCCACCGCGGCCAGACCGCGCACGCGGTCCGCGGCGGTTGGCTTCAGGTAGCCAAGCACTTTCGCCATCACGGTCTTCCTCAACTCTGCCGTCGCCAGACCCTCGAACCCGAATGCCAGGTAGACCAGCTTGAAACTCCCCTTCTGGACGGCGAGGCCGGCGGTGCCGCTCGAGATCACGCCCGGGCGCCTCGTGCCGTCGAGGCCCGTCGACAGCGTCTCTCTTCTTCTGCTGGCGGTGGACTTGTACTTGAAGATGGGGACTGCCGGCGCGATCGCGTCAACCTCGTCGGGCCACTTCTGGTTGTCGGCGCCATCGCCACCCTCGATCCGGCCAGCCACGCCGGTGAGGAGCCCTTCGCCCACGACCTCCCTCGAGTCGATGTCGTCCTGGACATACTTCGCATGCAGGTAGTTCTTGCAGAACGGGTGGTGCTTGAGCTTGAAGCCGATGTCTTGGCCCGTCAGGAACAGGGAGCCCCCCTTGTCCAGGTAGGCCGCCACGTCATCGAGCCCGAGCAGATCGATCTCTTCGACGCCCTGTGCGTTGAAGATCACCGTCCCGTCGACATAGCACCTGTACAGAGGCAGCGTCGGCGTGCCGTAGTAGTCGATCTCGTACTGGTCGAATGGAACTCCTGCGTCCTGAAGCGCCCTGGTGTAGAGCTGCGTCGTCGCGTCCCCTGGCTTGGCGACCACGAGGAGCACTTTGCTCCGGACAACCAAGGGCCTCTTGACCGGCATCCTGAGTTCGCCGGTGAACACGCTTCCGTCGGCGTGGACCGCCTCTGCCTTGATCGTCACCGTGCTGTCGATCGGACAGTTGTCGGTGATCTTCACCTTGATTGCCGGTGCCTCGACGGTGGACAAGCCTGGGACTCTGTCGATGACGGCCGGCCCGCCGACAATCGTCGCGTTGCCGTCCACGGCCGCCAGGCTCACGGTGACCGCGAGGCTGTCCTTGGCTCCCTCGTTCGAGATCCGCACCCCGACCGCCAGCTCGTCGCCGGGGTCGACGACGCCATTGTCCTCCTCATAGCCGATCGAGGCCACCTCGAGAACCGGCACGCTCGAATAGAACAGCCCCAGTAGAAACTCGTCCCACCTCCCTTCCCGTGACAGCGTCAGTTCCGCGTACTGCTGCCGCGCCTCTTCGAGCTGGGACTTCGTGGGGAAGTAGAGTGACATCCCGGAAGATCCAGCAAGGCCGGTGTTCTGGTATCCGCTCCGGATGATGAGCTTCTCCTTGCAGTGCCTGAGAAGATCATGCCCGGTCGTCCGGATGGCCGGGACCTCGACCCTTGCCAGGAGTTTCTGGATGAAATCGCCCAGGTCCTTGTACTGGCGCAAGTAGTAGGCCTGCGTGGAGGCGATGACCTCGAGCAGTTCTCCGTTGTGTGCCCCCTTCGCGATCTGCGCTTCTGAAAAAGCGTTGAGCTTCTCCCTGAATTCGTCCATCTTCGTCAGGTCGACCGCTGACAGGCAGGCCTTCTGGGTTCCCTGGGATCCCCCGCCGTACGAGGCGACGTACGTGTCGACCATCACGGTGGCCAGCTGCCTCGCATCCATCGTGGGGTCCGTGACGAGACGTGCGAGGAGGTCGGTGTAGGGCCAGCCGTCGCCCGGTTCTACCTCCTCTGAACCCACCTGGACGAGGGCGCAGTCCTTCACCTCGTACGCGACTTCACCCATCTGCATCAGGCACGCGTCGTAGCCGATGAGATCCAGCTTTCGGCCTGTGTAGTCCGGAAATGCCCTGGCGATCAGCCGCAGCTGCGTGGTCTTGATGTGGTTACCGCTATGGGAGTCGTGCGAGATCCCGCGGAACAGGGCGTCCCGGGCGGCCCGTCCCTCCCAGCCCGACCCATGGTTCCAGATCGCGAACAGGTAGTGGCGGGCCGGGTAGTTGTCGATGGCCCACTTGATGAACCTGACGGCTTCCCGCCAGTCGCCCATGTCGCACTCCGGCATGTTCTCGATCACGGGCGAGGTGATCTGGGGGCTCGCGTCCTTCTGAATGTAGTACCGCTTGGTCCCCGTTGCGCCCAGCCGATCGTGCTGAACGACGATGTTCACCTCATCGCTCGAGCCGACCTTCTCCATCTCGTTGACGTCCTTCACGCCGGCCGAGTCGAGATTGTTGTCCCCATTGAGAAAGATCAGGATCGTCCACTCCTTGGTCGGTCGCACGCTCCCCGCCCGAGCCGCGATGGGGCAGAGCACCATCAGCACCTGCACCGCCAACAAAGCGCGTAACATCATGAAGGCACTCCCTTTCTCCCCCTGCTCGAGTCGGAGGCGGGAAAGAGCCAGAATTCTGCTCCCGAACGACCGCTGGGTTGCCGGGCGGTCGTGAGAGGCTCGCCGTGAGAAACGGCCCATTGCAAGGAAGGTGCCATAGCGCGGTCGGAGCTCGAACGAGGGACCGGGGTGCCTCCAGCCCGGAGTCAATCGCGTTGCCGCGAGCGATCTGTCACTCCCAGGGCGTGTTCTTGCGGCTGCCGGGCACACTCCCGTGGGGCCTGGCGTACCACCGCTGGTACGTCGCGAACCAGGTCTCCCGGACGATGAGGCCAAGCTCAACGAAGGCACGTCGACGGTCACATCCGAGGAGGCCCCGCCACCGCGGCCCGAGGTGACGGTGAAAAAGCGTGCCAGGCAGAGGGGGGTAGAGGGCGGCGACCCAGCCTCCTCCGACCCCGGCTCCACACCGGGCCCACTGGCCGACGAACCCACCTGCGGGCGGTCCTGGTCGAGCGTCCCTTGCCCGCCGTGCCCCGTCAGGTCGTGCCTCCGCGCGGGCGGTGCGTCGCGGGCGCCGTCGGGTCGGGGCCAATCGCTTGTACAGGAAGCCCGCAGCAAGCGAAGAGGTGTCCCTTGATCGTCCGGAAGTTCCTCCGCTTCTGGAAGCTGGTCCTCGTGATCGCTCTCGGCCTCGGCGTCGTCGGGTTCGGTCTAATCGGGGACTTCAGCACCGGAAAGGACGGCAAGCCCACCAGTCTCATCCAGAGGCTTCTGATTCGCAGCGTCTTGGTCGTCATCGGAGCCGTCCTCGTCCACGGCTACATCACGCGCCCCACCGACTACTCCGGCAGGATGGCGCCGCCGCTCCGGCAGCTTTCGGCGTGGCTCGGAACGTCGCTCAGGCAAGAGGGGGGATTCGATCCGACCTTCTTCATCCAGTACCGCCAAGGCAGGGCGCTCTGCCAGCTGAACGCCTGGATCGAGTCGTTCGATGCGGAGGCCAAGTCTCGACCTGCCAGGGCACAGTGGATGTTCCGCTACGCGATGACGTATCCCCAGGCTGGCCCCGCCCTGCGGCTCGAGGTTTGCACGGAGACCGCGCTTCATCGGATCGGGAAGATGTTCGGCATGCAGGATCTCGAGATCGGGGATGTGGACCTAGACCGCCGGTTGCTCATCCAGGCGGCGCCCGTGGAAGCGCTGGATGCGTGCGTCAGGGAAGGCCTGAAGACAGCTCTTTGCCAGCTCGTCCGGGTGGACGAGTGGCCGAACGTGGTGCACATCTCGCTCACGCCCGGACGGCTGGTTGTCCAGCGGTCGGCCTGGGTCCTGTGGGCCATTCCTGCCTGGAAGCAGGAGGAGCTGCTGGTGCGGCGGTTGCAGGAGGCGGTCGGCGCCGTGGCCAAGGTCCTCCTGGACCACGTCAGCGCCGCCGAGACCGAGCGTGCGGCTCAGGCGCCGCCACTGGAGCTCGAGGCCGGCACGGCCAGCTGTCTCGTGTGCGGCCAGAGCCTGGGCCAGCAGTTCGTCGTCTGTCGCCGGTGCGACACTCCCCACCATCGGGACTGCTGGAACTACAACGGCTCGTGCGCGCTCTACGCGTGCGGGTCCAAGCAGATGCGGTAGGGGCCGCGGTGGACCTGGATGGGAGCCGGCAGCCCGGTCAGAACTTCTCCCAGTGAAGCGTCTCGCCCAGCGGTCGCTTGGACGGCGACGGGCCTTCGGCCGGATGACCGACGGCCACCAGGCTGATGAGACGGTGGCCCGCCGGCACCGCCAGGAGCTTCAGGACCGCGTCCGCGTAGTCCTTCTTGTCCCCTGCGATCCAGCACGCTCCGAGCCCCAGCGCCCGGGCGGCGACGAGGAGGTTCTGCGTGGCAGCGGACCCGTCCTCGAGGTAGTACTTCGTGTCCCTCGCGACCACGGCGATGCACGCCCCGGCCCGGGCGATCATCGCGGCGTTCTTGCCGACCGCCGACAGCCGCTCCAGGGTGGGCCGCTGGGTGACCACCACGAACTCCCACGGCTGCACGTTGTTGGCCGTGGCTGCGAGACGACCGCAGTCCACCATCGTCTCGAGGTCCGCACGGTCGACCGCGCGGTCTGTGAATGAGCGAACGCTGCGACGCGTCCTGAGAGCTTCGAGAGCTTCCACGGGGAACCTCCTGTGAGAAGTCCATCGATTCCGGGCAAGGGTCGATCGATGATAGGCCGGCGGCAGCCTCGGGTCCAATGTCCTGCTCGAACGAGAGACGTTCCGGCCCGTTTGGACGCTGCCACGCGACCCCATGGGCCCCCGCTCAGCGAGGGCGGGCGGGCGGCGAGGGGCGAGGAGATTCCATCGCCCCACCGGGCCCCACGACCTGATATTCGGCGACGAGTCCCCGGGAGGTTCCGACGTAGAGCTTCCGCCCCGTTGGGGAGAAGGCGGCCGAAAGCGGTTTGTCAGGCTGGTCGGGCAGGGTGGTCTCCGCCATGAGCTGCCGGCGCTCGAGGTCCCAGAGTCGCAGGTCGCCCTCGTTCCCACCGGTGAGCATCCACCTGTTGCTCCGGTCGAGGATCACCATGGTGACGACGGTCCGATGCGCCTCGAAGGTCCAGATTCGTTCGCCGGTCCCGACCCTCAGAACGTGTACGAAGCCCCCGAAAGCCCCGAGCGCCACGATCGTGCCG
>JACQZM010000542.1 GCA_016213885.1 Candidatus Rifleibacteriota bacterium | reverse complement strand
GCAGCTCCGGGAGCTCCCGGAGAGCTTCGCCGACGTGGACCGGCGATTGCCGGCGATTCTCGAGGTCTATGCCGGTTGAGAGCCCGGGCTTCACTCCCTGTCGCGGGAGAGCGTGCCCACGTTGACGCCGCAGCACGCCAGGATCTGACCCAGGTTGCCCACGGCCCGGTGGATCGCCCGCATCCCCCAGCGCGTCGACACCAGCCAGGCCAGCGGGGTCGCGAGCGAGGCGACGACGATCAGGCCCAGGCACTTGGCGACGTAGACCAGCCGGCCCGGCCATCGCAGCAGCTCGAGCTTCATCATGCCGTACGAGTTGCCGGTCAAGAACGCCCTCTTGGCGATCCACCGGGCGCACATCCGGCTGGCCGGCACCGTCTCGAGGACCACCGCCTCGTCGCACCAGACGAGCCGGGCGCCTCCCCGGGCGAGCCGGGAGAACAGATGGACGTCTTCACCGCCGATGATGGTGAACGCCGGGTCGAGAGGCGCCGGGCGGTCGAGCAGCAGGGAGCTTCTCACCAGGACGTTGGCCCCGATGCCTTCCTGCAAGACCGTGCCGGTCGGGTGCCGTCCTCTCCGGAAGAAGGAGCTGGAAACGGCCCACTCCGGAGCGCTCTCCGGAAACACCGGCACCACCGGCCCGAACACCACGTCCGCCCGGTACTGCCTGGAGGCGTCGACCAGCCGCTGCAGCCAGTCCGGGGCCGCGGTCTCGTCGTCGTCGATGAAGGCGATGAAAGCCCCGCGGGCGTGGGAGATGGCTCTGTTACGGGTCATGGCGATGTTGGGCACCGGCTGGACGTCGTAGACCACCTCCATGGGGCTGGCGGCCCGGAACGTCTCGACGGTCTGCCTGGCCGAGGCGGCCGCGTCGTTGTCCACCACGATGAGCCGGTAGCCCACCGCCGGATCGACTCTCTGGGCGCCCAGGCTCTGCAGGAGCTTCAGGAGGAGATCGGGACGCTTGTGGGTGTTGATGCAGATGTCCACCCGGAGTTCGACGGATTCCATGAGCATGACTCGGCTCCTCGCTGGCCTGGCTGGCCGGGGCCGTTCCCAAGAATACACCGGGAGCCACGAGCGCCGCAGCACGATGGCCGCATCATGACCCGCCGCCTCGCCGGGTCCGAGTCGCAAGACCCGGCGCCTCGCCGGGTCCGAGTCGCGCCCCCGAGCGCGACCTCAATCCGGATCCCTTCCTCTTTGTTCTCGCCCCCGAGCGCGACTCCAAACGCCCCCCCCACTTCCCTGGTGACTCTGCAGCCAGGCCGAGGCCTGATCACAGGCCCGACTCCGCGAAACAGCCGGGGGCTCCTGGCGCACCGTCACCGTGGCCGTACTCAGTAGATGAACCATGACCCGTCCGGCATCCGGACCTCGAACCCGGTCCACTGGTGGGGCACCCGGAACTCCTCCAGGCTGATCGCCGAGGGGTCCACGTCCCTGGCGGTCATCCAGTACAGCGGCACCTTGCCGTGGAACGCGGCCCATCCCGAGTAGGTGCTGCCCGGCCCGACGATGTAGTCGCACCGGGCCAGCAGGTACAGATCCTCTCCCACGTCGCCGCTCCCAAGAACGACGGTCAAGCCCGGGAAGTCCGACGGCTGCAGCCTCACGTCGGAGGTCACCACGAAGACCACCGCCCGGCCCGCGAGGAGGGCGACGAGCCGCCGCATCACCCCCACGAACTCGTCCAGGGCGAAGGCGGTCTTGATCTCGACCGACGTCCCGTACGTCTTCAGCGAGTACCTGGCGATCCGCTCCTCGGCCGCGCCAACGTCGGTCTGCCTGACGTGCACCCCGACCAGGACCGACCCGGGCGCCCTCGCCGCGCCCAGGATCCGATCGATCGCCGCCTCGGTTCTGGCCACGGGCTTCAGGAGCGTCCGGATCCGGTCGGAGTGGCGTGACAGACTCCCGGGGTCGCGATAGCGATACCCCCTCAGGAAGACGACCCTGGACCGTTGCAGCACCGACAGGAACCCGGGGCTGCCCAGATCGAGCAGATCGTATCCGAGCACCAGCGTCTTCACCCGCTCGGTGCGCAGGTGCAGCACGATCATCGAGGCGATCGACGCCGAGTCATGGACGACGGTACGGATCAGGCGCTCCAGGAGTGGATACCGCAGCAGAGCCGCGAGCCGGCTCGACCGGGGCGGGAACCGCACGAACGGGTCGTTGCTGGCCATCTCGAACAGGCTGGCGTACTCGGCGAGCGCCGTGTTGATGACGCGCAGGTCGTTCGCCATGGCGCAGGCCACCACGTGGGCGAACAGGGTCAGCCGGTTGCCCACTCGACCATGCTGCGGCGTGAGGATGACGAGCGGTCTCATCCCCAGCAGGCTGTACCCGAAGACGAAGAGCAACCAGGCCATCGCGGGAAGCCCGGAGATGACCCAGCGCAACACTCTCGTGACGGTGAGGTTCCTCTCCATGGGCCTGGGCTACCGGGGGCGAGGCACGGGCAGCGGGGCGAACTGGGCCGCCCTCATCGAGACGACCCTCCACGAGTCGTCCCGTCTCTCAAGCACCATCGTCTGGTGGAACCTCAAGGGCGGCGCCGGGACGCCGCTGGCATCCTTCATGCCGCAGATCTCCCATCGGGCATCGACCACGGCCACGTCGGACTCCAGCAGCCGCACACGGGTCACCGGGCCGCTCAGAGTGGCCTCCTTGAACGGTCCCTGGTGGTCGTCCTGGTGCCTCTTCTCGATCTCGGCCCAGCCGACGGCCGTGCGGCCGAACACGTCCACGAGGTCGCCCTCGTGCCTGAACAGACCGGTGAGGGCCTGGGCATCGTGCCGGTTCCAGGTGGCGACGAACCGGTCCACCGCGGCCCTCGCCTGGGCCTCGTGCCGCCGGTGGTGCTCCGGGTGGTGACGCTCTTCATGCGGGGGATCCGCCGCCAGCAGGGTGACCGGCAGCAGCGAGAGTGCCAGGGAGATCGGAAAGAGGGAGCCGGTCGGAGTCACCTGGCGCGCACCTCCTGGTCAGCGGCCCGCCCCGGTCGGGGAGAAGACCGGCAGCCGCCCGTCGAGATTCCCACGACCATGGCCATGACTGCAAGCGCGGCGACGCCCTGGCAACCGCCGGAGCGACAGGGTAGTGTACGAAGGCGCTGGTCCTCGGACCGGAAGGAGATGCCCGTGCTCACCAGACGAACCGTCTCGCCCTTGCTGTTCCTCTCGCTCTGCCTGGCCGTGGCCTCGACACTGGCGGAGGCCCAGACCGTCGGGCTCCAGCAGCCGACGACCATCGACACCGGGGCCGGCCTCGTCCGGATCCGTCCTCCGGCGGGGTGGGCCGTCTTGAAGCCGGCGGTGTTCGGCATGGAGCCGTCTCTGGGGGACCTCGACGGGAACGGCGCCAGGGCTACCCTGGTGGCCACCCGGCTGCCGCTGCGTCCCGGAGCCGTCGAGTCGATGCTGGCCAAGCATCGGGAGGAGTGCGAGAGGCGGCTCAAGGCGCGCGAGATCTTCTCCGTCACGGAGAAGAGCGTCGGGGGAGTCCCCGGCTTCGCGGTGGTCGCCGGCCACCGGCTGCCCCTCCAGAAAGGGTACGTCTGGACCGGGTTCGGCCCCTCCGGCGTCTACACGTTCTCCTTCTGGTGCGAGCCGCCGTTCTTCGACGACTATCTGGCGACGTTCCAGGCCACACTCGATTCGGCGAAGTTCGAGCGGCTGCAGTAGCTCGAGCCCGGCGCGCCACCGGCGAGCGCTCCCCCGGTCGGAACGCCCCCGGGCTCCACGGCCATCGGGTCGCCGCCGTTCCGGTGCGCGATCAGTCCTCCGGGTGGAACAGCGGCGCACCGGAGTCGTCGCGACCGGTCCCCAGAGCTCGCATGGTGGTTCCGCCGCACGCGTACAGCCCGCAGCCGTGGTTCCACGAGAAGCACTCCATGTGATGCGCGGTCTCGCACCCGCAGCAGGCCACGCCGTCGTCCAGAACCTCCGTGGCGCAGACCGGGCAGCGCCCGATCGCCCGATCCTGCCGGTCTTCTTCCGCCGGGCCGCCGGGCAGGGGCGAGCGGTCTGACCAGGGGAAGCCGCTCCGGTCCCTCCGGGGCGACACGCGGGGTCCGGACGCCGCCCTGGCCCTGGAGGCGTCGGTCTTGCCGGCGGGGGTGGAGCGTCGGAGCCAGACGAGGGTGGCGAGGAGCGCGCCTCCGAT
>JACQZM010000529.1 GCA_016213885.1 Candidatus Rifleibacteriota bacterium | reverse complement strand
TCTGGCCAGCGAAGACATCCGCGAAGAACCAGCCGGGCGGATCCGTCCCTCCAGGGAATCTCGATCAGACCAGGCGACCGGTGGGCGCCGCACGGCCGCTTGCGTTTGGCTTGCCCTTCCGCCGCTTACGGACGGGCTGCCCTTTCCTGACCAGCGGCCTCTTCCAGATCGGCCGATCCGGCCCGGCCAGGTCGGGCGGATTCGGCCGACCCGGATGCGCCCGGCCGGCCGACCCCGTCTCTACGTGACCCGGACCACCTCGGTCAGGCTGGTGACGCCGAGGAGCGCCCACCGGAGCGCGGACTCCCTCATTGTCCACGTCCCCTCGGCCCAGGCCGCCTGGCGGATCGCATCGAGCGGAGCGCCCTGCCGGAGCAGATCGGCGATGGCCGGGGTCGTCACCAGGGTCTCGCAGGCCGGGACCCTGTCCCTGGTGGACCAGCCGGGGGCCCCCTGGACGTAGCCGCTGCCGTCGCAGTACGAGCAGCCGGCGCTCTCGAAGAACACGATCGACTCCCCGGCGAGGAAGTCGAGCCCGACCCGGGCCAGGAAAGCCTCGTCGAGGCCGAAGTAGTCCAGCTCGGCCCGGGTCGGCCGCTTCGGGGCCCGACAGTCCTCGCACAGCCTTCTCAGCAGCCGCTGGGCCTGCACCAGCCGGATGGAGGCAGCGAGCCGGTGGACCGCCACCCCGCTGTCCATGAGTCTTCCGAACACCGCGGCGGCGTCGCCGCAGTGGATCGAGCCGATGGCCAGCTTCCCCCGGGCGCCCGCCTCGAGCAGCGCGTCGTACGTCGCGGCATCCTCCAGCTTGCCCATGATCACGTCCGTGTCGCCGTGGTCCAGGGCGAACCGCATGTGCGTGGCCATGTCACCCCACTCGGACGCGATCTGGGAGACCCCGGGCAGGCTTCCCCGAACCCGGTCCGCAGACGCTCCAGCCGGCTCCGGGCGATCGGGTCCAGGTCGAGCGCCGCCACCGAGGGCTCCACGGTGCAGGGTACCGAGGGTGCCAGCCCCAACCGGGAGCCGCCCCTGATCGCCTCGAACACATCGTGACCCCGGTCGAGGTGCATCTGGCGGATCCAGTCGATCGGGGCGTCGTGCCGTTCTCCGACCGCCCCCGCCCGGCCCGTGTCGGTCCGGCGATCCGCTGACTCGTCCATTCGACCCTCCTGGATGTTCCGGCCGGTGCGAGCCCCTTTGACAGCCCCGGACCCGCCCAGGTTCCGGAGGTCGCCCGGTGGACCCCGGAGCGCCGCGGGGTCGGACGCCGACGGAGGAGCCGGGCCGGGGACTACTCGTTGCGCGTCCGCCTGCCCGGGTCCGAAACGCCCGGCTGCGGTGCGGTCGAGCTCTTTCCGACCAGGCGCTCCTCGAGGAGCGGCACGCTGAGCTGTCGAATGGCGAAGAGGGCGGCCTTGCGCATCCATCCGTCGTCGGCCCCGAGCATCTCCTTGAGCGCCTCCTCGCAGCGCGGGGCCGCGACGCTCCAGCAGGCCACGACCGCGTTGCCCCGCACCCGGTGGTTGGGGTCGTCCAGGTACGGGATGAGCGCCCGCTTCACCTCCGGAGAACCCAGCAGCCCCAGCGACTCCACGGCGTCGGCCCGGACCCGCCCGTCGGACGACGACAGGAGATCCCGCAGCCGGGGGGCCGCCTCGACGATGCCCAGCCTCCCCACCGTGTTGATCAGCACCGACATCACCAGCGGGTCTGTCTCCTTCTCGAGCCTCTCGATGAGCTCCCCGGCCCGCCCTTTCTCGCCCCGGCCGAGGATCTTGATGACGGCGGTGATCCGCTTCGACGGATTCGGGTCGTCCAGCGCCTCGAGAGCCTCCTGGGGCTTTGCCCCGGCCAAGCCGCAGGCCCGCGGCGCCTCCGGGGGCGCGGTCTGTCCGGACCGTGGCACCGGCCTCCCGAGAACCTCCATGGCCTCCGTCGACCCGGCAGCCGCGTAGCGCTCCAGGATGGCCCGGCATCTGGAACCCACGATCCTGTCCTGGAGCCCCTCCACCAGGACAGGAACGCAGAGGAAGCTCGTCACGGTGGAGAGGACGTTGACCGCCGCCTCCCTCTCGTCGACCCGGATCGACCCCAGCAGCTGCCGCGCCGTGTCGAGGACGGCCTGCTCCCTGACATCGCCCAGGATCGACCGGGCAGCGCCTCTGACCAGCACGTCGCCGTCGCCCAGGGCCATCGCCGCGGCCCGGACCGTCCCGTCGCAGCGGATCTTCGACAGCGCCAGGAGGCCCGATCGCCGCACCCTCGGGTGCGCGTGGGAGAGCACAGTCTTGGTCAGGAACACGCCGAGGTCGCCCCGACGATCTTCAGGGCACAGGTCCGGGAGCGACTCGACCACGGTCTCCAGGACCTCCGGGTCGGGCTCGGTCGTGGCACGGGCGAGCACCGCGTCGAGCAGCCCTCTCGGGCGTCGCCTGGCGAGCAGCAGGATGGCACAGCGCCTGATCGCCGGGGATGGGTCGCTGAGCTCCTGCAGGAGTCGGTCGTCGTCGGTCTCTTCAGCTGGCACGGCGCTCCCTGCGTCCACAGGGTGACCGGAGACCCCCACTCCCCCATCGACCCATTGTACATCCGCCTCGAAGGCGATGCAAAAGCTCCGGGCTCGACCGCGTCGCACGCTCGCTGTCGACCGTTCCGGTGCGGTCCGATGCGGACATCTCGAGCGAAATGGCCACCCTTCGGCCACCACGACTCGTCGATCTGATAGGGAGGGGTTCGATGACCGAGAAATCGGTTCTGTCGGGCGGGGAAGCCTCCGAGATCGACGATCGCTTCACCGGGCTGGTCGCCGGGGTGGACAGCGAGGACGAGGAGAAGCGCAAGCTCTGCCTGACCTGGCTCGCCCAGCTGGGAACGCCGGAGGCTCTGCCGCACCTGCAGCGGCTGGGCCAGGACCCTTCGCCGTCGGTGCGGCAGGTGGCCCGCCAGCTCGCGGGCGAGCTGAGAGAGCGGCTGGAGCTCTCGAAGGAGCAGCCGTGGGGCGTGGACCCGGCGGCTCTCATCGGCCATCCGGACCCGCGTGCCCGCCTGGCCGGGGCGATGATCTGCTACAAGAAGCAGAGCCCCCAGCTCAAGACCATGCTGGTCGATCGCCTGAAGGTGGAGGACGACCCGTTCGTGCGGGCGTCGCTGGTCAAGGCGCTGCGGCACTACCCCGACCCTGCGGTCATCGAGCTCCTCGCCGATTGCCTCCTCGATCCGGACGCGCGGGTCCGCTCCAACACCATCGAAGCGCTCATGACGTACGAGCATCCGGCGCTCTTCAAGCGGATCAGCAACCTGCTGCACGACCCGGACAACCGGGTCAGAGGCACCGTGCTGGTCTACCTGGCCCGCAGGTCGCCCGAGAAGATGAGGCCGCTCCTCGAGAGCATGCTCGGCGGGACCGAGAGCTGGGCCCGGCGGACCGCCCGTTTCGCGTTCAAGGCGCTGGGCTGGGAGGTGCCACCGGAGCCGGAGGTGTCCGACTCCGCCAGGGACGTGCTCCAGATGTTCGCGAGCGAGGAGTTCGAGGTCCGGATCCAGGGCATCTGGAGGGCGCTGGTGCTGCCCAGGGACGAGCGCCTGATCCTCCTGAGGAACCACCTCTCCCGGGAGAAGCACCCGCACGTGGTCGCCACGCTCGTCCGGGCGCTGGGCTCGTGCGGCCAGGCCGAGGACCTCTCGGGGCTGAGCCGCTACCTGGAGTCGGACGACCCGAGGATCAGGGCCAACGCCGTCGACGGGATCGCCCAGGTCGGCAGCACCGCGGCGCTGACCTTGATCGAGCGGATGCTCGACGACCCCGCTCCCCGGGTCCGGTCGGTGGCTCTCCACTTCGTGGAGAAGCTCCGGAGGCACCGGTCCAGGGCCATCGTCCGGTTCCTGCTCGACTCGGACAAGCCGGACGAGCTGGCCAGCGGTCTCCTGGAGATCTCTCGCCTGCCCGCGGCGGAGTGGGAGCGCGTCCTCCAGGTGGTGAAACAGGCCTGGGGCAGCGAACGGCAGCGCCTGGTGGCGGAGCTCCTCGACAAGGTCGTGCTGCACGGCCCTGCCCAGAAGCTGGTCCAAGAGCTCAAGGCGCTCTGCCAGGCAGGGTGCGACGGCCGTTCCGCCGGCGCCGACGACGGTCTCCGGGGTGGCTCGAGGCGGTCGCTGGCCGATCTCGGTGCGGAGGCTCTCCGGGCCTGGGAGCGGGAGCCGTTCGCCAGCGAGGTGCTGGGTCCGGACGTGGCGGAGGCCCAGGGTGCCGAGGAGGCGATCGCGCGAGGCGTCCAGGTCCACGAGAACATCCAGATCCGCCATCGGGCGCTGGAGCGGCTGGGCCGGGCGGTGGCGGAGCTGGTCGGGCGGGGTGAGATCGAGAATCGATCTCTGCAGGATCGGGTCGAGACCCTGAAGAGAGCCCAGGCGCCCCCGCGGACCACCCCGGCGGAAGAGCCCGGCCAGGTCGTCTCCTCCGCGCCGGCCCCCGGCCCCCGGGGCGCTCCACCCCGGACCGGATCGGGCGCGTCTCCCGGGCCTCGACCGTCCAGCCCTCTCCCGGCCGAGAGCGGGCGGGCCCAGCCGCGGGCCTCCGGAAGCGGCGCCGGTCTCCCCGCCGAATCAGGGCCGATCGTATCGGTGGCCCAGAGCGCCGGCGGCGGCTGGGGCTGGGCGTGGCTCGTCGTCACGACTCTGGCTCTGGTCGGGCTCGGGGCCGTGCTCGCCAGCAGCCACCGTCCCGCGGACACGGCGTCGCGCCCGGCGGAGAAGCGCCCCTCGAAGAGGCTCTCCCCCGGCCCCTCACCGGTCGTCTCACCCCGGGCGCAGATCAAGCCCGGCGACCGGGTGACCTGGGTCGGAAAGGTGGTCGAGATCAGTCACGAGGGGAAGCGGCTGGTCCTCGAGGCCGAGGGGCGGGCGTTCGTCGCGGTGTTCCACACCTACCCCAGGGTCGACCCCAAGATCAACCAGCTCCTCGAGGTGACCGGGTGCGTCAGCCCGCGCTCCGGGCCTGGCCAGGTGCACCTGGTGGGAGAGTCGTTCGCGGAGGTCGCGTCAGGCTCCGTCAACTGAGGGAGCCTGCCGGGCTCTCAGTCCTGCCGGCAGTCCGGAGACTGGAGGTCGAGGACGTTCGCCGCGGGAACCGAGCGGCCCACGACCTCGCGGGCCAGGTTGAACCAGAAGCGGCATCGGTCCAGGATGGCGCTGTCGGCCGTGGCCACGATCTCGTCGGTCCCGGAGAGCACCTTGTCAGGGTCCGGCACGAGCAGGACCCGCCAGCTCCAGCCCCGGGCGGCCGCCACCTCCTCGACGACCCGTCTGAGGTGACCGCTGTTGGAGACCGGCCGGTCCAGGTACCAGACGCCATCGGAGATGCCCAGATCGGCCAGCACCCGTCCGATGATCTCCAGCGCGGGTCGGGTCTCGTCGACGCGGCGGTAGCTGCCGTGCATGCTCGCCATGTCCCTCAGGCAACGGTCTCTCGCCGGCAGGATGACCCCGCCTGCCAGCGCCGCCTCGACCGTGGTCAGCACGTTGTACCCGTCCAGCCAGAGCGGCCGGCCCTCCACGGACGTCGAGCTCCTCTCGGTCGAGGCCCTCCGGATCCGCGCCTCGTCGGAGCACGAACACCGTTGCACCGCGACCCGCTGGCGGGACACCAGGCCGTGCCGGTCGCCCACCAGCTTGAGCGACGAATCCGGGGCGTACCCGCGGCTCAACAGCCAGGACAGATCGTCGATCGCCCGACCCAGTCGGGTCCAGCAGCGGGGTGCGAACAGCTGCTCATCCTCCGGGTGCGGGCCCCGGTGCACTCTGCGATCCGGCAAGGTGGTCCTCCCCGTCTCGTCGGCTGTCATCCGTCGTGCCGCCTCGATCGTACCGCACCGGAAGCGGCAAGCCCCGAAAAAAAACTCGCCCGGAGATTCGACACGTCGGCCCGGTGAGCGAGACTAGCCCCGGGGGAGCAGCGTCGTGGTCCCGGCGCTCGTGACGGCGCGGGCCCATTCGACCCGGTATCGCCGTCCGCGGCGATCGTAGCAGAACCGGACCTGGTAGAGCGGGTC
>JACQZM010000528.1:21589-37116 GCA_016213885.1 Candidatus Rifleibacteriota bacterium | reverse complement strand
ACTTCAGCAGCGACGGGAGGCCCGATCTCGTCGTGGCGAACACCACGGCCGACAGCGTCACCATCCTGCCTGGACGGGGAACCGGGTTCTTCGACCCGCCCACCCACCTGCCGGCGAACTCGAACCCGAAGCAGGTCGCCGTGGCCGATCTGAACGCGGACGGCTGTCCGGACTTCGTGGTGTCGTGCGGCCTCAGCCGGAAGATCTGGATCTACCTGGGGAACGGCAGCGGCAAGTTCTTCTTCGGCGGCGCCCTGGACGCCACGCGCCCGCAGGACGTGAAGGTGGGTCACTTCAACTCGGATACCAAGCCCGACCTCGCCGTGGTCAACACGACGGCGAACGGCGAGGTAGGGGTGCTGCTGCAGCTGTAGCGACGAGAGACCGCGCGAAGCGAGGCACCAGGGTCGACTCGCCCCCGTCCGTGACATTCGAGCGCTTACCTCCTCTCCCCCGATGGAGGGGAGAATCCGCTGCCGAGCTCTGGGATTGGTGGCCACCAGCCGCTCCATCCACAGTGTTGACGACCGGAGCGAGCGCCGATACAGTGGAGCCCGCGAGCGCGGGAGGCGAGACCGTGATCGACCATGGACCGATGCTGACGCGCATGTGGACCAGGCTCGCCAGGGAGCAGTAGCCGCGTGGCCACGGACAGCCCGTTTCCGGAGGACTGCGCCCTCGAGTTCACGGCGATCCGCGCGCTGGCCTCCGGCAGCTTCGGCGCCACGTATCTCGCCTCCCAGGTCGAGCTGGGGCGACACGTGGTGGTGAAGCTCCTCCACGAGAGCGCTCTGGCCGACGCCGACAACGTCGGCCGGTTCCTCGACGAGGCCCGGATCACGGCCTCGATCAACCATCCGGGCGTGGTGAAGGTGATCGACTACGGGGCCGGGTGCGGCGTTCCGTGGATCGCCTACGAGTACCTGCCGGGGCGCAGCCTGGCCGACCGCGTCGAGGCGGGGAGCGTGCCCTGGGAGGAGGGCGTCGAGGTGGGGGTGCAGGTCGCGGAGGCGCTGGAGGCCGCCCACCGGCTGGGCGTTCTCCACCGCGACGTGAAGCCCGCCAACATCCTGGAGGTGAACGAGCGGCAGTACAAGCTGGCCGACTTCGGCCTGGCCAAGTGGCAGGGCTCCGGCGTCCAGACCGAGACCGGGGTGTGGGTGGGCACGGCGGCCTACGTGGCGCCGGAGTACCTGCAGGGCGGCTTGCCGACGCCAGGTCTTGACATCTACGCTCTCGGCGGGACGCTCTTCCGGCTCCTGACGGGACGACTGCCGTTCGACTCGCCGGTGGTCGCCGAGGTGCTTCGGATGCACCTGTCCGCGATCGCCCCCCTGGTGACCGACGTGGCGACCACGATGCCCAGGGAGATCGACCCGATCGTCGCCAGGGCTTTGGCCAAGGACCCCGCCCAGCGGTACCGGCACGCCGGGGAGATGGCCGCCCACCTGCGCAGGGCCCGGGACCTCGTCGCGGCCCGGAAGCTCGGACCTCTCTGGGCGCCGGCGCGGCAGAAGCCGGCTTCCGGGGACCCGAGACCGCGCCCGGCCCGACGAAGGGGCCCGACCTCGAGGCTCATGGCAGCGCTGGTCGCGGCGCTGGCCCTGACAGGCCTGGCCGCCACCGTGGTTCTCTGCCTTCTCTTTCGCCGTCCGGCCGCGGTGGCTCCCTCGCCCTCTCCGGTGGCCAGCGCCACGGCCTCGCCGACCAGCGCGATCAGGGTCTCGTCCCGGCCGGACATCCCGGCGGCGGGCTGGTTCCTGCCTCGGGGCGTCATGGCAGCCGTGGACCGGCTGCGCCTGTCGCGGCAGGGGCTGGAAGGGGAGTTCGGCGCTTCGCGTCGTCTGGAAGGCGAGCTGGCTCTGCTGAACCTCGGGAGCCAGCCCAGCTCCAGGCTGCTGCAGCTCGCCGAGGCCCACTGCCGGAACTTCGACAGCCTCGTCGCCTGCGCGGAGGGCGCGAGCGCCGTCGGCGGGGCCTGGCTGGAGGTGTTGAACTGGGGTCTCGACACGATCTATCGCCTTCACTGGACCGATCGAGCCGTGCGGAAAGGCGGGTTCGTGGATGTGACCTTGACCCGGATGGAGCGACGGTTGACCGAGGGCGACGACCCGGTCCGGGTGGTGGCGGTCAGCCTGCTCAAGGCCTCGGCGCGGTTCGTGCGCGAGCTGGGTCCCGTGGCGTTGAAGCGGGAGGCCAGGCTGCTGATCGATTCCAGCGACGCCCTGGGTCGCCTCACCCGTCACGACCGTCAAAGACCGCTGGCCGTGTACGGCCAGCAGCGGCTGCTGAGAAGGGCCGTCGGCAAGACCCAGCTCGTGGTGCCGCCGGAGGATCAGGTTGCCCGCGACCTGGCGCTGGAGGCGCGCGAGCGGTCTCTGACGATCGGAGACGAGTTCGCCACCGACCCGGCCTCGAGAACCAGGGACGCCTTCCCGGAGCTCCCGCTGCTGTTCCTGCGCAACTGCCTGGACCTGTGCGAGGACCCGAGGACGAGGCGGGAACTCAAGGTCCGGGCGGTGACCCAGGCGGCCAGGCTCCAGGCCCTGGTCTCGTACGGTCGACTGGACGGCAAGGCCCTGCGTGTGGAGCTCGGACGGCTGGTCCGGCTGGAGGCCACGGCCCGCCAGCTGCACGTCCAGCTGGATTACCGGCAGCTCCGGTCGCGGCTGCTCGGCGCCGCGCAGCGCTGACCCGCGCAGTTCATCTCTCGAAGCAAGGAGCGAATCATGGACCAGAGACGAGAGCCCTCGATGACCGACTTTCCGAAGCTGCACTGCCCGTTCGTCAGGCAGACGTTCGACGTGGACCGGGAGCGATGGAAGACGCATGGCGCACGGCTGGGCCTGCGGGAGCCCCGGGCCTACCTCGTGGTGAACCGGGTGAACCCCGGCTACGAATGGGTGTTCGACGACCCGGCCACTTTCGCCGTGGAGAAGCTGAACGGCACCAACATCAAGATCAGAACGGAGAAGGGCCGTCTCGTCGCGGTCCAGAACCGGCTCAACGTCATCGATCCGCTGCAGGTGATCAGGGGCAAGACGTTCATCGTCGAGGGTCTGTTCATGTCGATCGGGAAGGGGCTGGTGAAGGAGGATGGCGAGCAGGCCGGAGAGCTGATCGGCCCGAAGGTGCAGGGCAACCCGTACAAGCTCGAGCTGCACGAATGGTATCCGTTCGAGGTCGCCCTGGAGCGTCTGCGCTATAGGTCGTTCCACGAGCACGAGAGGAGCTTCGCGAGCTGGAGCGGCTGGTTCAAGGACTGGCTGCACTCCAGGTACTACACCAAGAGAGCCTCGAAGACCGGCGCCGACGACAAGGTGTTCGCCGAAGGCGTGGTGTTCTACAACCTGGAGCGCAGGGCGAACCAGCAGAGCTGGATGGCCAAGCTCCGTCGCGACATGTTCGACTGGTTCTACGCGGACACTATCCCGATCCTCGGCTACGATCCGGCCGGGAGGGACGAGGTGGAAGACCAGGAGAAGTTCGACTGACCGGCCGGTTCTCCCGGGATCCGACAGCCCGATGGATCCGCGAGGCTCGGCTCGCTCAGTTCCCCGGGCTCTTGAGCGTGGCCCTGAGCGCGGCGCCCAGCTCCTTGTTGCGGAGCGCCCTGGCGATCTCCTTGATCGTCGGCTTCACGAGCTCCAGGTCGTCAGGGGCGAGCGCCCGGACGAGCCGGATCAGGTCCTGGATGTCGGAGTCGGGGACGCTCGATCCGACGAACGACCGCACCAGCGCCGCGGACTGCGTGGTGACCAGGTCCGCCATCTCCTGGTAGTGCTTCTGGACCTCCAGGAGCCGCGCCACGTCGTTGTTGCCCCCGACGCCGATGCGCTGGAGCCCGCCCTGGATCGCCGCCAGCTCCGCGAGCCGCCGCACCTGGTCGAGGAACGGGGAGAACCGGGTCTTCACGGAGCTGGACTCGTTGGGCCCCATCAACCGGGCCTCGACCGCGGGCAGGACCCGCCCGTCCATGAGACCCGGGTCGTGAGGAACCTGGAGGCAGTGCAGCAGCGTGGGTACTGCATCGACGCTCCGCGCCGTCAGCACCGACTCCTTGACCAGGCCGGGGCCGGACACGGCCAGGGTGGTGTGGCTCTCGTACTTGTTCAGAGCGCCGTGCCTCGAGATGTCTCCGTCCCACGTGGTCCCGATGAGGTAGTACCCCGGCGCCCCGCTGATGAACAGGTCAGGGGCCCGGTCGCTGTCGAACGCCTGGAAGAGCTGCGCCACCGCGTCGGGGTAGTTGGTCAGACAGGTGGCCACCTGCCACTCGCTGTCGGAGAAGAACATGGAACCGGTGGTGTCGCCGGCGTTGCGGTTCACCAGCGAGCGGACCCTCGGCTCGTTCATGAACTTCAGCGGATCCGTGTCGCCCTCCGCCACGGTGTACCGGTACGACGAGCCGTTCGGCCCCTCCTTCCGCTCGATACGAGCCTGGGCCTTGCCCTTGCCGAACACCCAGACGCAGCCGTCCTCGTATCTCTTGCCCACCACGAAATCGACGGCGTCCTGGTTCCGGGCCACCTCGATCGAATCCGCGTACTCCCCCTTCCCGGTCGGGTAGTGCCTCAGCTCGTCCCACGACGGCCTGTGGTCCCAGTCTCGACCGCCGCCGGGCAGCGGCTTGGCGAAGTAGAGAAGGGCGTGGGCCTCGCCGGCCGTGACCACCATGGCGTAGTCCTGGTAGTCCTTGGGGTTTCGCGTGTCCCAGTCCAGCGGCAGGCCGGGGAAGATCTTGACCCAGTCGTACTCCACCACGGGCAGGTGGTAGTTCCCCTTGATGAAGTCCCAGATGTTCACGCGCTTGTCGAAGGTGAGCTGTCCGTGGTCCGAGGCGAGGACGAAGTAGGTTCGATCGAAGATCCCCTGCTCCTGGTAGGCCTTGATCGCCTCGCCGAGCTGCCAGTCCGCCAGGACGTAGTCCTGCTTCAGCGCCTCGGCCTCGGGGCCCTTGCCGTGCTGGGCGTGGTCGAACCAGCCGTTGTAGATGACCACGAGCCGGGCCCGGTCTCCGCCCAGGAGCCCTCGCTTCAGGGAGCGGAAGAACTCGCCGACCTTGGCCCGGATGACCAGCGGCTTGTACTTCATGCCCCACTCGATCGGGATCTTCGAGTCGGCCCCCCGGTTGACCTGGAGCCCGATCGCCCACGTGTCGCTCTTGCCGGGGAAGTGCTCGAAGATGGTCTTGGTCCGCTTGTCGTCGAGCATCTTGTTGAACAGCTTGCTGCCCTTGACGGTGTACAGCACGTAGTACTTCCTCTCTTGCCGCTCGAAGAAGTAGAGGGAGGGCAGCCGGTGTCGACCCGGGAACGCCCCGGTCACCAGGGACGAGACGGCGGCGCCGGTGATCGAGGGGAAGACCGAGGTCGCCTGGTCCACCCAGACCCCCCGGTCGAGGAAGTACTTCTTGAGATTGGGCATGACGCCCTGCTCGGCGTACTTCTTGGCCATGTCGCCACGGAGGCCGTCGAGGATGAAGTAGCAGCCGTAGGTCTGCGGCTCGGCAGCCAGAGCCCACGGTCCCAGTGTCAAGGCGGCCAGCAGCACGGCCAGAACGGGCAGAGAACCTCTCATCGACGGACCTCCAGGGAACTGTTCGACGATGCCGAGAAGACGCATGTCGTCGAGTCGCATGCTCTCCCTTCTACGTGGGAGATGACTCGCGGGTTGCGCCGGGTGCCGGATGCTGTCGGCGGGAGGTGGACCCCGGAGTTGATCGGACCGCACGGTCCGTATAATCATGATGAGACAGACCAGGAACCGCTCCGACGACCCGTCGCCGGAGCGTCACCGTCCGGGGCTCCCTCGAGTGACCAACCCGTTCCCCCCCCGCTGCAGCTTGCGATACGCGCCGGTGGAGGTGCTGGCTTCCGGCGGCTTCGGAACCGTCTGGCTCGCCGAGCAGAGAGACCTCCACCGCCTGGTGGTGGTCAAGATGCTCCACCAGGACCTGCCTGACGAACCCGAGGCCCGGGCCCGGTTCCTCGACGAGGCGCGCATCACCGCTTCCCTGTCGCACCCTCACGTGGTGATCGTCCTCGACCACGACGTGGAGGGATCGGTGCCCTGGATCGCCTTGGAGTACCTGCCGGGAAGGACGCTCCGGCAGATCGTGTCGACGGGCGCGCTGAGCATCCGGTCCGCCCTGGTCGCCGCGATCCAGATCGCCTCCGCGCTCGGGGCCGCCCATGACCGTGGGATCATCCATCGCGACATCAAGCCGGAGAACGTCATCGAGGTCGAGCCGGACCGTTACAAGGTGGCGGACTTCGGTATCGCCAAGTGGGCCGAGGGAGGTCGGGTGCGCACCCAGACCGGCGTGGTCGTCGGCACCCCTGCCTACCTCGCCCCGGAGATCATCCAGGGCGATCCGGCGTCGTGTCGGTCGGATCTCTACTCGCTCGGCACGGTCCTCTACGAGCTGCTCGCGGGACGGCTCCCGTTCCCGGGCGACTCACCGATGCACATGCTGGAGAGCCACCTCCGGGGCGATCTCGTTCCCCCCGGTCGATTCCGGCCCGAGATCCCCCCGGCGGTGGAGGCGATGGTGCTGTGGCTGCTGGCGCGAGACCCGCTCGACCGACCGGCCAGCGCCGAGGCGGCGCGGTCCGGTCTCGAGCCGCTCCTGGAGCTGAAGGGTGGCTCCAGGTCCTCGCCGGCACGGCCGGTCCAGCCTGCCGGGCCGGTGGAGAGCACCCTGGCGCTCTCGACCGGCCGCCCCGGCCACGACCGGACCGTTCGTCACGCCGACCGGCCCCGGACAGGGTCACGACGGCCGTGGGCCGGGGTCGCCGTGGCGGTCGGCCTGCTCTGCCTCGGGTCGGTGGCGGGCCGCGAATGCCGGCGCTCCGGGGCGCCGCTCCCGCCGCCCTCGACTCCGTCCCCCACGCTGCCCCGGACGGCGGCTCCGGGGTCTGCCAAGGCCATCAGAATAGCAGAGGCCGCCCGGCTCCTGGTGGAGCTCAGGGCAGACAAGCGCCTGCCGGACGCGCTTGCTGGCCAGAGGATCCGTAAGGTGGTGGATGATCTGGCCGAGCAGATCGGACCCCCCGGAGCGACCGCGCTCGAACCGGCGCTCTGGGCCACGGCTGGTCGACCCGCGGTTTTCTCTACAGCCTCAGGGGCACGATGATGAAGGAGGCCGGGGATCGAGAGGCGCAGCGGCTGGTGGGGTTGATCCTGCTCTACGGAGGGCTCGTCCTGTCGGACGAGGGGCCCGCGGCCTCCCGGGTCGGCGTGACGATGGAGGCCACGCGGCTTCTCGTCTCCGCATCGTTCAATTGCTCGTGGATGGCGCTCGCCGAGTACCGCGCGGCCCGATCGGCGCTCAAGCTCCTCCACGTCAGGGATGCGCTGGCGTCGTGGAAGCCGGCGGCCGCCCCGGGTCCGATCGGACCGACGGTCGACAGCCTCCGCGGCGACTGGGCGGAGGAATCGAAGAACCTCTCCAGCGAGCTCCAGCGACCGGATCGGCTGGCGCTCCCGGACGCCTTCTTGAGGTTGACCGATCCGGTGCTGGCCCGGGCCTTCGGGGAGAACGCCGTGCTGAAGGCGCTGCTCGACAGGCTCACCTCGATCGCGACCGACCACGGCAAGCTCCGGAGCTCGGTGGCGAGCGGCTCTCTGTCGGGCGACCTGGCCCGGGCGTACCGGATCTGCCGGGATCTGGCGAGACCGGCCGGGGCCAGGGGGCGACCCGGGCCCGACCCGGTCCACGAGGCCACGTCCAGGCTCGGTGAGCGGCTGCTGGAGTGGCTCGACGGTCAGCGGGCCCGGTTTGGCGAGGCGCCCGACTTCTGGAGAGCTCACGGGTGGGCGCACCGGATGTCGGATCGACCGGACAGGGCGGTCGGGGCCTTTCTGGACGCCCTCGGCCTCTTGCTCGCGAGATGCGGGCCCACCGGCACGGGCCGGAACGACCGTTTCGAGTGTCCGGACCTGGACGATTCCATGGCGCAGGCCACGCTGATCGACATCCTCGACGTGGCCGACGAGGCCACGGACGGGTTCGCCGCAGACCAGGGCAAGCCCGGAGGGCGGAGCGGGCTCGAGGCTCGCACCTCTGTTCTCCGATGCCTCCAGTCCGTGGCCCTGGCTCGGTCACTCGAAAGAGCCTGCCAGGCCGATCACCAGGAGCGATCGCCCGATGCTGCCAGGGCGCGGCGGCTCCGCGCCCTGGCAGCCCAGGCTCTCTTCTTGACCCGGTCGAGCCGCGATCTGGGGTCGCACCGGCTGGGACCGGAGATCGGGCACCTGCTGAAGACGCTCATGCCGCTGGCCGGATCCGCTCGCGATCGGGCCAGGGTCGAGGCGGAGCGGGAGCGCGGCGTCGCGAACAAGGATGTCGCCGCGGCGGCGGAGCACGTCCTCGAACGACTCGGCCAGCTGAAGCGGCAGTCGGGGAGGTGACGCTGTCCGCGGCCGGTCAGGTTTTCACGTCACTTCCCGTCGGGCTCGAGCTGTTCGAAACGCTGTCGCCGTCTCTGGAACCGTTCCTGCAGCTTCTTCATCTGGTCCGGGGCGAGGTCGCCGTGCCTCTCCTGCATGCGCCTCAGAAAGACCGCCTGGCGCTCCTCCGGCGACATGCTCCTCAGCTTGTCCCGCATCGCCTTGCGCTCCTGGAACCGCTTCTCGAAGAACGCCATGCGCTCCGCGGGCGTCATCGCCTCGAGCTTCATCAGCTGCTCGGGGCCCCTTCCCTGGCCGGGTCCCTTGTCGCCGAACCGCCTGCCGCGGTGTATCTGACGGTCTTTCGACGACCGCTTCTGCAGGTGCTCTTGCATCTTCTTCATGCGCTCTTCCATCAGCTTCCGCTTGTCCGCCGGCAGCGTGGCGAGCTTCTCCTGAAAGCGCTGGCGGAAGAACGCTCGCCGCTCCTCCTGCGTCATGCTCTTGAGCTTCTCCCGGACCGCCTTGCGGTCCTGGAAGAGCTTCTCGAAGTGGGCGCCCCGCTCCTCCGGAGTCATGGCATCGAGCTTCTTCTGGTCCCCGGGGCCCATGCCCGCAGCGGTCGGGCCGCCGAAAGGCCCGCCACACCTGAGCCCGAGGCCGCCCGGGCCGCAGCGCGGCTCCTGATCGGCGGACGACAGCGCCCTCTCCAGCGGCGCCGGAGCCGCCGTGGTGTTGGTTGTGGCCCGGGTCGTCGAGACGACGCAGACGGCCAGGCAGAGCGCCACGAGCAAGACCGGACGTGTCATGACCTACCCCTCTCTGAACGACCGTCACGAGCGATCGCGACCGGGAGCGGCCGCCGATCTTCCCTTCTCGAACATCGGCAAACACGAAGGCGCGGCAGGCCCGAGGCCGGACCCGCCACACCCCCTGGACCGGAGCTAGTGCAGCATCGAGATCCGCTTCGTCTGGAACGCCTTGTGCGCGTCTTGCAGCGCCTTCTGCAGCAGCGGGAGCTGCTGCTTGTCCCCGCTGGCGGTCGCCGCCTCCAGCTTCGCGTGGGCCTCCCTGACCGCCTCGAACAGGCGCCGCAGCTCCGGATCGGACATCAGCTGCTGCCAGGCCTGTCTCGCCTGCGCCTTCTCCTCGTCGTCGAGCTTGCCGTCGCCGTTCTTGTCGAATCTCGCGAGCGCGGCCTTCCTCTGGGCGGCCATCTGCTCCCGCCAGGGCCCCAGGGCAGCCTCGGCCTTTTGACGCTCCGAGTCAGAGAGCTTCCCGTCGTGGTCCTCGTCGAAACGATCGAGAAGGCGCTTGTGGAACGTCTCTCGATCCACCAGCGGCGGGGAGTTCGATCCGGTGCTGTCCGGGGAGAACGGGGTCACGCCCTTCACCCCCGGATTGTAGCCCTGGTACGGGTTGGGCATCCCGTAGTCCAGCGCATAGGGACTCTGGTTGAACTTCTGGGTGGGGTCGATGTACCCCTGGTTGTAGGGATTCGCATACGGCTGCTCGTACCCGGGCGGGAACTGGCCGGCCTGGTTGCCGGCGTAGGTGTACGAGGCGGGAGCCGGGTTCTGGTTCTTGCTCGCCTTGTATTTCTGGTACAGGACGTACCCGAGCCCTGCCGCTGCCACGGCCCCGGCGACGAGCCAGATCGTGGCGATACCTCTGCGGGACCCCCGGACCGACGAGTGTCGCATGGACAGGCCTCTCTTTCCAGACCAAGTCTGTTTCATCCGCGCGTGCTACACTGTCAACTACGTGAGCGAGCAGCAGGGTGGCGTTACAGTTGTGTGACATTTCTGTGCGTCAGGTCACGACAGGACCCGATCATCCCCACTGCGCCTTGGCGCGGCGCGACAGCTCCTGGCCCAGGGCCTCGAAGAACTGCTCGAGCCTGCTCTCCGTGAACACGGTGGCGGCGAACCCCCTCGTCTGGTCGCCGAACTCCTTGGGATGGTGCGTCCGGTCGGCCCGCACGATCCGGGCGAACTCCTCGAGGTTCCTGCCGTACTCCAGCGCGGCGGGCGGCACGTCCACCTCCAGCGCCGACAGGCCGTGGCGTCGCTCGCTGTCGATCATGCTCTGGACGCTCTTCTGGAAGGCCTGGAAGCCGCAGAGGATGCCCTTCACCAGGGCGATGATCTGCTGGCACGCCCTCATCCCTTCGGAGAACCTCCGGTGATGGTGGTCCAGCTCGGCGAACTCCTCGAGGCTGCCCTCGAGATCCGGCCGGTCCTCTTTGAGCTGCCTGGCGCACATGCGGCAGAAGTGGCTCGTCCCGGAGTTGGACGACTGGCACCGGGGGCAAGGGGGATCGCCGGGCTTCGGCTCGTCCGGCCGGACCTTCCTCGATGAGAGAGCCCGCTCCACGGCGCTTTGCGCGACGATCCGGAAGCGGGCCGCCGTCAGGACCTCCAGCTTCGAGGTCAAAGCCGCGGCCCTGAGCTTCTCGTCGAGCCACCGGTCCTTCCGCCCCTTCTCACGCTTTCCATACTCCGACTCCCGGCGCGCCCACTCGGCCCGGAGCGATTCGATCTTGGCGGTGACGGCGGCCTGCTCCTCCTCGATCGCCTCCCGCTCGGTCGTGAGCCGGCGCATGGCGAAGAGGTTCTTGAAGAAGCCGAACCCGCTGCCCATCTCCCTGATCTGCCAGTTGTACGCCTCGATGCGCCTCGCCAGCCGGGAGCTCCGCTCCTTCAGCGCCTCTTCCTTCTGGTCGAGATCCTGGTTCTTGGCCCTGATCTCCCGCTCGTCCTCCGTGGAGCGCGCTCGCGTCTTCTCGGCCTCGATCGCCGCCTCGTCCCGCTCGGTCTTCAGGCGCTGGAGCTTGGCGTCGAACTCCTTCTCCGCGGCCAGCCGCGCCTGCTCGAGCGCCTCGGCGAGCCAGCCCGGCAGCTCGTCCGCGTCGCCCACGAGCCTGGTGATCTGCCCCAGCTCGCGCTCCCGGATGGCGTTCACCTCCTGGTAGAACGTCTCGTACTTCGCCTGGAGAGCCAGGAGCGTGTTTTGGGCATCGGTCAGGATCGAGACGCGGCTCGCGAGGTACGTGGCGAAGTCGGTGAGACGGCCCACGACCTCTACGCCTCCTCTGGCGACGTCGACGGCCCGGCCGCGTCGGGAACGGCCGCGGCGCAGCGTCGCGGAGCGGACGGCACGCCGAAGCTGGCCCCCTCTCGCCGGTCGGTCCGCCACGCCTGGTAGAGCGCTGCATCGTCGTTCCCGGCACGGGGCAGCTCCTGGAAGCTGCCGGCCGCATCCCAGTAGAGCGGACAGGCGCCGCAGCAGATGTCCGAGTCGGGGCACCCCTCGCACACCGGCGGCAGAAACCGCTTCTCCAGCCAGTAGCGAGCTGCAGCGCTCTGCCTGACCTGCCCGTAGCTCCCGGTGAGCAGCGATCCGATCCCCTGGTGGAACGACGAGCACGGGAGGACGTCGCCGGTGGGACTCACGGAGAGGAGGCCGTCCACGCAGGCGCACGCCTTGGCCCCCTGCCCCAGCAGCACCGGGTTCACGATGCAGTAGGGCACCGGCGAGTACCAGACCAGCTTGACCCGCTCGGCCCGGGCGGTCTCGACCAGGGCCGGCAGGGTCCGGGCGACCTGGTCGTAGGAGATGGGGGAGCCCTCGCACTCGAGCCCCATGCCGCTGCGGATGAGCATGTTGATGCTCAGGGTCTTTCGCTCCAGCTCCCGGGCCACGAACCGGACGAGATCTGCGGCGTGTCCCAGATTGGCCGGGGTGAGGGTCGAGTTGGTGTGCACGTGGATCCCCAGCCGGGCCAGGTTCCTCACGGCTGCCACCGTGGCCTCGAACGCCCCTGGCCGGCCCACGATCGAGTCGTGGAGCCCGGCCCGGGCGGCCTCGAGGGAGATCTGGGCCGACGAGAGCCCGGCGTCGGCAAGCAAGGCGGCGTACCGCCGGTCGGCCAGGCGGATGCCGTTGGTGATCAGGTTCACACGGAATCCCAGGTTTCGGCCATGGCGGACCAGCTCTTCGAGGTCGGGTCGCAGGGTCGCCTCTCCACCGGTGAAGCTCAGGGAAGGAACGTGGGCCTCGTGGAACACCTTGTCCATGACCCGCTTGACCTGAGCCGTGGTCATGGACCGATCTTCCGGGCCGCGGTGCGGGCTGGAGGCGTAGCAGAACGCGCACCGGTTCTGGCAGCGGTACGTCAGGGCGATCTCCGCGAGGATCGGGAAGCGGATCCGGCGCCGGTCGAACGTCTCCCTGCGGACGTTGGCCCTGGGCGAGACGTCGTCATGCATGAGGGCGACGATGGTCTTGAGCAGCTCGACCGTGTCGTCGGCGAGCCGGGACAGTCCGACCGCGAGCCTGGTCGACAGCGCTTCGAGAGCCTCCCGGGCCGGGCCACCGTCGCGGCGGTAGAGCGCCTCGAGGATCGCCGCGGCCGACTCGTTGACCCCCAGGGTCTTCTCCGGTCGGATGAGGAGCACGTCGTCCACCCTGCGCACGAACACGGCGGCCCGCGTGGCAGCCACCATGGCGTCGATCTGCTCGAACGTGGTCGGGTCCGCCATCAGAACTCCCCCGCGCAGGACGAGACGCAGGCGTCGTGACAGGCGGAATGACAGGCGCAGGCGTCGTGACAGGCGGAGTGGCACGCCGAGTGGCAGGCGGAGTGACAGGCGGAGTGGCACGCCGAATGGCAGGCGGAGTGACACGCGTCGTACCCCACGGCCAGCGACACCAGCTTGGCGTCCACGCCGCCGGCGCCGGCCGCGGACAGGGCCCCATCGGCAGCCGGAGGAGGGTTGCCGTCCACGGCGAAGAACGACTCGATCCGCTCGACCGTGGTGATGACCCCTCCCTCGATCGACTCGACCACGCCCTGGGTGAGCTCCTGGACCCGCTCCACGGCGCCGCCCAGCGTCTGGACCGAGCGAGTCGCGCCGAGGGTGCTCAGCGGGGAGTCGAGCGGCGACTCGGCGGGGATCGGGTCGAACGCGGTCTCGATCTGCTGGAAGCACGTGTCGCTCAGGTAGAGCTGACCGTAGTGCTGGTTGAAGTAGATCGGCCGCTCTTCTCTCGGCAGCGCCAGCAGCGCGGTCCATCGGTCGTCGGAGCCCTTGCGGCACGAGGCGACCGTGGCCTCCGGGTCGGCCCTCCACACCTTGGGCCCGATCGCCTCGGTCAGCGCCCCGAGGACCCGCCGCATCCCCTCTGGGGAGAGCATGCCCTCCCTGGACAGCGCGTCCACGAAGACTCGCTCGGCCGCGCCCCCGGCCTTGTCCCGGTCGAGAACCTCGACCTGCAGCGGGTTGCGCGTCAAGACCCTGATCGCCCCCTTCTGCGCAAGGCCCAGGACGAGCAGGTTGATCGCCTTGATCGGCCGGTCCATCACCATGGCCGCCTCGACCGGCTCGAGCCGGGGCACATGCCCCTCCTTGCGGAACGTGGTCACGACGATCTCCGGCGACCGGTACGCCGGGGGCACCTTCGCCGCGAAGGCGAGGTCGAGGTACGGGTGCAGGCGCAGCAGCCTCGCCGCCACGGCCAGCACGCCGCTGACGCCGAGCCACAAGACCTGGCAGATCACCACCAGGCCGGAGAAGCCGAACACCGACGCCCGGGTCGAGCTGAACCCGCTGACGCCGTTGCCCGGGCGGAGCGCCTCGGGGCACAGCCGGACGCCGGCGATTCGCTCTGCCACGAGAAGCGGCCAGCCCAGGGTGAGAAACAAGGCCAGCAGGAGCGGGGCGTTGAAGAGAAACGCCAGGAAGACCAGGAACACCAGGTCCCTGACCAGGTCGATCGCCCGGTTCACGTCGCGCCGGGTGAGAGAGCCGGTGAAGAGGTGCTCGAAGAAGAGCCGGATCGAGGTGGCGACCGGCACCGGGTGGCCCAGAGGCCCGGCCGGAGCCAGCAGGGAGCTCCGCACCGGTCCCGTGGCCGTGGTGCTCGGCCGGGAGACCACGCACTCCGGTGGATCGCGTCCGAGACCGGCGAACTCGTCGGCCGGCGACCAGCCGGCGAATCGCGAGTCGCGCCAGTCCACCGGGGCGGCTGTCACGGAGAGCTTCTCCCGGGGCGGATCGACGAGAACGACCGGGATCTCGACCCCCGGACCGAGCGCCGGGCCCACCTCGAGCGGCTGGCCTCGCCGCGCCAGCACCGGCAGGCCGGTCCGGAGCGTCAGCGCCGCCGACGCCTCGTTGCCGGACGCGTACGAGGCCGGCACGCCCTCGAACTCGATGGGAACCAGCGCCATCCCTCTCTCGGTCCGGACCGGCAGCCTCGGCGGCACTTCGTACCAGCGGGTCAAGTTCACCTCGATCGACTGGCCCTGAGCGGTCGGCTTGCGGAGGACCACCTCCAGGCTCCTGTCCCGGGCCATCGTCTCCTCTCCGGCGACACGCACCAGGAACTGCTCGCCCACGGCGCGGAGGTTCGACTTCAACGGCGGCCTGGGAACGAAGTTGCGGCTCCCCTGCTCCGACAGCACGAGCCGGGCCGTCGCCTCGAGGCCCCTCGACCTGGCGCCGGAAGGCAGCGCCGAGTTCAGGGCGAGCTGGTACTCCTGGCTGACCAGCGTCGCCGTCCCGCGGGCGACGAGCCGCTCCGCCTCCGGTGGCCGGTCCGTGGCGTCGTCGGGAGCGGCCCCGAGCCCCGCGAGTGACGTCCTGGGAAGGTAGACGCGGACCATGTGCGTCCCCTGGGAGGGCAGGCCGGTCCGCTGGACGAACACGGTGAGGCGGCGGCCGACGGGGGTGTCGGTGTAGACGTAGGCGTACTTCTGCTGGCTCGCCGCATTCTCCGGGTCTCTCACCACGCCCAACCGGTCCACCATCGCCGGGGTGATGTCCTCGTGCTGCCGCACGGCCGGGGGCAGCGTCAGCGGCAGCACCAGCTTGATCGTGGATGTGCCGATCGGCATGGCCCATCTCACCGGGTTGAACCAGACCGCCAGGAGCTCCCGACCGTCGCGCACCGTCGGCTCCGCGAACCGGTGCTCGCTCCGGAAGTGGAGCTCCAGGGTGTACGTGCGCCCGGCCAGGGTCCGGCCGTCGAACCCCACGGAGTAGTAGCCGCCGCCCAGCGCGGTGGTCCGGGCGGTCAGCACCGCGTCGCCCTCACGGAGCGTGCCGCGGGTGAAGCGCATCGGCTGG
>JACQZM010000528.1:0-21485 GCA_016213885.1 Candidatus Rifleibacteriota bacterium | reverse complement strand
TTGCGGATCCCGGAGCGCCCCTCGTTGTCCCGAAATGTGAGCGAGTAGATCACGTCCATGGAACCGCTGTCCTGGACGAACGCCTGGGTGTCGGTCTCGAGGAGATCCACCGGCGCCGCCGACGACCGGGGAACGCCCGCGAGAACGAGCGTCAGCATGACCAGCCCCGCGCCCACGAGCGACGAGCAGCGGCCTCGCCGGACCGCGCCACGCCACGACGGCGGGCCCGAGCCGGCGAGCTTCGGTGGTGATAGTCTCATCGTCGGACCCCTCGATGAAGTCCGAGCCCCGGGGCCTGCCGCGGCGCGCCGGCGTCGGCGCCGGCGCCGGCGAGTCCCCGCGAGAGGCCGCGCGTCCTACCGCACCAGCGGCTGCCCCTTGTACTCACCGGTCAGCGAGTTCAAGAAGGCGACGATCTTCCCGGTCTGGTCGACGGTCAGCATCCGGTCGAGCTGGTAGTAGGCCATCTTTCGAACGGCCTCGGACAGCTCCTTGCACGTCCCGTCGTGGAAATAGGGGAAGGTGGCCGACACGTTGCGCAACGTGGGCACCTTGAAGCGGAAGCGATCCTCCTCTTTCTGCGTGGCGTTGAACCGGCCGAGGTCGGGCTTCTTCGGCCCGCCCTTCTCGGCGAAGTAGTCGCGCCGTCGGCCCATCTTCTCGAAGGTGAGGCCGCCCAGCGCTTTCCCGGGGTGACACGCCGCGCAGCCGACGGACTTGAACAGGGCGTAGCCCTCCTTCTCGTCGGCGCTGATCGCGTCGGCCTTGCCCTTCAGGTAGCTGTCGAACCGCGAGTCGATCGTGACCAGGGAGCGTTCGAAGGTGGCGATGGCGTCGGTGATGCTCTCGCTCACCAGCCCCTTCGGATACAGCTTCGTCATGGCGCCCACGATGGCCGGGTCCTGCTGCAGCTTGCCGATCACCTCGGGCCAGTTGGACGCCATCTCGATCGGGTTGTTCACCGGCCCGTTGGCCTGCTCCTCCAGGGTCGCGGCGCGACCGTCCCAGAACTGACGGACGAACAGGCCGGAGTTGTACACCGTGGGCGAGTTGATGTCGCCCATGGCCCCTCCGACGCCCTTGGCGAACTGCTGCTGGTCCGTGCCGCCCTTGTCCAGGGCGTGACACCCGGCGCAGGCGATGGAGTTGTCCTTGGAGAGACGCTTGTCGTGGAACAGCGTGTCACCCACCGCCACCTTCTCGGGGTCGAGGCCGGTCGGCGCGGCCAGGGGCTGGACGACCTCACGCTTGAATCCGGCCGCGACGCCGGGCGTGGCGTGGTGTTTCTCGCGCACGTCTCCGACCCAGGCCTTCAGGGCCTCCTTGTCCGCCGCGGCAAAGCAGGTGTCCCAGTGCATGGCGACGAACCGCCCGGGAGGCATGGTGCCGGCATCGGCGACATGTTCGATGGCGGCCAGCGCCGCCTCGCCCACCGGCTTGCCCGGTCCGGGGTTCAGCTCGGCCGCCAGGTCGAGCTCGGACAGCCCTTCCTTCACGTCCTTGGCGATCAGATCCTTGGCGATGGGGAAGCTGGCGTAGAGCGGCATCTTCACGCCGGCCGCGTGGCAGTAGAGGCACTTCTTCTCGAAGACCGCGAGCGCCTTCGCCAGGGTCGCATCGGCACCGGCAGCCGGCAGGATCCCCGCCCCGGAGGGCTTCAGTACGAGGTTGGAGACCGGCAGGGCCAGGCCCAGCACGGCCAGAACGACGCAGAGCAAGAGCGCCTTCTTCATGGCGACGGAACTCCCTCCATTCTCGACTGGTCCCGGCCTCCTCGAGCCGCGCGGAGCTCGTCTCGACCGGTCGCCTCGCTCCCTGGAACCTCCACTCGATCTGCCCGGGAACTTCCGGGGAGCTGTACTAGGTCCAGTACCCCTGAATTAGCGAGAGGGTGGCTGCCGGCAAGGCTATCATTGGACGTGGGGCTGCGCCCCACACCCCCCCCTCGAGGCCAGCGGAGCCGGCCTCGACCGGTCGCTTCGCTCCCTGGTCCCAGCAATCTGGCGGTCTTTCCCGGTATTTCATGGGTATTGGTACTAGGCCCGCTTCCGGGGCTTGGCCTTGATCTTCAGAAGCTCCATCTCGAAGACCAGCACGGAGTTCGGCGGGATCTCCCCCTCCTCCTTCTTCCCGTAGCCCATCTCCGGCGGGACCGTCAGCTTGTACTTGCCGCCCACCTTCATGTCCGTGATGGCGTTCTCCCACCCCTGGATCACGGTTCCCTTGCCGACCACGAACTCGAACGGCTTGTCCCGGTCGTAGGAGCTGTCGAACTTGGTGCCGTCCAGGAGCGTGCCGGTGTAGTGGATCACCACGGTCTGGCCCTCTTTCGGCGACGGGCCACTCCCCTCCTCGAGCACCTCGACCTCGTACCTGGCCTTCGGGGTGGCCTTCCCGGGAAGGGTGCTGGCGCTCTTCCCCGGTTTGGGCTTGCCTACCGTGGGGCAGCCCACGATGCCCACGAGGGCGAGCACGAGGAACGTCACGCATGCGGTACGCAGCACCGGAGATCTCTCCTTTCGAGCGGCCCCGGGCCCCTGACTCGTGCCACCCCTCGAGGCCGGGCCGGGCGAAGCCGGCGGTCGGCGGGCCGCCCACACTCTACCAGATCGGGCCCGCGAACGGGGAGCCTGGATTCGAGTCCCGGATCCGGCGCCTCGCCGGATCATGGCCCCGACCGGCCCGATGCGCTGCCGATCACCGCTGGATGCGGAAGCCGAGGAGCTTCAGCGCCTGGCCCACCTCGGGGCAGGACATGAAGAGCCGCCACAGGAGACCGCTCCGGTGATTCTCGATCATGACCACGATCGGGCCCTGGTCGATGGCCAGGAACGACCGGGCGAACCAGCTGCGGGACAGACTGAAGCCGTCGACGAAGCCGTGCTCGCCGAACAGCCGGTCTCCCAGCTCGTCGTGGAAGAACCTGAGCGCCTTCATCGACTCGTCGGGCAGGTACGGGAACGCCGAGAGCGCGGCGGTGGGGCTGATCACGCCCAGATCGTTCGTCGGCGAGTGGGCCGCGTAGCCGTCCACGGAGTCGCTGGCCGTGAGCCCCCAGCACCGTTCGCCGTAGCCCGCGTAGCCCCTGGGGTTGGCGACGCAGTAGTTCCGGTTGATCCGTGTGTGGGCGACGTTCTGCTCCCAGTAGCGGGCGTACCGGTCCGAGAGTCCGCGGGGGTCCAGGCCCAGGAACGAGTAGTGGGAGAAGAAGAGCGGGCCGCCGAAGTCGGGACCCAGCGGCAGCGCCACCCCGCAGTACTCCCGACCGTTCCGGATCGCGCCACCCCGGGCCCACCCGCGGTGGTACGCCGACGGCGGGATCGGATGAGTCGGCGAGGCCGCGGCCAGGACGTACGTGACGAGACACTCGTTGAATCCCCGGATCGGCAGGTTCATGGCCCAGCCGTGCTTGGGCGACCAGTGCCAGTAGAGGACCGGTTCGCCGCCACGGGCGTACCAGCTCCACTCGACCTCGCGCCACAGCCGATCGATCCGGGTCTTCAGGGCGCCCTCGGCGGGGTCCGCACCGGACAGCCACTGCCGGACGGTGAGAAGACCCTGGATCAAGAAGGAGGTCTCCACCAGGTCGCCGCCGTCGTCCCTGGGGCCGAACGGGATCGTCCGACCGGTTCTCCCGTCGAGCCAGTGCGGCCACGCCCCGTGGAACCGATCGGCCTTCTCCAGGAACCGGACGCAGCGCGTGAGCCTCGCCACCACGGCGGCCCTGTCGAGGAACCCGCGCTGGGCGCCGGCGACGAGCGCCATCACGCCGAACCCGGTGCCGCCGGTGGTGACCGTGTCGGGGCTGGAGTCGCGCTCCCGGGCCATCCCGGACACCGGGTGGCCGAACTCCCAGAAGTAGCCCAGCGTCCGCTTCTGGACCACGTCGAGGAGCTCCTGGTCGCCGAGGGCGGAGCCCACCCGGAGCGGGGCGGCGCTGATCGACCCCGACCAGAGGGCCCACAGGACGATCGCCGCGGTGACGAAGCAAGAACGGGCCGAAGTCGCCGACATGGGCCACCACCTCCAACGCTCGGGCGTTGCCGGGGTGAAGTGTACAGGACACGGCGAGGGGGCGCCAGGGCGTCAGCGCCCCGGGGTCGTGAGCGGCCCGCTGGACAGCAGCGGCTCGACCGGGTCGGCCCATCCGAGGAGGCTCACCTTCGCTGCCGCCAGCATCGCGGCGGCGTCGGCCGTCCCGCTCAGCGCCTGATGCTCGGCCCGGCCCCGGTATCTCGTCCCCGCCAGGATCCGGGGATCGAGGCCGTGGTAGTAGTACTTCGAGGGTTCCTCGTGCGGCCCGAAGTTGACCTCCACGAGAGCCTGATCCACGTTGCGGATCGTGCAGCCCCGGTCGATGAGGAGTCGCCACGGCTCCCGCCCCTCGCCCTCCAGATTCAGCCAGAGGAGGTCCGGCTGGCCGAGTCCGAGACGCACGCGCACCTCGAGGGCGGCCCGGCCGAGCTGCTCCGGGGCCTTGGCGAGCGAGATCTCGTCGGTCGTCTCCGCCGAATACGTCAACGAGACCGCCTCTCCCAGCGTGGCGGCCATGTCCTTGCGACGCGTCGTGACCTCGACCTTGGTCCTCCGGCCGAGCCGGGCCCGGGCCAGACCGCGGTCGTCGGGAAGCCCCAGACCGAACAGGCGCCCCAGCGGCTGGCCCGGCAGGCGATGCTGATCGACCCCGGCTCGCTGGCGTGCCACGACCCTCAGAGGTGTGACCGCGTCGTAGAGACGCCGCTTCTCGCTCAGCGAGAGGTCGGGGAGATCCAGCAGAGCGGGGATCAGGTCGAGCAGCTCGCCCAGGTTCTCGCGATGGCGTCTCGCCCTCAGCTCGAACTCGCGCCAGGCTCCTCGCCGCCGCCCTTCGTCGCTCGGTACCGGCGGCGGCGCAAGGTCCAGTCTCCCGCTGAGCTGTTCGTACTGCTTCAGCAGGCCCGGGTGGTCCAGCCGCAGCGGCTCGGGCTCCCATGCCACCGCCGGGGCGATCTCGAGCTGGAACGGGCCACGCAACGGTTCGAGAGGGACCCCGAATCGATGGGTTCTGACGGCAGCTCGCTCGGCCTGCAGGGCCAGCGAGCGGTCGCCTGCCTTCAGAGTGGCCTTGAGCGCCACCGGACGGCGGGTCGAGAACTCGAGCTCGAGACGACCCTCGCGGGAACGGATGGCAAGAGGGGAGTCGACCAGCGGCCGGGGGGCGCCGACGTGGCCCGGCGATCGAGACGGCGAGGCTGCGACGGGGCCCGACGGGGCCACCGTCTCGACGCGGCGCGTCAAGAGGACCACCACGCCCTGGACGCGGCTCACGACGACCCCCGACACCTCGACGCTGTCGCCGACATCCAGCCCTTCGGGCAGGGTCGCCGACCGACCGGCGAACAGGCGGTCTCCCTGGCGCGCGAGCACCCGGTCGCGCTCCGCGGAGAGCTCGACGATGGTGCCCAGCAGGGTCACCAGCTTGCCGACGAACGGGCCGATGTCGGGGGCGGTCGCCATCCGGGCCAGCACGGCCATCGGCCCGGAGCCGGGAGGGCGCCGGCCCGGTCGGACCGGAGCCGGCCCCATCGCCAGCCTGACGACCAGGGTCGTTCCCAGCGCCGCGACGACGACCACCGGCACCAGCAGCAGACCGTACTGGCGGAGGAACACCTTCGCACGCGTCCAGGCGTCGTCGGGGGGCCGGCACGTGTCCGGGGCGAGCCGAGCGGTCACCCGGGAGCGCTGGCCGGTCGGCCGGCCAGGGCGCGAGAGCTGGGACGCGCCGCCACGAGAAGCGTCGGGGCCTGGCTGCTGGCCGGTTCCGTCCGATCGGTCGCTCATCGAGCACCAGCTTAGCAGCCCTGGTCGTGGAGTCGCTACTCGACCCGGATCGCGGCCAAGAGGGGCCTGGCACGATCCGCCGCCGGATGGTATTCTCCCGCATCGTGGGCGGCAACGACGGATCGCTGGATCTGCGGCGGATGCTACCGTGGCTCGTCGGGGCGCTCGTGGCCACGGCCTGCCTCTGGTCGTTCCGCCGCGCCGGCGCTCCCGAGGGCGCCGCTTCCCGGGACGAGCCGCCGGCGACGGTCCCCCGCCTGGTCGATGTCGTTCCGTCGAGCGAGCCCCCCGCCGAGGCGGTCCAGGGCGTGGGGACCGTGGTCATCATGCCGGGGGACCGATCGGCGCTGGTTCTCCGTACCGGCGACGGGACCGTGGCACTGTCACCGCGAACGGCGATCGGATCCGATATCGTCCCCGGCGACACGGTGTCTTTCACGGGCAGGCGTACCGGCGGCACGCGGTTCGGCGGGGTCTACGCGTCGGGCGACGCGCGGAAGGTCGGCGGCCCCTCGCCTCGCTCCCGGCCACCGGATCGGCTCCCGGAGGCGCCCGATCTATGACGGACCGGACCGATCGAGGCGCACGCGAGCGGTCGCGGCGCGGCTTCAGTCTCGTCGAGGTTCTCGTCGCCACGGTCATCGTGTCGGTGGCGCTCGTACCGATCGTGGCCGGCTACCATCGGCTGTTCGCCGGCCTGAAGAAGACGCAGGAGGCCACGCACGCCACGTTTCTGGCCCAGGCGATCCTGGAGAACGTCCGCTACCGGCTCTACGACGGCGACGAACGGTTCTTTCGCCTCGACGAAGTCCGGGCCGGGAAGCCGGTCCCGGATGGCGATCCGCGGGTGGGGCACCTCAACCTGTCGAGGGAGGAGCTGGACCGTCGGATCTGTGCTCGGGACTACGAGAAGTTCTTTCTGAACCTGACCGAAGAGGGCGAGCCGATCGTCGTGCTCCGCGACAAGGCCCCTTCCCGGTACTTCGTCGACTTCGTCAACCTCAAGGGGTCCCGCCTGCACGGGATCACACAGGAGACGAACCCGACGCTGTACCAGGAGCTCGAGCACTACCGAGCCTCGCTGGAGGTGAGACTCTCCGTGCCGGAATCCACCCTGGACAGCGACGGCGACGGACACCCGGAGATCGACCTGGTCGAGATCGTCGCCCTGATCCGCTGGACCGGCCCGGGGGGCGAGGAGCTCTCCCGGAGCTTCTTCACCGTGTTCACCCGCCACCAGTACAACCCGTGGCCGGAGGGGCCGATCCGATGCTTCTGAGGGGTCGCGCATGAACCGCCAGGGGTCGTCGTGGCCGGGGAGCCGACGGAGCGGGTTCGACCGCGTCGCGCGCTCCGCGGCCGAGCCGGGCGGCATCGTTTCACCTTTGGGGCCCTTCGCTTCGCTCATCCCGCCCCCCAAGCCCGCCTCTGGCTCGCCCTGCGGGTTCACCCTCGTCGAGCTGATCGTCGCGCTCGGAATCTCCACGGTGCTGGTCACTGTCGTCTACCAGCTCCTCTGGCAGGGGCGCATGGTCGGGACCCGCGTTGCCGCTGGCTCCTCGGCGAGCCAAGAAGCTCGGCTGAAGATCAGGCGGATGACCAACGAGATCCAGGAGGGCACTCGACTGTTCCACACGAAGGAGGGCCAGACCGCTGGCGGCGTCGGTTTCGTGAACGCCAGGGGGGAGACGATCTTCTACTACGTGGACGGCGCCCAGGGCGGCCCGCAGAACCTGTATCGAGCCAACCTCAACGCTCCCTCGGAGCCTCCGGAGCTCCTCGCGAAGAACCTCCGGCACTTCCGGGCGACCTCGGCCGTCTGCGGTCGCGGACGCGCCCAGAGCCGGGTGAACGTGGACATATCGGTCGGTTCGGAGGCCGGCCAGGGCGAGGCCAACGTCGTGACCTCGATCTTCTTGCGCGGGGTCGAACGGTACATCCCCGAGGACCCGACGCACGGTTCCTGGGGCGTTCCGGGACCCGACGACCCGGGGGCGGGATCGTGACCGGCGCACCGGCGGGAGCTCCGCGACCCGGTCGATCGCTGGCCGGCATGGCCTACATGGTCGCCGTGGCGGCGGTGCTGGTGCTCGGGCTGGTGCTGGTGGCGCTCTACACCCAGTTCATCTCGGGGGTACGCCAGATCGCTCGGATCACCGACGACACGTCCCAGTTCTACCTGGCCGAGGCGCTGTTCGCCAAGACGCTCAACGAGCTCAAGAAGAAGCCGTGGAGCCACTGGCAGCACGAGCTCGCGAAGCCTCGGATCGAGCGACCGACCTATCGAGGCGCCAGCTGTTGCGTGGTCGTGGATACGGTGAAAGACACCCGTGGCGGCGTGGTTCCGGGCCTGGTGGACATCTTCGTCCGCGTCGACCACGACGGGTGCCGGATGACCTACATCGAGCGGGCGAAGCTGCTCCAGGTCAGCGATCTGAGACCGACCCAGGTCGAGCTCCGCCGCCACGCGCGGCTGGAGTACGAGATCGACGATGCGGGGGGGCGATCGAGCGCCCTCGCCCGGCTCGGCCAGGAGGAGCGGCTCCGGGAGCTCAATCGCCCCGCCACCAACGTCAACGTCCGGTACGCCCGGGCTCTGCTCGACCGGGGCCATCCGATCTCCCGGACCGTCGAGCTCGTCCGGCAGCTGGAGGCATCCGCCCGCCCGCCCTCGCCGCCGCTGCTGACCGAGACGATCGACCGGCTGGTCCGGGAGTTCAGGCCGCGATCGGCTCGTGCGGGCGTGTCGCGAGACGAGGCGGCCCGGGAGCGCAACCGTGCCGCATCCACGGTGTGGGATCGCCAGGCCCGCAGCAGGGATCTCGAGGCCGCGGCGCTGGTCGCCGAGCTGAGGGCGTCGAGCTACTCCTCCGACGTCGAGAAGGAGCGCACGGTGCTCTCGAAGATCCGGAAGGGCGACGCCCTGCTGTTCGCCGACTCGCCCCAGGAGCCTGGAGTCTCCGAAGCCCAGACCCGCTACGAGGAGGCTCTCGCCGCCGCAGAGGCCCAGAGCGCGACCTGCCGCAAGGAGACCGTGCCTCGATGCCTGTTCCGGCTGGCGCAGTGTCGCGCCTTCCGGGCCGAGCAGTTGCCGTTCGAGCGGATGGAGCCCGCGCCGGGCGGTTGCGTGCGACCGGTCGCGGCCCGGTCCGGCCCCGCTTCCAGAACACAGCTCCTCGAGGAGGCGGGCCAGCTCTACCGCCAGATCACCCAGACGTACCGTGGCTCGTCGGAGGCGGCCCACGCCCACATCCCCTGGGCGTGGTCGGTGATGAAGAAGGTGACGACCCGGGACGCCCGATCGTGGAACGTAGCGAGAGACTGCGCCTACGCCATCCTGGAGACGCTCAGGCGGGAGTACCCGCTGTATCACCTCTGGCACGAGCACGCGATCACGTCCCTCCCCGGTTCCACGGGACACCCGGCCCCACCGACGGACGAGGTCGTCTACTACGTGGAGAGCCTCATCGAGCCGCTCGTCGTGCTGGGACGGGTCACCGGTCGGAGCCCGCGCAGCGCCGACGAGGCGGCGTGCCGGACCGTCCTGTTCGTGATGGACCTGAACGTGGACCACCCCCGTTACCTCGTTCCGTGGCTGGTTGCGGCGCACCGGGAGCAGGCGGGACCGGTGTGGACTCCAGACGGCACCAAGGTCGCCTTCTCGGCGGCGCAGGAGACCGGCAGCTCGCTCTTCGACATCCTCCTGGTCGACCTCGCCTCTCCGGACCGGGCGGTCGTCCTGTTCCGCGGCACCGCTCGATGCGCCCTGACGTGCTCGCCGGACGGTCAGCGGTTCCTGTGGAATCACAGCTCCGAAGGGAACACCGATATCTACTCGATGAAGATCGACGGATCGGACGTGCGGAGGCTGACGAACCATGCCGCGGACGACGGAAGCATGAAGGTGAGCCCGGACGGTCGCAGGGTCGTTTTCGCCTCGCGCCGGGTCGCCGGCCCGGCCGGGGAGCAGACCCTCTGGGAGATGGATCTCGACGGGTCCAACCTCCGTCAGGTCACCGACCTCGAGCCGGGCTGGACGCACCATGGCCCCCAGTACAGCCCCGACGGGTCCCAGATCTCGTTCAACCGGTGGCGGGCCGGCGGGGGCAACTGGCCCGAATCGCGGGTGTGGACCATGGCCCGGGACGGCTCGAACCGACGGCCGCTGACGCCGCTGGGCTATCACGCCGGCATCTGGTCGTCCGACGGGCTGGCCCGGATCCTGCTCAAGCTCGACGAAGGCGGCGGAGGCGGCACGATCTGGCTGATGGACCCGGACGGCTCGAACATCAGGCCGCTGGGTGGTGAGGGAGGCCGGCGCTTCCTGGAGCGCGTCGGCGATCAGACCTGGTGGGCCAAGTTCTCCGGCGCGTCACAGTGACGGACGCCGGTCCGGACGCCGCGCCGAGGCTAAAGACCCGGATGCGGGCTCAGCCGCGAGCGCGGTCTGGGCCAAAGCCAACCGGCAACTCACCTTGGAACTCGTCCAGCCGATAGGGCGAGTTGCGTCACCGGTCGAGCGTTTCGCTCCAGGCTGATCGCCGGGGAGCCGTCGCCTTCGCCCGTCCGCCCGGCACCGGACCACCACGACCGGCACGGCGCCACGCGGATACGCTCCGGCCAGCAGACGGAATTTGCCTTTGCCGACAGTCCACAGCCGAAGGTCCAACGCGAAGCCGGCGTGGGCGCGCGGACTCCTCGACCTTCGACCGTGGACGTCTCACCCACCGGAGAGACTCGCTCGGAAAGTCAACAAGTCGGGCCGGCGAGTGAGTCTAGACGAAAGGGTTTCTCGACTTCAGGCCTGGGAACCTTGCGAAGTCCCGGTCCACGGTCAGGAGCTCGCGAACGCCGTGCTCGATGGCCAGCGCGGCGATATGGCCATCGTGAACCAGATTGCCGGCGGCTCTTCCTTGGGCGAGCGCCCTGCGGAGGTGGCCGAAATGGGCCGGGCCTTCTCCCACGAGTGTGAGCGACGGCGATTCACACAGCGCCTCCAGATCGTCGAGCACAGCGTCGAGATCGCTCGGCGGATCGAAGACCCGCGGGTGGGTCACGACGCGGATGAACTCGTAGACGCACGGCCACAGGAGAGCCCAGGGGGAGCCCCCCTCGGCCAGAGCGCGGAGGAGCTCCCGCGCCTGATCGTGCAGCGGCATCTCGGCTCGACGCGCGTAGACCAGAACGTTGGTGTCGAGCGCGATCACCGCCGCCCGTCCATCAGATCGAAGAGGGCATCCCGATCATCGAGGCAGACTCCCGGTTGGAGACGGCCTCGCTCCGCACGCCATCTCAGCCGGTAGCGAGATCTCTCCTTGGAGTTGCCTCCGAGAAGAGCTCTCAGCGCCCTCTCGATGATGTCGCGCAGCGGGACCTGCTCGTCGGTGGCGCGGCGCTTCGCCTGACGCAAGAGCTCGTCGTTGATGTCGATGGTCGTCCTCATGCACATTAGCATAACATGCTATGCATAGTTGTGCCACGCCTGTCCGACCCGAGCTCTTCGCGATGTGCCCCCTTCGGTGGGCTCGTACGAGAGCTTCCAGTACCGCTTCACCGCGGCGGCTCCCCGGGAGAAGTCTTGCTCCTGTCGTCGCTGGAGCCGCTGGAAGCCCACCGCATCCAGGATCGGCCTCCCTCGCTTCCTGTGTCCTGAGACCTTCCTCTTTCGTGACAGCTTCGTGCTATATTCTCTTGCGAAGCTCAGCCTTGCATGAGTGCGAAGGAGAAAGAACGCTCAGTGAAGAAGATCCGCATCCATGCCGATACCTCAGTCTTTGGAGGCGCATTCGACGACAGATTCAGATGCGCCAATTCCCCCCTGGAAGTGATCGAGAATGACTGAGAACAAGACTTCCTTCGATTGCGTGGCGATGAAACACCAGGGAGCCGCCCGGGTTCAGAAGAAGACCCGTGGAAGGAAAGCCGCCTGACACCCGTCAGAATAGCCTGTTCAGACCAGCGAGCACGCGGTTCATGATCGGCTCTTTCTGTTTTCCTGAAGATGACAGACCCGGTGGCTGCCGGGCCTTCGCCCGGCCCGGCGCGACCGGTCCACCCGACGTCCATGGTGTCCAACACTGACGATCCAAGCCAGACCGTCGATGCCGCCAGCGGCTTCTCGGAGTCGTTCCGGCAGCGGTTCGAGATCCGCTCGGTCCTCGGTCGCGGCGGCATGGGGACCGTGTACCTGGCCCACCACAAGGGGTTCGACCTCCCGGTGGCGATCAAGTTCGCCCATCTCACGGACTGCGAGATCAGGGCACGGTTCGCCAGGGAGTGCCAGATTCTGGCCCGCCTGCGACACCCGGCGATCCTGCAGGTCTACGACTGCGGCGAGGAGTCCGGGCTTCCGTTCGTGGTGATGGAGGTGGTGGAGGGAAGAACGCTCAGGGAGCACATCGAGAGGAGCCGCTCCCTGGCACCGGCGGAAGTCGCGCGTATCGGCTGCACCATCGTCGAGGGGCTCGCTCACGCTCATGGGCGATCGGTGATCCACCGCGACCTGAAGAGCGAGAACGTCCTGATCGACCCCGGCGGCCGGGTCAAGATCTGCGACTTCGGTCTCGCCGTGGATCGGTCGGTGCAATCGTGCATGACCGCGGCCGGCATGATCATGGGGACCCCCGGCTACATGGCCCCGGAGATCGTCCAGGGCGAGAGCGCCACGGCCCGCTCCGACCAGTACGCCCTCGGGTGCATCCTCTTCGAGATGCTGGCCGGCCGACTCCCCTTCCCCGCCGCCACCGACGACGGCTCCCCCCGGCAGCTCACCGCGGTGCTCGCGGACCACGTCTCCACGCCGGTTCCACCCCTGTCGGACCTGGCCGTCCAGGTGCCGGCCGACCTCGAGGAGATCGTTCGTCGTTGCCTGGCCAAGCAGCCGTCCCTTCGATTCGAGACCGTGACGGCCGTGGGGCAGGCGCTCGAGGCCGTGGCTCGGGGCCTGCCCCGGGAGGTTCGCCGGATCGACGCCGCCCCTCCGACACCCGCCAAGGTCGCGGTCACCCGGCCGGCCATGGCTGCCCGGCCGTCGCCCCGAAGGGACACCCGGACGAGATCGCCGATGTTGAAGGCCCCGTTGCCCACGGCGATCCGGCCACGCGGATCGACCGGGTCCCGACGATACCTGGCGGCGTTCGCAGCGGTCGCGGTGCTCGCCGCCGCGGTCTGCTGGATCGGGCTCCGCGCCGTGGGCGACCCTGGGCGCCCCATCGCCCCATCTTCCGCACCCGGCGGCCCCTCGCCCGCCGGCACGATGCAGATGTCCGAGATCGTCGGCATGTTCGGCGGCTTCACTCACCGGGTCCCTCCGTCCAGGGCCATCGAGCTGCTCGCCCAGCTCTCCCCGGAGGCTCTGACCGATCTGGGCAAGAGCGCAGATCGGCTCAGGGCGCTGACGCACGCCGGGTTCGCGACGATGGACAGGTCGAACCGACAGCATCTCATGGCTGCCCTGGCCGTGCTGATGAGACTCGGTGGCGACCACAGGACCCGGGCCTGACAGGCGATGGCCCGGCAGCTCGCCTGCCCGCCCCGCCAGGAAGAGAACCTGCTGCTCTCCCTGGCAGCCTGTCATCTGCAGCCCGACCTGGAGCCGCTCGAGCGCGCCCTGGATCAGGCAGCCCGAGAGCCCGGCGGGTCGTTCCTCACCCCGATGCGGTCGCGGCTGCTGGTCGCCAAGGCATGGTGGTTCGCCGGCGAGTGGAACCGGACCTGCCGGGACAGGGCGATGCTGATCGCCCGGGAGACCGCCACGCGACACCGCGACCGGCTCGAACCGTACGGGCTTCTCCTGGACATGGGCCACCCCCCTGACCCGGCGGAAGTGCCCCGGATCGTGACCTCCGAGGCCGACGGGGCCCAGATGGTGTACGTGCCGCCCGGCAAGGTCGTGCTCGGTACCGTCGAGAGCGACGAGGTCCTCGACGCGAAGCTGGGAAGAAGGCCCCGGAGCGACGCGCGCCCGGCCGTCGAGGTGCGACTGTCCGGCTACTTCATCGACAGGTACCCGGTCACGGTGAGTCAGTTCCGGAGGTTCGCGCAGTGGCACTCGGAGTCCAGGGACCACGGCAGGTGCTCTCCGGACGGACCCTGCAGGCGCGAGCGAGACCAGGACCTGACGCACGTCGGCCAGGTCGAGGTGGCCAGCCCGGAGCTGCCCCAGCTCACCCCCGACTACCTGGTCGACACCCTGGACTCCAGGAGGGACCGACAGCCGATCACGGAGGTGAACTGGTACGACGCGTTCGCCTACTGCGCCTGGGCCGGCAAGACGCTGCCCACGGAGGCGCAGTGGGAGCGAGCCGCCAAGGGGAACGACGACCGGCTCTTCCCCTGGGGAAACGACTTGCCCGACGACAAGCGGGCCAACTTCGGCCATTCGCCGGAGAGCCGGACCGGATCGGTCACCGTGGAGGTGGACCGCCACGAGCGGTTCGCGTCGCCGTTCGGCGTCGTGGACCTGGCCGGCAACGCCTGGGAGTGGTGCCTGGACTGGTACGACGAGAAGCGATACCAGAAGCTGCAGCGGGACCCGGCGCTCCGAATCGACCCCGTGGGCACCACGGCCGTGGACCACCGGGTCTGTCGCGGCGGCTCCTGGTACAACCAACCGGACTGCCTGCGGTGCTCCGCCAGGGACTGCGACAAGCCGCACAAGAGAAGCGGCGCCCAGCCCAGGTCGTGCGGCTTCCGCGCGGCCCGCTGCCGCCAGCCGATCGCTTGTCCCCCGCCGTGATCTCGCGGCCGCCGAACGAGCCCTTGGACCGAGGCGATCGGGCGGCCAAGAAAAATGAGGAACCCGCCGGCAGACGGCCCGGCGGGCTCTCTCCTGGCGAGGCGGACCGGTGGTGTCCGGTCCAGCCAGCGTCGGAGCCGGGTCAAGGTGTCAATCAGTCACCCTCGGGGGCCTGGGGGCACTCGGGTGCCTGGGCCGGCGGGGCTTCCACCACGGTCGCCTGGTTGACGGCCCTGAGCCAGTCGGTCTGATCGACGATCTTGTTCATCAGGGCGGAGATGTGGGCTCTCCAGTCGCCCTCGCGGGGCAGCGGGAACGGCACCACGACGGTCCGCTCTGCCGGCGGCTTGAACCAGGTGTCGTACGGCAGCGGGCAGGTCTGGTTGGAGTCGTTCCACCGCACCGGCTTGGGCGGCGGCACCGCGTGCCCTTCGCACGGCGGCACGGACTCCTGGCCGATCGCGGAGATGTCGCCGACGATCTTCCAGAAGTAGCGCTTGTGGCTGCGCTCCCACTCGTTGGCCCACACGATCCCCACGTGATGAGCGTGGCCGGAGCCGCAGTTCATGTACACGTGGCAGTGCTTCTTGCCGCGCTTGCCGGTGCCCTTCGGGCACTTGCAGCAGCAGGGGTCCTCGGCGAAGCAGAGGTGGGCGCCGGTGCCGCCCTCGGCGGCGATCTCCTGCTCGGCGAGCTTCCTGGCGCGGGCCAGGGCCTCCGGGCCGGCGAACTGGCGACACTTGCCGAGGTAGTGGTACTCGTCATGGTCCGGCCGATCTTCGTGGTGGTACCGCTCGGGGCGATGGCCCAGGTGCCAGCACATGTGCCACGACAGATGCTGCGCGGCTCTGTAATCGGCCTCGGTCGGAATCGCTCGGGTGGCGAGCTCAGCGTCGATCGCTTCCTGCACGCCACTCTTGGCGGGGGCCACGCTCGGAGCCGGGGCCGCCTGATCGCCCGTGCCTCCGCCGGAGTCGGCGGCCAGCACGCTGGACCAGAGGGTCACGACCATCAGCGCTGCCATCGCCAGATGGATCGCTCTTCTCATACCCTGTATCTCCTTTCGCTTCGTCAGCGATCACCAGTCACCAGGCCGGCACGACGCGGCCAGCATGGGTCGCCCCCTCCTCGACGGCGACTGTCGGCGACAGGCGTGTCAACGCTGCTGCCTCAGACTGGACAACAGATTCTCGATCTTGCGGAGGGCGACCTGTAGATCCTCCTGCTTGTTCTTTTCTTTCTCCACGATCTCTGGAGGGGCGTTCTTGACGAAGCTCTCCTGGGAGAGCTTCTTCCTGACCATCTCGAGATCCCTCTGCCGGAGAGCCAGCTCGCGGGAGAGCCTTTCTTCTTCTTTCTTGTAGTCGATGAGACCAGCGAGAGGGACGTAGATCTCGATGTCCTCCACGATCTCCGAGGCTGAGCCGAAAGGCGGGTGGATGTCCTGCTGGACGGTGAGCTTTCCGACCCGGGCCAGAGACCGGACCAGGTCGGCGCGACCCACCAGGCAAGACCATTTCCCACCAGCGTCGGCCCTCACCAGAACATCCAACTCCGTGTTGGGCTTGAGCTGGTTGTCCTTGGTCGTGAACGAGCTGCGGATCGTCCGGACGGCCACGATGACCTTCTGGATCCGCTCCATCTCCTCCTCGACCGCCGGGTCGACGAACTGCTGGTCCGCCCGCGGCCAGGCCGCAACCGCCAGGAGCTCCCGCCCCCCGGTCAGATGCTGGAAGATCTCCTCGGTGATGAAGGGCATGATCGGGTGCAACAGCCTGAGCACGGTCTCGAAGACGTACCGCGACGTCGCCAGCGCCGCCTGGCGGGACGGCAAGCCCTGCGCGTCGCCGGAGCCGAGCCTCGGCTTCACGAACTCCACGTAGTAGTCGCAGTACTCGTGCCAGGTGAAGTCGTAGAGAGCCTTCACCGCCCCGAACATGTCGAACGCCGACAGGCTGTCCTCCACGGCCGAAACCAGACGGGAGAGCCGGGAGAGGATCCATCGATCGGCGAACTCCAGCTGCGAACGCTCGATGACCGGAGGAGCCGAGACGTCGGTCTCCTTCAGGTACATGAGCAGGAACCTCGCCGCGTTCCACACCTTGTTGGCGAAGTTCCGGCCCATCTCGAACTTGCTCTTGGCGAGCTTGATGTCCTGGCCGCCGGAGGAGAGCATCACCAGCGAGTAACGCATCGCGTCAGCGCCGTACTGGTCCACGACCTCCAGCGGGTCGATCCCGTTGCCCAGCGACTTGGACATCTTGCGCCCCTGGTCGTCCAGGATCGTGCCGTGGATGTACACGTCGGAGAAAGGAACCTCGCCCATGAACTGGAGCCCGCTCATGATCCTCCGGGCGACCCAGAAGAAGATGATCCCCCGATCGGTCACCAGGGTCGAGGTGGGGTAGAACGTGGACAGATCGGCTGTGGGCTCGGGCCATCCCAGCGTCGAGAAAGGCCACAGCGCCGACGAGAACCAGGTGTCGAGGACGTCTTCGTCCTGGGTGAAGGCGGTGCCTGAACAGGCGGGGCACGAGGCCGGCGCCCCTTCCTCCTGGACCACCACGGTCTGGCAGCCGCTGCAGTAGAACGCCGGGATCCGGTGGCCCCACCACAGCTGCCGCGAGATGCACCAGTCGCGGATGTTGTCCATCCAGTCGAAGTACACCTTGGTCCACCGCTCCGGGTGGAACTTGATCCGGCCAGACCGGACCGCCTCGACGGCGGGCCGCGCCAGATCTTGCATCTTCACGAACCACTGCGTCGAGAGGTACGGCTCCACCACGGAGTGGCACCGGTAGCAGTGGCCGACCTGGTGGACGTGGTCTTCCACGCGGTCGAGCAGACCGGCCTCGGTGAGCCGCTCGATCATCTTCTCCCGGGCGCGGAACCGATCCATCCCGGCGAACGGGCCGCCGTTCTCGTTGATCGTGCCGTCGGGGTGCATCACGTTCAGCGGGGTCAGGCCGTTCCGCTGGCCCGCCAGGAAGTCGTTCGGGTCGTGGGCCGGAGTGATCTTCACGGCGCCGGTGCCGAACGCCGGGTCGACGAACCGATCGGCGATCACCGGGATCTCCCGGTTCACCACCGGCAGGAGCACCCGCTTGCCGACGAGGTCACGGTACCGGCCGTCGTCGGGGTGGACCGCCACGGCCACGTCGCCCAGCATGGTCTCCGGCCGGGTCGTGGCCACCTGCACTCCCGGCGCCCCGCCGATGCCCGGGTAGGAGACGTAGTAGAGCTTGCCCGCGGTCTCCTTGTGCTCGACCTCCTCGTCGGAGAGAGCGGTGTGGTCCGTGGGACACCAGTTGACGATGTAGTTGCCGCGGTAGATCAGGCCCTTGCCGAAAAGCTCGCAGAACACCCTGCGGACCGCCCGGGAGCAGCCGTCGTCGAGGGTGAACCGGAGCCTCGACCAGTCGCACGACGACCCGATCTTCTTCAGCTGGGCGATGATGGTGGAGCCGTATTTCTCGCGCCACTCCCACACCTTCTCGAGGAACCGCTCGCGCCCCATCTCCCGGCGACGGATGCCCTTCTTGACCAGGTCGCGCTCCACCACGGCCTGGGTGGCGATGCCGGCGTGGTCGGTGCCAGGCAGCCAGAGCGTGGTCTGGCCCTTCATCCGCTGCCACCGGATCAGGATGTCCTGTACCGCGTTGTTGAGGGCGTGGCCCATGTGCAGCTGGCCCGTGATGTTGGGCGGCGGGATCACGATGCAATACGAACGGCCGGGTCCGCCGGCCCTGGCGCCGAAAACGCCGGTCTCGATCCACCGGTCGTAGATCCTCTGCTCGATCGTCTTCGGCTCGTACGTCTTCGTCAGTTCGTCTTGCTGCTGCATCTTCTTCAACTCGTCGGGGCGGCTAGACCAGGGTTTTCAGCCTGCCCACGATCTCCAGCTTGGCCTGGATCCGACCGCGGAGCCTGATCGTCTCTCCGTTCTCCGCGTCGAGCTGCACCGCGCGATCCAGGTACGTGAGAGCCTCCTCGTACTGCCCCTCGGCCTCGGCGACCCTGACCATCCCGAACACCGCCGCCACGCAGTTCTCGTCGAACGAGAGCACCCTGACGTAGTGAGTCCGCGCGTCGGGCCACTCGCCGGCGACCTCGGCGGCGCCGGCCAGCTCCAGGTGGGAGAGCAGGCTGGCCCGGTCGTCGAGGACCCGGACACCCTCCTTCTCCCGGCCCAGCACCCGGCCGCCGCAGCTCGGGCAGAACCGACTGCCCTCGGCCGCCACCTTGTTGCACGCCGGGCAGTGGAGCGGATGGAGAGTCACGGCGACGTCCGCCAGCCGCACCACGGCTCCGCGGGCCGAGTAGCCCGTGGAGATCTCGCTGAGCACCGTGGAGTGGGGATGCTGGGACGAGTAGACCATCTCCACGGCCTGGTGGAGCTTGACGTCGAACGGAGCGCCCACGGTGCGGATCCGCTCCACGCCCGCGGTGCGCGCCAGCTGCTCCAGCTGCCCCTTGAACGCCCTGGCCGCCGGATCCGCCACCTGGGCGAGGTGAGGCTCCAGCTCTCTCATGCGCTGGAGCAGCCCGATGATCGCCGGGACCACGGGCGCCCACTCGGAGTTGGCCACGGACCGGGCCGTGGTCTCGAGCTCCGCGTGACGCTGGGTGACCGTGGCCACCTCGACCCTGAGCTTCTCGACCTCGGCCCGAGCCAGCGACAGCTCCTGCTCGGCACGGGTGAGCTCGTCTTTCAGGATCGGATCGTCGTTGGTGGGCCAGCGCTCCTGGGTCTGCATCTGCCCGACCTGGGCCTTGAGCTCCTCCGCCTCGCGGACCCTCTCGGCCAGCTGCCCTTTGACCTTGTCCAGCTCGCGGTTGAGCTGGGCCACGTCGACTCCGGACGGCCTGGACTTGAGCTCCGCGATGGTCCGATCGCGGGCGTCGACCTCCTCACGAGCCCGGGCCAGATCTTGCACGAGCCCTTCCCGGACGCGCTCCAGATCGGCCACCTTGGCGGTCAGCTCGGAGATTCGCTCCGCGTCCGCATCTCGCTCGGCGCGGCTCTTCTTGCTCTTCCCCTTCTTCTCCGCATCCGACTCTTCCAGGACGACGCCGTCGCCGGCCGCGGCTCCGTCGCGGGCGCGATCGGTCTCGAGGTTCTTCAATTTCAACTGCAGCAGCTTGATGATGTTGTCCTTCTGGATCAGCTGCTGGTTGAGCTTGCGGTAGTACTCGGTGTTGACCTTGAGCTGGTCCGCGCTCGTCTCTTCCTGGTGGGGCACGAAAACACTCCTACAACCAAACGCTCCCGGCGAGTTCTCCAGCCGGCGCCAAGTATGGATACTAGCAGCATTCGCCTCCGGAATTCAAGGACGAATCGGGCGCTGATCCTCGTTCTCATGAGCGGAGTTCAGCCCGTTCCGCGGCGTCACCGCCCAGGTCGTGCCAAGCGCTGAGAGGCCGCTGGCCGTTCCGACCGACAAAATGCCGAGGAGCGCCTCGAGTGGCGTCGCATGGGCCGTGGTCGAGCCGCCCAGAGCGCAGCTCGCCGCGTACCCCGCGACCAGCGCGACGCCCACCGGAGCGACGAGGCGACAGGCCACCTCCGCGGTCTTGAACAGGCGCTGTCGGAACCCCATCCAGACCAGCAGCGTCGCCACGTTGGCCAGGTACATCAGGGAGAAGCACAGCGGGATGGTGCCGGAGCCGAGCCAGGGAAGCCACGCGAAGTTCAGCACGATGTTCCCGGTGAGCAGCGCCGCTCTCACCAGCGCCGGGGTCAGGGCGTCGCCCGTGGCGAGTAGCGCGCCGGAGAGAAGAAAGCTCCCGGAGACCGCGGGGAGGCTCAGGGCGTAGAGCCACAGCATGCGGGCCGCGTCGGCCACCTCCGCGGGTCCGTAGGCTCCGCGCTGGAACAGCAGTCGCACCACCCCGGCGGGCTCCACCAGGCAGATCGCCGTGAACGGCGCGATCAGCCCCATCAGGATGACGAGGCCGCGACGCAGCGCCACGGCGAACCCGACCCGGTCGTCGAGCAGATGGAACCGGGCGAGCGCCGGCACCAGAGGGGTGGCCACGGCGATGCCGACCAGGCCCAGGGGGAGGTTCACCAGCTTCTGCACCAGATTGAGACTGGTTATCACTCCGCGGGGCAGGTGCGAGGCGATGATGCGCTCCGCCAGGATCTGGATCTGCGTCACCCCCAGCGAGAAGCTCAGCGGCAACAGCAGCCGTCCCATCTCCGCGAGCCCCGGCACGGCCTCCGGGGGCCGGGCCAGCGCTCGCGGCAGGCCGACCAGAGTCGCGGGCAGCTGGACCAGCAGCTGGAGCAGCCCCCCGGCCAGCACCCCCCACGCCAGCGGACTCACGTTCCCGGGGAATGCGAAGAACGCCGAGGTGATCACGGCCACGTTGAAGAGCAGCGGTCCCAGGGCGGGCGACAGGAAGTGGCCCCGGGCGTGGAGCCCCCCGAACAGCACCGCCGCCACCGCGGCCAGCGGGATGTACCACGCCACCACGCGGGTCAGGCCCGCGGTGAGCTTCGCCGTGGTCGTGTCGAACCCCGGGGCGATCAGCGAGACGATCGTGTCGGAGAATCCCCACACGATCGCCGCGGCCGCGCTGGCGATGAGCCCCACGGCCAGGGCGGACCACAGGAGCAGGCAGCCGAACAACCCCCTGGCCCCGGCCAGCGCCCGGGTGAACGGCGGGACGAACGCCGCGGTCACGGCGCCCTCGGTGAGGAACACGTAGAGGCTCTCCGGGATCAGAAACGCCGTCAGGAAGGCGTCGGTGCCCGGCGTGGCGCCGAGGCGGCCGGCGATGGTGGCCACCCGCAGGAACCCGGTGATCTTGGTCAGAAGCGTGACTGTCGCGATGAGCCCGCTGGCCCTGAGGAGCGCCCGGCTCGACGCGGGGCGAACCGACTCTTCCGGAGCGGTCCCCTGGCTCACAGTTCGAACGACCC
>JACQZM010000527.1 GCA_016213885.1 Candidatus Rifleibacteriota bacterium | reverse complement strand
GCCTCCCGGTGCCAGGCTGCTGCCACCCCCGGCACCGCCGAGCTCGATCCTTCCGGCCGAAGCCGATCCGCTGTTCGTGGCCGACGAGTACGTGGTCACCGATCGACCCGCCGACGCCCTGGTCATCCTGGAGTGGCTGGCGTCGCGGGGGGTCCCGTCGACCCGGCTCTTGACGCTGCAGGCCCGGGCGCTGGCCGATCTGGGCAGGACGACGGAGGCTCTGGACATCGCCCGGAAGGCGGCGACGTCGGCGCCGCGGGACGTCGCCTGCGTGCGGACCCTGGTGGACGTCGCCGAGAAGGCCGGCGCAGCCCGGGAGGTCGACCAGGCGATCGCCCGGTGGAGGGAGTTGGCCCCGAAGGACCAGGCCGCGGCGAGAAGAGAGCTGGCCATCCGGGAGAAGCGCGGCGACAGCGCCGGCGTCGTGGACGCCCGGCGACACCTCGTGACGCTCTGTCCGGACGATCCCACGGAGACGATGCTCCTCGGCCAGGCGCTGGCCCAGACCGGCGCCAAGCAAGAGGCGCGTCGAGCGCTCGACCGGGCGCTGCTCGCAGGACACCGCCAGATCGTCCCCTGTCTGGGGGTGGCGCGGGGGTACGCGGACCTGGCGCTGTACGACGAGGCCCTGGCGCTGCTCCACGGCGCCGTGAAGCGCTGGCCCACCAGGGTCGAGCCGTTGCTCAGCCTCGGGTCCGTCCTCTCCGAGCGCGGCGACTTCGGGAGCGCCCGGCGCAGGTTCCTCCAGTCGGCTGCCCTGGCGCCCACGAGCGCCCATCCCTGGGTCGCGCTGGGGCGGCTCAGTCTGGCTCGCGGCCACGTCCACGCGGCCCGTCGGGAGCTGCAGCACGCAAAGCGGCTGGGCCCGGGTCTCGCGGTCGTGAAGACCGTGGGGCAGCTCCTGGACAACCACGACGGGGTTCCGGTCGCCCGCGGGGTGGCGTTCAGGGGAGACGTGAGCCGGACCCTCACCCCGCGTCAGTCCGATGCGGCCGTGTTCCAGTCCCTGCTGCTCTACTCGCCCCAGGACCCGGAGTCGCTCCGGGAGTTCGTCCGTCCCCCCGTGGACGAGGGGCTCCAGGGTTCGATCTGGTTCAGGATCCCGAGACTGCCGTCGATCCGTGCCCGGGTGGGCACGTTCAGCACCCAGCGCGCCTTCGTGCTGTTCCCCGGCAAGCTCGAGGACCTCTCGTTCGAGGAGGCCGAGCTCGAGCTCGGCGGCACGCTGCCCTGGGCGCGGGGTCCCGAGATCTCCGGCACGCTCTCGGTGCTCGAACGCAGCGTGCTGGGGACGCAGACCCCGGACCTGGTGGCCGAGAAGGGAAAGGTCGCCTCGGCGGGGATCGTCATCACCCCATGGTCCGACCGGTTCAGAGTCGTCTCGAGGGTCGCCCGCGGAAGCTCCTCGAGGACCAACTTCGTCCTCTCGAGCGAACAGAGGAGCCTGGCGCTGGAGGTGCGCCACAGGTTCCCATCCTGGAGGACGGACCTGCACTACGGCCTGCTCCGGGACAACACGGAGCTCACCCCCATCGGTGGCACCTTCGGCAGCCGTCGCCTGTTCGCCCTGATCAGCCACGACTGGCCTTCGGGACGGCGACTCCAGCTGAGATGGGACACCACCCGGCTGACCTCCGACGACCCCGCCCGGATCACCACGCCGCTGATCGCAACGGAGAGCCGGGGCCCCACCGTTCGCTACGACCACCCGATCGGATCGGGATCGCTTCTGGGCCTGTGGGCCGGCAGGACCAACGACATGACGGCCGGCCTGGTGGACCGGGTGACCGGCGGCGCCGAGCTCGTCCACGTCACCGGGGCCACGAGTCGCGACCTCCGCCTGACCCTCGGCGCGGGAATCGCCGACTACCCCCAGCTGGACTCCCGTTCGGTCGTGGGGCACGCCAGGGCCGAGACCAGGTTCTAGCGCTACCGGACGGATGACGGGCTCGCCGGGGAGGTCGACTTCTCCTCCTGGGCGAGCTTCCTGGCCGCTTCGAGGATCGACTGGGTCGCCTCTTTCAGCGCCCGCTTGAGGTGCTCGTGCTGCGCCAGCTTCAGCTCCACCTCGTTTCTCTGCATCTCGATGGCCAGCAACTGCCGGTCGAGCTCCTTGAGCTCCGAGACCTTCTGGCCGAGCTCCTTCGAGCCCAGCTGTCGTGCCTGCTCGGTCAGCCCTGCCTCCTCGCAGGCCAGTTCGTACGCCCTCGAGGCGACCCGGGCGCTCCCCTCCGCGGCGATCGCCTTCTCTCTCGCCGCGTGGATCTCCAGGGCGGAGGCTTCGGCGCTGGCGGCCTCGGCCACGGCGCCCCAGGCCTTGGCGGCAGCCGCCTTGGCCTTGATCAGCGCATCCATGGCCGGTTTTGCCGGGGGCGGAGTCGTGGTCATCAGGCGCTCGATGAGCCTGTCATCGGTCGTGTTGCGCTGCTCCGCCTCCCGGGCCTGGAGTCGCTCGGACGCTCTTCTGGTGGTCCATCTGGCCTTCTCGCGTAGCGTTCTGGCGGCTCGCATCTCGTCGGCGTTGCCGCCAGTCGCGGTCCCGGCCAGCCTGTCCAGGGCATCCGCCTCGGCTCGCTTGGCAGCGATGAGAGCGTCCACCGCGGCCTTCACCCTGCCGAAGCTCCTGCCCGCGTGGCGCGTCGAGATGTCAGCGGCGTGGCTCCTCAGCGCTGCCGCCTCCTGGCGAGCCCCCTCGACCCAGCCGGCATCGGTGGAGCCGCCGGGTTCCCCGGTCACGGAGGACCTCGGCAGCAAGACCACGAGCATCGAGAGAGACACCGCACATCCGAAGATCTTCCCTTGCATGTCACACCCTTCCGGCCGGATCGCTTTCTCCGATCGCGACCCCAGTTCCAGTGTCAGGATACTTGAACGGGTGTGACCAATAAAGGGGGATCCTGGGGTCCACAAGACGCTTCCAACGGGCCGGGATCGACGCTAGACTGCGGTCCTGACGTGTCTCGTCGACCGCAAGGAGCGAACCTCATGAACTGCCCAGCGGCTCTGGCGCTCGTGCTCGGGCTCTCTCTGCTGACGCCGATCGTGGCCCAACCCGATCGGGACAGCCCCCCGCGGTTCACCGCCGATCTCGACAACGACGGCAGACAGGAGACGATCGAGCTCAGGAGTTGCGCCCGGACGGACCTGGGCGACTTCTATCAGCTGGTCGTGCTCGATGCCGACGGCAAGACGATCTGGAGCGGCCCCACAGGTCGTGACACGGCGAACCCTCTGATCTTCGGGTCGTGGGACTTCGGCGTCACCCTGCCGCAGGTGGCCGGCGACATCGACGGCGACGGGTTCGTCGAGCTCGTGGGCCCGGCGCCGCAGAGCGACGTGAGCGCTCCGTCGTACCGGGTGTTCAGATGGAAGGGGCTGGGGTTCAAGCTCGTCCGGGACGAGCACCTGATCGAGGACCCACCGAACTCGGGCTATTACCCCTGGGAGAAGAAGGGCGCGGGCCAGGGGCGGTGGATCAGCAGGTTCCTCAAGGTGGACGGAGGAACCGTCACAGTGGCCGTCCTCGAGTACGGGAGCGGCGAGCCGGGTACATCGCTCATGGGCAAGGCGGTCGTCGCTTCGGTGCCGACCGGCTTCAGGCTCAAGAGCTGGATCGAGCCGCTGAAGGCGGCCGGGGGCGCACCGGCCGGTGCCGATGAACCTCCCGCAACCGGTGGCTCCGGATCGGTCCGGCCCGGTGGAGGCGACGAGAAGACCAGCGAGTCGACGCCGACCGAGGGTGCTCCCCCATCGCTGCCGTCGGCCTCCGGTGAGGCCCCGCCCATCGAAGCTCCGCCGGCACCGGCATCCTCGGCCCCCTCGTACAGGGCCAGACTGAGTGCGCACGATCACCACAACTCCAAGGGGAGCAGGCTGACCAAGGTGGCCGACATTCTGCGCCAGGACAGGGCCAACTTCCACCTCTATGGAAAGCGCGATCCGGAGGACGAGACGGACCCGAAGTTCCGCGACCTGAAGGAGCGCGCCGAGATCGAGCAACAGCCGATCAGGTGCTCCCAGGGCGGCGACTGGAAGGAGCGCATCATCGAGGGCACGCCACTGGTGAGGGTGACGATCGGTCACGAATCGCTGAGCGTGGAGATCCTCGAGCGTTGAACTGGAACGTCAAGACCCGGCGCCTCGCCGGGTCCGAGTCGCAAGACCCGGCGCCTCGCCGGGTCCGAGTCGCGCCCCCGAGCGCGACCTCAATCCGGATCCCCTCCTCTGTCTCCTCTCTCCCTACGCGACCTCAATCCGGATCCCCTCCTCTTTCTCTTTCCTTGGTGACTCTGCAGCCACACCAAGGCCTGATCACAGGCCCGACTCCGCGAAACAGGCGGGGAATCCTGGAACGTCGGCCGGATCGGATCCGCCGGCCGCGCCGGACCGTCAGTCATCGTCCGGATCTCGCCGGACGAGGGAGACGACGAACCGGATTCCAGGGGAGTCTTCTCGGGCGGCGGCCTCCACCGATCCTCCGAACTCCTGGATGATCCGCCGGGCCAGAGGGAGGGAGAGCCCCAGGTCGCCGCCGGGAGCGATGACCTCGGCCACGGAGAAGACGCCGAACAGCCCGGACATCGAATTATCGGAGATCGGCGCCCTGCGGACGTCCACCGTGAGACGCACGTCCGTATCGCCGGGATCGCAGGAGAGCCCGATCGTCTCCCCGGCCGCGGACAGCTTGATGGCCGCCTCGAGCAGGGCGTGGAGCGCCCTGATCAGCAGCCTCTCGTCGGCCAGGATCGTGGCGTGTCCAGGTGGCACCGGCGAGATCCTGACGCCCCTGGCACCGGCCAGCCCTGCGGACGCCGCTGCAGCGGACTCCAGGGCCGGGTCCAGCGGGATCGGCTTGCCTCGAGATCGCACGCCCGACACCCTGATCTCCGTGAGAAACAGCGCGTCATCGAGGATCCTCATCATCCTCCTGCGGGCGGTTTCGAACGGCCTTCTGAGCTCCTGGACCCGGGGGTCCTGCTCGCACATCTCGAAGAGCAGCTCCGTGTAGCCCAGGATGCCCCCCAGAGGCGACCTCAGCTCGTGGGAGATGAGCTGGAGGAACTCGCCCTTGAGTCGATCGAGGCTGGCCAGCTTCTGCCGGGCGTCGGCCAGCTCCCCGGTCCGCTCCGCCAGAGTCCCTTCCAGGCTGTCGACCTGTCCGGCCAGCTCCCGCAACCGGCCCGAGTGAGACAGGTGGATCCGGAGGCGCGCCTCGAGCTCCTCGAACTCGAAAGGCCTGGTGAGGTGGTCGACGATGCCGCAGGAGAGCGCCCCCACCTTGTCGACGGTCGACTCCGGGTCGGAGATGGAGATGACCGGGATGAACCGGGTCCGCTCGTGGCGTCTCAGTCGCTCGCAGAGCTCGCGGCTCTCCGGCTCCGACGCCCTGACTTCGACCAGGATGAGGTCAGGCGGGTCGGCGCTGGCAGCCGCCAGCGCCCGGGGACCGCCCGGGGAGGCTCTGACCAGGTAGCCTCTCTCCCTGAGCGCCCCGGTGAGCACGGCCAAGGTGGTCGCGTCGTCATCGACGACGAGGATCGTGGCGCTGCCCGGCGGTGTGATCGTGGACTTCCTCCCCGGGGCCGGTCAGCGCGGGGCCCGCTGCAGATCGTCGCGCTGCGCTTTCAGATCCTCGAGCTGGCGCGCGAGCTCCACTATCTGGGCCTTCACCGCCCGCTGGTTCACGGCCAGCACGCTCGCGTGGCCGGACTCATCGACCACGACCTGGCCTTGGGTCATCTTCACGGCGGTCTCGAGCCGGTTCTCCGCGTCGCGGATCCGCGCATCCAGGTCGATGAGCTGGCGCTGCCGGTCCACCGCCTGAGCCTTGGCCGCGGCCTGGTCCATGGCGGCCCTGTCAGCTGCCTGCGCCTGATCCTGGCGAGCCTGTTCCTCCTCGGCCTGCTGCTTCGCCTGCTGGTCCGCCACCGCTTGATCCTGTCTCGCCTTGGCGCTCACGACGATCTCGGCGTCCAGACGATCGATCCAGTGCTTCGCCTTCCACTGCCAGTAGACGTCGGGGTTTCGCCGGATGAACTCCTCGAACGCCGCCTTGGCCGCCCGGAGGTGGTTGTACCGGTAGTTGCAGAACCCCAGCCCGTAGAAGTAGAGCGGCTTCTTCGGGCCGACGTCGGCCTTTCGAGCGGCCAGGGAGAGGATCCGTTCGCCCAGCCCTTCCTCCGGCTTGGCCAGCACCTTGAGGTCGCAGCGGATCGCCTTCACGTAGCACTCCGCCGCGTGGGGCATGTCCCCCTTGTGGTAGGCGTCCAGGGCCGCCGCGAACAGGGAGGCCGCCTTCCCTTCGAGCCAGTCCTGGATCGCCTTCGTGTCCCGGGGGGTCTGTGGATCCATGTACTTGAGAACCGCCAGCGCCTCCGCCGCGAGCGCGGGCTCGTCGGCGCTGTGGTGGGCGCGGGCAAGGACCCAGTGGTAATCGGCTGTCTTGCGGACGTCCAGCGGCAGCGCTTCCAGCGCCTTGACCACGTCGACCCCGGGCTTTCCGGCCGCCAGCATCTGTTCGATCGGCGCCAGCGCCGGATGCGGGGCCGCAAAGACCTGGGTCGCGAACAGACCGGCTCCGAGCACCGCGAACACCGTGCGCCACAGGAGTCGGCAGAATCTCCTGGGAGACCGGGATGTCGCGCAGTGCCCTGCAAGCGGCGAGGTCATGACCATGGACGAACCCTCCTGTCGGCGTCGGGGTGTGTTCACCCGATCCAGTCTACAACTCGATCCTCGTGGTTGCCCAGCATGTTCCGAAACGGCCCCGGCCGATCTCGCCAGAACTCGGCCCGGAGGCGTCGAGGCCGTGATATCATGCGGCGCCGACCATCGTTCCCGACGGGAGCGCCCCCCTTGTACGTTTTCAACTTCATCCGGAAGAACGCGCTGCGGAACCGGCGCCGCACGGCGTTGACGCTTCTCTCCGTGGCCGCGAGCCTGGCGCTCCTGACGCTCCTGCTCACGGTGGAAGACGGGTTTCGAGCGGCCATGGGGCGCGCCGACAGCTCGCTCCGCGTCTCGGTCAGGCACAGGACCAGCTTCGCCATCCAGCTTCCGATCGCGTTCCGGGCGAAGATCGAGAAGGTCCCCGGCGTGGTGGCGGTCTGTCCGTTCGTCTGGTACGGGGGAAGCTACCGGGATCCGCGGGAGATATTCCCGTCCCTGGGGTGCGACCCCGGGACGCTCCGAGCGGTCTGGGGTGACCAGCTGGCTGCCACCGAGGCAGAGTGGGCGTGCTTCCACAAGGACCGCATGGGCGCCATGGTGGCCGAGCTGCTGGCGAACCGACACGGCTGGAAGGTGGGCGACACGGTCGCGCTGAGGGGACGGGCCGTGCCGGTGGACCTGACGTTCCACATCTGCGGGGTGTTCACCAAGACCATGGACCCGCTGCTGTTCGTTCTGCGCTACGATTACGTGGACGAGGCCATGAGGAATCCCGGCGACGTGGGGAACTTCTGGCTCAAGGTGGACTCCGCGGCGAGCATCCCGGGAGTCATCCGCACGATCAACGAGATGTTCACGAACTCGCCTCAGCCGGTGGTGGCCGAGACCGAGAAGACCTTCCTCGAGATCATTCTGCGCATGATGAACATGTTCCGGATCGCCATCCTCGCCGTGGGCGCCGCCGTGGTGGCCAGCATCATGCTCGTCACGGCCAACACGATCGCCATGAGCGTCCGGGAGCGGATGACGGAGGTGGGGGTGCTCCGGGCCATGGGGTTCAGACGCCGGTTCATCCTCGCCATGCTGCTGGGAGAGGCGTGCTTCATCTCCACCCTTGGCGGCGCGGTCGGATCCACGGCGGCCTGGGCCCTGTGTCACTGGTCCCCGGCGTTCATCCCCGGGGGGCCGGTGGCGGCGATCCTCAGCATGGCGCGGCCCGGTCTCATCCTGATCGGGCTCGCGGTCTCGGTCTTCGTCGGCTTCGCCGGCGGCATCATCCCTGCTCTCGGCGCCGTGCGAGTGCCGGTGAGCCACGCCATCAGAGAGGTCGTTTGAGGGAGCTCCACGACATGAGCGCGATTCCGCTGCGCTACAACCTGAGGAGTCTCAGAGTCCGCTGGGTCACCACGCTTCTCACGGTAAGTGGGGTGGCGCTGGTGGTGGCGACGTTCGTGGCGGTCATGGCCCTGGCCAGCGGCCTGTCGAAGGCGATCGGCTCCGGGGCCGACCCGGCCAACGCGATCCTGCTGTTCAAGGGCGGGATCTCCGAGGCGATGAGCCGGATCACCGTGGACCAGTTCAAGCTGCTGCGGCTTCTGCCACAGATCGCGACGACCCGGAACGGAGAGCCTCTGGCGAGCCTGGAGTCGCTGGTGCAGATAAACATGGAGCGCAAGGGCGGCGGCGAGACCATGGTGGTGCTCCGGGGCATGAGGGGGGTGGGATTCGAGGTCCACCGGCAGGCGCGGCTGACGCGGGGCAAGCTGGCGGGCCCCCAGTCGAGCCACTGTGTGGTGGGAAGGCGGGTGGTCGAGCGGTTCCGGGGCATGGAGCTGGGCGGCACGTTCAAGGTGGGACAGCGGGAGTTCACGATCGTCGGGGTCATGGAAGCGCCGGGCTCCCCTTTCGAGGCCGAGGTCTGGGCCGATCTGGACGACGTGGTCGCGGCGGCTCACAGGGACTGGTACAACTCCGTGTCGGTGCGGCTCGAGGACACGGCGCAGTTCGGGAGCTTCGCCGCAGCCGTCAAGAACGATCCGCGGATCGATCTGGGCGTCAAGACCGAGTCCGACTACTACGCCGAACAGGCCGGGGATGCCGAGGGGATCCGGGTCGTGGGGCTCGTGGTCTGCTTCTTCATGGCGATCGGCGCCAGCCTCGCCGAGATGAACACCATGTACGCGGCCATCGGCTCCAGGACTCGCCGGCGCCTCGGTCAACGAGTTCAGCATGACCGTGATCAGCATGGCCACTGTGAGCGAGGTCGCCTTCGAGCTGGTCGTGACCCCGACGAAGTTGTCCGGGGCCTTTCTCTTCAGCGTGGCCCTGTGCCTGGTGGGGGGGCTTCTCCCCGCTCTCCAGGCGGCCCGGCTGCCGGTCGTCGACGCTCTTCGAAGAGTCTGAGATCAACGAGGAGTGGCGCTGCCGGGCGAGGCGGGCCCACGGTCGGTCGGTGCGGGGCAGTCCAGGCCGATGTCCAGCTGCGACGGCTGCAGCCGGTGCTGCCTGGCCGCTTCCTTGAGCTTCGCGGAAAGGTCGGCGGCCAGGGGCCGGGGAAACCTCGACGCGCCCAGGGCCTTGCGGACCCGGGTGGCCAGGGCCAGGCCACCTGCTCTCTGCTGGTCGCCGGCCCTCTCGTTGGGGGCCAGAAGGAGCCCGACGCAGAGGAGCCTGACGAGCGTGTCACCATGCGTCGGGTCGTCCGACGCCCGGTGCCAGACCGCCTCCAGATAGCGGTCGGCCCACTCGAGGAGCAGCGCGTTGATCTTCCGCTCCCGCTCCATCGATCCGGCCTGTGGTCTCGTCACCTCCGTCGGATCCACGGTCTCCCAGGCTGCCCGACACGACTGCGAAGCGCCCGCCAGCACCCGGAGCAGGGCTCGACATCGTGGCCCGGCGAGGCTCTGCGGATCGCGTCCGACGATCGGCTGGAGCGCTTCGGCCGCGGCTCCCCAGCTCTCGGCCTGCACGGTCAGGTAGTTGCCGGTGCGCATCGTGTGGGGCCTCACGTGCCCCAGCAGGGAGAGCCTCAGGAACTTGCGACAGGGATCGTCGGTCTGGCTGGACAGAACGTCGTGCTCGAGCTCCCGGAGCTGTTTCAGCAGCTCGGAGTAGCCGTGATCGGTGGGACAAAGGAGCGGGAGCGACTCCATCACGGCCCAGCTCACCTGTTCCACCTCCAGCCAGCGGCTCCCCTGGACGCCTTCGTGATCCAGGTCTCTGATCGTCCTGGCCAGGATCGACACGACCGGCGCGAACAGCCTCCTCGCCCGGGTGAGATCCACGTATCGCCCGACATCCTCGAACATGTCGGCCTCGCGTCGGTCGAGACGCCGCAGCTGGGCGGCGATCGCCCGGATGCGGTCCAGCCTGGCCCGTTGCTGCTCGACTCCCGGAGCGGGCACCGACCCGGTCGGCCGAGGCGCGATGCTGTTGAACACGATCCGGGGGTTCTCCCGTCTCTGGGCGATGAACCAGACCAGCGCCAGCAGCAGGCAGGCGCCGACCAGCATGCCGGCTTGCAGCGCTCCGCTGCCCGGGCGCCGGGCGCGGACCGTGGCGGTCAGGCCTTCCCTGGCTCGGGCTGGAGCGAGGGTGCTCGTCACCGACAGGTGAGCCGGCGGCCCGGGTGCGGGCCCTGGCCCGGCGGGTGGACGGTCGAACCGCAACGCCTCCATCAGCCTGGACAGATCGGCGGCCAGCTCCTTCGAGCTTCCGTGGCGCTGCTCCGGCGACTTTGCGAGGCAGCGGGCCAGCAGCTCGTCGATGCAGGAGGGGATGCCGGGACAGAGGGAGCCAGGACGCGGCGGAGCCGCGGTCAGATGGGCCGTGAGAAGAGCCGTCGAGTCCTGGGCGTCGAACGGCAGCCGGCCGGTGACCAGCTCGAACAGCACGACGCCGAGCGCGTACAGATCGGCACTCGGGCCGAGGAGCGCCCCGGAGATGTACTCCGGCGCCATGTAGGCCGGCGTTCCGAGCAGCACGCCTGCCTGGGTCTTCAAGCCCTCTCTGCCGGACCAGCGGGCGATGCCGAAGTCGGTCAGCTTCCACAGCCCGTGGTCCGCCGCGATGACGTTCTCCGGCTTCACGTCCCGGTGCACGATGCCGAGACCGTGGACGGCCTCCAGCGCCAGGGCCAGCTGCAGGCCGATCGCCAGAGCCTCTCCCGGAGCCATTCTCCCACGCTGCATGAACTCCCGCAGCGTCCGGCCCGGGAGGTACTCGAAGACGATCCACGGCACCCCCCGGTCCACCCCGTGGTCGTAGACGGTGACCACGTTGGGGTGGACCAGCGAGGCGGTGACCGCGGCCTCGCGCTTGAATCGCTCCAGGTGCTCCGGGTCGGCCGTCACATCGGCCCTGAGCACCTTCAAGACGGCTGGCCGGGCGAGGTCGATCTGGCGAACCAGGATCACCGCCCCGAATCCCCCCGCGGCGATCGGGCGGATCGCGGTGTAGCGCCCCTGGCAGCTCCGGGGCAGCAGCGTGTCGTCCACCGTTCGACCTCCAGCCCGGCCCGGGCAGCGAAGCGACCGGTCGAGCGGAGCTTCGCTCCACGCGAGACGTGAACTGAAGAAGGGGAACCGCCCGGTCACTCCGGGGGCGATGCGCTGAAAGTCTACCATGACACCCCCGGCTCCCACCCCGGGACCGCAGGAGCCCCGGCGCCATCCTGGATCCCCACCTGTGTCGCGAGGCCGGGCCCGTGATCAGGCCTTGGCCTGGATCGTGACTCACGGGGGAAGTGGAGGGGATCCGGTTTGGATTCGCGCTCGGGGCGCGACTCGGATCCGGTGAGGCGCCGGATCCGGGGCGTGCGCTTCACTTGCTCTGGGGTGCCGGCAGGGATACACTGGAGCAGCCATGGCCTCTACCCTGGTTCCACGCATCCAAGGTCTCATCAAGGACTACGACCCCGGCAATCGGCTCCTCGGCCTCATGCAGGCCGAGGCGTCACTGCCCGTGATCTTGAAAGAGCGAGCCGAGCCGTCGATCGCGGCGCTGATCAAAGACGCCTCTCCGCCCGTCGCGAGCTACGCCAGGCGTGTCGTCGACAAGCTCGAGCAGGCGTCGGGCGCCCAGCGGGCGGCGGTGAGCTCTCGTCCGTTCCTCGCAGGGATCTCGAAGAACGACCTGGCGGGCCTGGGAAGCCTCAAGGAGATGCCGTCCGATCGTCTCCAGAGCAAGCTCATCGAGGTCTTCGGAAAGTGGCTCTCGCTGCTTCACGAGCATCTGGCCGAGCAGGGACCGGCAGCTTCCGTACGCGCCGTGGAGGCGATCGGCCGACTGGGCTGGACCGAGTCGGTGGTGCCGCTGGTGACCGCGGCGAGGTATCAGCGCCTCCAGGCCCCGTGCGTGGAGGCGCTGGCGTGGATGTCCACGGGCGAGGCCCAGAGAGCGCTGGTGTCGCTCACGGAGAAGTCCTCGGGCCCCGCCAGGGTAATGGCTCTGGAGGCGCTCGGGAGCTGCAACCTCGTGGATCCCCTTCCGGTGCTCACCGCGGCGCTGGAGGCCACCCCGGACGAGCGTCGTGCAGCCTGTCGCGCCCTGGGGCGCCTCGGCGTGGCCCGCGGCTGGCGCCTGCTCTACCGGACGCTGAACGACACTGATCGGGAGGTGGCGATCGAGGCGGTCCGGGCTCTGGCCAGAATCGGAGACGAGGCGTTCGCCCCGACGATCGCTGCGCTCGCGGCCAGCGATCAGCCCCGGATAAGGGCCACCGTGGCGTCCGCGCTGGGCCACGTGTACAGCCAGGAGATCCGGGAGGCGGTCGTGACGCTGGCCCGGGACAAGGACGCTCGGGTCAGGGCCAACGCGATCCAGGCGGCGGTGTGCTACCACCTGGACCACCATCGAGCCAGGAAGTTCTACTTCGACCTGCTGCGAGACCCTCACCACAGGGTCAAGGCCGGAGCGGTCGTGGGGCTCTGGTCGTTCAACCAGGATGCGGCGGCCCAGGTGCTCAAGACGCTCATCGCGTCGGAGAACCCGGTGGAACGAGCCACCGCATACTGGTGCGTGGGGCAGCTCGACGAGAAGGGTGCCGCGGACCTCCTCATCGATGCGCTCCTCAAGGAGCAAGACCCCAAGGCGATCGAACAGGCGCTCCAGGCGCTGGACTCGCTCCGGCGCTCCGAGGTGTTCGAGCCGGTGAGACGACTGATTCTGGTTCCCTGGCCGAAGATCCGCACCAGGGCCTGCGCCGTGCTGGCGAGGGTGGGACAGATGGCGGCGCTCCCGACGCTGATCCAGATGCTCCGGTGGGAGAAAGACCCCAAGGTCCGCAGCTGCGCCCTCAGATCCGTGGCCCGGCTTTCGCCGCCGGACGGGCTGTCGCTGCTTCCGGACGGCAACGATCCCGAGTCGGACCGGATCGCCTCGAACGTGGTGGAGGGGCTGGCGGAATCGGGCCAGGCCAGCGCCAGCCACTACATCAAGCGCCTGCTGGTCCATCGCTCGGCCCGGGTCCGCAGCACCGCGGCCGTGGCGCTGGTGGGTCTGGGCGACCTCTCGGCGCTCGAGACTCTGGAAGGGCTGTGGCCATCGGCTCCCGCCACCGCCTTCTGGACGCTCAAGTCGATCGGCGAGCTGCTCACGCCGCGAGGCGTCAAGGCGCACCCGTTCCTCGCCACGGCCCTGGCTTCGTGAGGCCACCGCCGACCGTGATCCGGCGCCTCGTGCCGCTGCCGGCCGGGTCGGTGGAGAATGACGAGGCCGGGTGCCCCGCCGTCGGACACGAAGGCCCGACTCTGCGACGCGCCCGGCCGCCAACGGCCCGAGAGCGGTCTCTCGCGGCCCTCAGCTCCGGATCACGGATTGACCGTGACCTTCTGGAGCAGCGCCTCACAGCTCTTCAGCTGCCCCCAGACCCACAGATCCACCGGTGCCTTGCCGATCGGGCAGTGGCAGTGCAACGCCTTCAGGTTGATGACCAGCTCGGTCTCGGATTTCCAGCTGAAGGCCTTCGTGCGGTGGGCGATCATGCGCCGGGTGAAGCTCTTGCCGTGCGCTTCCATCGAGACGCTCTGCGGGATGGTCCCTGCCGGGAAGGTCAGGACGAGCTCGTCGCCTGCCAGGGCGGCCTTGATCGGCGGCGGCAGATCAGCCGCCAGCGCCAGGTTGGCGGTCAGCAGCGCGAACGCCGCAAGGACGAGCATCTTGGAGACAGCAAACTTCATCGAACCATCACCTCCGGGTCGCTGGAGGGGCACGTCCTGCGCCCCGCCGGAGGCCATACTATTACACTCCTTGGCGAAGTTGCCAGGCCGTTGACGACCCTGGTCCGGGGAGCGCTGCCGGCCGACCTCACGGCCTCCGGGCGCCGTCCTGGACGGTGAGCCGATGGACGAACGACCGCTCGATCAGATCGACCACCTCCTCGAGGGAGCAGCCGGAGCTGTCGACGATCTGGTCGGCCGCTGCCCTGTACATGGCGGTCCGCGCCCGGAGCACCTCCTCGACCTCGTCGGTGAAGCTCTTGCCTCCGGTCAGCGAAGGCCGCTCCGTGTCCCCCTGGATCCGCCCGACGATGACGGACACCGAGGCCACCAGCCAGACCACGAACCCGTTGCTCCGGAGGAGCTCGACGTTCACGGGCCGCAGGACCACGCCGCCCCCGGTGTCGAGGACACAGCGGTCCAGCCCCGCCACCTCGGCGACGACCCGGGCCTCCAGGTCGCGGAAAGCGTCCCAGCCAGACTGCTCCACGATCCGGGGGATCGATCTGCCGGCCTGCCGGACGATCAGCTCGTCGAGGCCGACGTAGCGCATGTCGAGACGGCTGGCCACGGCCCGGCCGACCGCGGTCTTGCCCGTGCCCCGGTAGCCGACGAGTACCAGGTTCATGGCTCTATCCGCGGCCCAGGCGCGCCCGGACCACTTCCTCCATGGCTGGGATCGGCGGCTCCCGCCCGGTCCACAGCCTGAACTGGACCGCGGCCTGATGGATGAACATCCCGACGCCCAAGACGACCCGGGAGCCTCTGGCCTCGGCATCCCGGAGAAGCCTGGTGGTGAGCGGACGGTACACGATGTCGAAGACCGGCAGGTCAGGACGCAACAGCGAAGGGGGCACCAGCGACTCGCCCTCCCGCGGGTGCATCCCCACCGGGGTCGCGTGGATCAGGAGCTGGGCCTCCTCGATGGCGGGGCGAAGACGATCGAGCCGGCCGCCCGTCACCGGGACCCCGGTCTTGGACCCGAGCTCCTCGACGAGCTGATCCCGCTGGGCGTCCTCGATGCCCAGAATCTCCATCGCCCCGGGCGTCGCGTCGCGGGCCAGGGCGAAGGCTATGGCCCGGGCAGCGCCGCCGGACCCCAGGAGCAACACTCGCTTGCCGGCCACGGTCTCGCCCTCGGCCCGGAGAGCCTCCAGCGCTCCGTGGCCGTCGGTGGTGTGGCCAACCAGCCGGCCATCCCGGTTCACCACCGTGTTCACCGACCCCACCCATCGAGCCAGCTCGTCGACCTCGTCGAGATGGGGGATGATCGAGACCTTGTGGGGGATGGTGACGGAGAGGCCCCGGATGCCGAACGCTCGCATGCCCATGACGGCGTCTCCCAGCCGACCGGGGGCCACCTGAAACGCCACGTAGACCCAGTCCAGGCCGCTGGCGGCAAACGCCGCATTGTGAATCGCCGGAGACAAGGAGTGCGCGACCGGATCCCCGATCACGGCGCAGACGCAGGTGGCAGCACCGATCATGGACTGTGGATCACCTCCGGGCCGAGGGCGAGCCCGCCCCAGGCGGTTCGACCGACCGCGGGTCGGGAACTGGCCAGGCTCCAGGGCCAGGAACGACAGAACGCCGACCCGGGGGCCGACGTTCCACGGTTCAGAACCGGCGTGGATTCCTATCGGTGGTAGTGCCGGTGCTGCCCATCGAACTTGGAGCGTCCCAGCTTGGAGTAGCCCACGAACTCCCCTGATTGCTTGTAGATCAGGACCCGGCGGTGGAGCTCACCGGTCCGCGCGTTGAAGTACTCGCGGCCCTGCCTGTGAACGGTGGAGCGGCTCTCTGCCACGATCCGACCATCACCGTAGCGGTTGTTGTGCTTGCACCTGGGAATCTCGGCGAAGAGGGAACCGGTGGCGAGGGCGATGACCGTGATGGAGAGGATCACTATTCGCAGCATCTCATGCCTCCTGGTCAGCTGGTTGCCCCCCCGGGGACACGCCTCTCGTCAGACGTTCGAGAAGTCGAGTGAATTCTAGGAAAACACCCGGAGGGTGTCAATCCACCGCGGCCGTTTTTCCGGACGACCGTCGCGGCCGTCGAGAGAAGCAAGGGGCGGGGAGGACGGCTGCGAAACGAGCTGCCCGTGGCCGTCCACCACCCGACCGGTCGTGATATAGTGCTCGTACGGAGTCCCCGGTCCGGCGCGTCGGCGCCAGGCCGGCGAGCCTCCTCTCGACCCGGGACCGGCCAGAGAACGGACTGCCTCCGCCGCGGCGACCGGGCAGTCGCTCACAGATGGGTTTTCCCAGAGCGCTCGAACAGACCTACGAGGTGCTCGACGCCATCGGCTGCGGCGGCTTCGCCCGGGTTTTCCGGGTGCGTCACCGCGATCTCGATCGTGTGATGGCGTTGAAGCTCATGCCGGTCTTCGGGCCGGACCAGCGAGACGAGCAGAAGCGCTGCCGTCGGGAGATCACGACGCTTGCGAGGCTGTCCCACCCGGGTCTGGTGCGGATCCTCGACGTGGGCGAGGCCGAAGGCCACCTGTACTACACCATGGAGTTGTACCCGGGGCCGGACCTTGGAACCACCCTGAGGACCCATCAGACGCTGCCCCCCGGCAGGATCTGCGACATCGGCATCCAGGTGGCCCGGGCGCTGGGGCACATCCACCGGGAGGGGGTCGTCCACAGGGACATCAAGCCCGAGAACATCCTCTTCGACGCCCGGGAGGGTGCGATACTGGCCGATTTCGGCCTCGCCCACGTCACGGACGTCACGGCGATGACCAAGGAGTCGGAGATCCTCGGGACGCCGCTCTACCTGAGCCCGGAACAGATCAACGGGGACCGGGTCTCGCCCGCCACCGACATCTATCAGCTGGGAGTGGTGCTGTTCAAGGCGGCCTCCGGGAAGGTCCCCTTCGGAGAGCAGGGTTTCGCGCAGCTGTGCGAGGCCATCGTCCGCCAGCCGCCGCCTCGTCCCACGACGTTTCGAGCGGACCTGCCCCGGCCGCTGGAAGCCGTGATTCTCAGGTGTCTCGAGAAGGACCCGGCTCGTCGCTGGCCCTCGGCGGCCGCCCTGGAAGAGGCGCTACGGAGCGCGGCGAAGGGGCTCTTCACGCCGACTCCGACGGCCGGAAGGCCGGCCGACCCCGGGCCTGCGCCTGCATCCGGGCCCGAGGCCTCACCGCCAGAGAAAGGGCCGGACGGCGAGGGCAGGATGGGCCTGTCGATCGTCCTCGGATTCGTGGTCGGGTCGCTGGTGATGATCGCTTGCTGGGCGTTCATCGGCCGGGTTCCTCGTCACCAGGCGCTGGTCGGCCAGACGACCGTGGTCGTGGCGTTCGACGGTCCGATCGCCGAGCAGCCCGCGGTCACCCTGCGGACGGCCGGCGGGGGAGCGCCCCTGGCACCGAGTCGCATCGAGGGAGCCTCTGTCCGGTTCGACCGGCTGACCACCGACACCCGGTACCTGCTCGAGTGGCGGCGCTCATGGGGAACGACGGCGGGGGAGGAGCTCAGGACCCTCCCGGACCTGGGCTCGACTCTCGCGGTGGAGCTC
>JACQZM010000261.1 GCA_016213885.1 Candidatus Rifleibacteriota bacterium | reverse complement strand
GCGGGTACACGTACAACCCGGCGTTCAGGGCCAGGGGCAACGTGGCCACGGGCACCGGGCCGCGGAGCATCGCCCTCAGCGACTTCAACGGCGATGGCAAGCCCGACATGGCTGTGGCCAACCAGACCTCGAACAACGTCTCCGTGATGCTCAACACCATGAGCCCGGGGGCCACGTCGCCCTCTTACTCCGGCAAGGTCGACTTCACCGCGGGGAACGCCCCGTTCGGCGTGACCGCCGCCGATGTGAACCGGGACGGCAAGCCCGACCTCATGGTGGTCAACAAGAACTCGGCGACCGTGTCGGTGATGCTCAACGTGACCGCCCCCGGGGCGAGCGCCCCCACGTTCACCACCAAGACCGACTGGGCCGTGGTGAGCGGTCCCGGCGCCGTCGCCGCCGCGGACCTCAACAACGACGGCACGCCCGACATGCTCACGGTCGGGGAGACCTCCAACTACCTGTACGTCCGCATGAACTGGACGGCCTGCGGGTCGTTCACGCAGAACTTCTCGACCACCGGCTGGGTCAGCACGCCGAGCGCTCCGGTCGCCCTGGTCGTCGCCGACCTGAACGGCGACGGGAAGGTGGACGCTGCCGCGGCGTCCAACGGCGGGAACTGCGTCTCCGTGTTTCTCAACAACACGCCCACCGGCGGCGCTCCCGCCTTCCAGGCCCGGTACGACTGCGCCGTGGACATACGGCCAGAGGGGCTGGCCGTGGCCGATCTCAACGGAGACGGCAAGCCCGACCTGGTCTCGTCGAACAGTCAGAACGCCAACCTCAGCGTGCTCTTGAACGCCACGGCCCCGGGGAGTTCATCGCCGAGCTTCCGGGCCGCGGTGCACTACGCCACGGGCAGCTCGCCGCTGCGCTCCGGTCGCCCTCGTCGTCGCCGACCTGACCGGCGACGGCAAGCAGGACGTGATGTGCGCCAACAGGGCGGCGAACTGCGTCTCGGTCTTCTTGAACTGCTCCCCCATGGGGGCCTTCCCTGCGTCGCTGGCCGCGAAGCAAGACTGCAACACCGGCAACCTGCCCATGGCCGCGGTGCTCCACGACCTCAACGGCGACGGCAAGCTGGACCTGGCGGTGGCGCGGGACTGCGCGCCCGGCCTGGTCACGGCGATGATCAACACCACCACCCTGGGCGACCCGACCTTCGCCTTCGGCACGCCGACCGACTGTACCGTCACCAACAACGCCGAGGCGCTGGCCGTGGCCGACTTCGACTGCGACGGCCAGCCGGACCTGGTCTCTGCCGACTACGGGGGCAACCGGGTGTCGTACCTGGAGAACCAGACCGGCTTCGGCAACAACACCCCGGCGTTCGCCGCGGCCACGTCGGCCGGCGCGGTGGCGGCCCCACGGGGGGTGACCGCCGGTGACATCAACCTGGACGGCAGGCCCGACGTGGTGGTCACCGATTCGGCGAACGCCCGGGTCTACGTCGCGTTGAACGACACGACCTTCGGGGCTGCGGCGACGTTCCTGAGCCCGGTCGGCTTCGCCGTGAGCGTGGGGCCGAGCGGCGTGGTGGTGGCGGACTTCAACGGGGACGGACTGCCCGACATCGCCACCGCGTGCCTGAACACCGACACGGTGTCCATACTGCTCAACCAGACCGTACCTGGCGACACGGTGCCGGCTTTCGCCGCGGCGGTGGACTGCGCCACGGCGTCCGGTCCGCTGGCGTTGACCGTGCTCGACGTGAACGGCGACGGCAAGAAAGACCTGGCCGTCGCCTGCCGGAGCGCCCACCTGATGTCGGTCTTGCTCAACAACACCGCTCCAGGTGCTGCGTCCCCTTCGTTCGCGGCGAACGTGGACTGCGCCGTGGTGTCGGCCCCGGTGGCCATCGCCACCGGGGAGCTGAACGGAGACGGCGTGCCCGATCTGGTGGTCACGAACCGGGGCTCCCCGCAGGCGTCCGTGTTTCTGAACAAGACGGCGCCGGGGAGCACCACGCCGGCGTTCGACACCCGGCAAGACTGCGCCACCGGCAACGAGCCCAGCGGCGTGGCCATCGGCGACCTGGTTTCGCCTCTGGAGACGTCGAGAGCGCAGGGCTCGTTGATCGGCCCTGGTACCGGTGCTATAGTAGCTCTCGCCTGCCGGAGACTAGGCGAGATCTCCGCCGCGCCGTCCGTGCGTGGCTTCCAGGGTCCGCGGCCCGAGGCCGCTCGTTTCTCGATCCCTGAGCAGAGCATTCCGAAGGACCAAGGAGGGTTTTGATGATCCGGAACCTGTGCTTCGTCGTGGCTTGCGGCATCTTGCTGGCCCTGTGCGCCGGTGCGCTTCTGGCCGCGGACAAGTTCGAATACAAGTTCGCCGACGGTCAGACGCTGAAGTACCGCCAGACGTCGCTTTCCGATCTGTCGTTCTCCCTGCCCGACGGCGGTCAGCAGACGACGAAGATGCAGTCCACCTCATCGGTGCAGTTCAAGGGGCAGGGCAAGGAGGGCGACGCCTACAAGGTCGAGTCCGAGGTGGTCCGGAGCAAGATGGTCCTCAACGGCAAGGAAGAGGCCGCACCGAAAAGCGTGGAGCGTAAGCGATCGCTGACGGTGCTTCCGTCCGGCAAGATGTCCGGCGGCTCCGGTGACCAGGCGTTCGCCATCGTGTTCCCGGACCGCCCGCTCGCCAAGGGCGACTCGTTCGCGACCGAGAGGCCGGCCAGCGACAGCAAGGGGTTGCCTCTCAAGACCACCTACACCCTGACCGAGATCGGCGTCACCGTGCCCGGCTATTCGGCCCCCGTGGCCGTCTTCGAGGCGAAGGTGGAGGTGGCGGGCGCGGCCACGGGCAAGAGGGTCACCTTGAAAGAAGGGAGCGGCAAGGTCGTGTTCGACCACGCCGCAGGGATCGTCGTGCAGAGCAAGCTGGCGTTCGCAATCGACGAGGAGAGCACGCTGGAGGGTGGCAAGGCCCCGGTCAAGAGCTCGTTCGCCATGAAGCATGAGTGGCTGCTGATGCCGAAGTGATCGGCCGCCGAGCCTGAAGAGAAGATCGTTCTCGAGAGCGGACTCCCCGTCAGGAGTCGCGCTCTTTCTTGTTCGGCGAGACCCGGATCGGCACCAGTCTGTAGCCGCACACCGGGCACCAGATGTCGAAGAGGTCCTCCGAGTGCAGGCTGCAGTGCCGACAACGTCTGGCGATCACGTGTTCCCTCCGAGAGCGGACGGTCGACCCGGCTCCTGGGTTTCCGTACCGGGACGCCGATTCGATCCAGCTGACCAGCCCGCGGTCACCGGTCCTGACAGGGCCACCGGGCACATCGGGCCGGCTGGTGCATTCGACAAGGACTATCGGTCTTCCGGAGATCTTGCCTTAGGGCCCACCCCGGTTCATCTCCGGAGCATACAGCAACGTTCTCGGCGAGGAGTTTTTTGGTCACGGTCCTTGACAAAAAATACCTGATCGACCTATGATGATGTCGCAACAGGTTCATTAATTTCAGTTCCCTTCCCCCTGTCTGCCACGGGGGGTTGTTTTTTTCTGGCCGAACCTCGACGCGCGACTCCACGAATGACGCGAGCCGCGGCTCGACCCGGTCACCCGGCGCCGCCTGCGAGAGCGATCCCATCCGGTCCGGGAGCACGACCGGTCACGGCTTTGCGGAGGTATGGCTACTCTCAGCGCCTCGCCTGCTGGATCATCCCGGCGACCTCGTCGCGGATCTTGGGCAGCTGGGCGAAGAGGGTCTCCCCGGGGCAGCTCGTGGACTGGAACTCCCGGTGGGCGCGGATCCCGTCGGTGGCGACCCTGTACTGGCCGCACAGGTGGGCCAGCACCCGCACCAGCACGTCTCTCTGGACCGGCGTGATCGTGTCCTGACCGGTCTCGAAGTTGCCGATGGCGCAGATCCCGATCTTGCCGGTGTTGGGCGGAGAGTGGGCACCGACCGCGGTCGGCGGGCGCCCCTCGTAGAGTTTCCCGTCAGGGCCGATCAGGAAGTGGTAGCCGATGTCGCTCCAGCCGCGGTCTTCCATGTGGAACTTCTGGATGCCCCTGATCGTGGCCGGGCCCGTGTACGCGGCGTGGTCGGGCTGGAAGGCGTGGTGGACCACGATCATGTGAGGCGTCTGGGTGTTGTACCCGTCGCGGGGCGGCTTGGCCCCCCAGGCGGCGCGGGTCGTCAGCTCAGGCATGGGGATGGTGGCCGCCTCGATGGTTCCCGCAGCCGCGGGCTCACGGCGCATGACGGTCTGGACCACCACGGCCTTGACCCGCGGGGTCTCTTCCGCGGCGCTGTAGAGCACGATCCGCACCTGGAACGACCGCGCCGGGCTGTTCAGCAGCAGCTCTCCCTCGCGGATCAGCGGCTTCCACCGGCTCACCCTGCCGGTGGCCGCGTCGGTGACTCTGACCTGGAGAAGGATGTCGGTTCCGTACGGCAGCCTGTGCCGTCTCGTTGAGCACCACCGACCCCCTGAGCGGATAGTGCCCGTTGTCGGAGGCGAGGGTCAGCTCCCCGGACGGGTCGATCGCGATCTGATGGGAGGCGGTCAACATCCCGGGTTCGAACGGTCCGAAACGGACGACGCCCGATTCGCCCTCCAGATCGACCACCGCGGGCCCGGTGCGTCCCACCACACCGAGGAGCGAACCCGCTCCGGCCACCAGGCCAACCACGAGCAAGGCACCCAGGCAGGTCAACCGAGGCACGAGCCACCTCCTCGATGAGACGATCGCTGAGTCGTGAAGACCAGGGAAGACGATTCTATCACCACCGCCTGACCGTTCACAACCCGGATAGACCCGGCGCCTCGCCGGGTCCGAGTCGCGCCCCCGAGCGCGACCTCAATCCGGATCCCTTCCTCTTTCTTCTCTCTCCCGAGCGCGACCTCACACGAATCGCCTCAAGACCCGGCGCCTCGCCGGATCCGGGTCGCGACCCGCCGATGGAGCTGGCCGGCGATTTTTCGCGGTGCGCCTCGGTCCTCTTGCTTCCGTGGGGGTGGTCCTCTATCATCGGCCTGGGAGTCCGGGCGCATCGGCGTGGGAGGGTCGGTCCCGAAAGACGCCTTCGCTCCGGGGAGAAAGAGATGGCACTCGATTGTCGCGAGGAGAGCCTGGACGGCGTACTGGTGCTCCGGGTGCGGGGTGAATGGATCGACATCGAGACGGCGGTGGCTCTGGGCAGGCTGCTCAACCAGCGACTCCAGGAGCAGCCGGGAATCTCGTTGCTTCTCGACATCTCCGCGGTGACCGAGATCTGCAGCGCCTTTCTGGCCACCCTCGTTCAAGCCGAACGGGAGTGCAAGGCGAGGCAGGGCTACATGGCCCTCTCGTCCGTCCGGGCCGAGGTGCTCAAGGTGTTCGAGGCGACCCACCTGACCCAGGTCTTGCGGATCTTCCCCTCCCAGGTCGAGGCTCTCAAGCACCTCCAGGGCGTCCGGAAACCGTCGTGACCGGTTCAGCCTTCGCCATGGACGGCCCGCCCGGCACACGCTCCCGTGGGGCCGCCGGCTTCATCGGTTCTCCCCCGGGGGGCATGGTGACTCGCCGGGTCGCATGTTGAAGGCAGACCGGGTCGGGGGCACCGTTCGCTGGCGGCCGCGGCGTCGCCAGGGTCAGGGGTACGTCGAGTACGCGCTGGACATCATCGTGGTGTCCCTGCTGGTGTTCATGCTGGCCCAGGTCGTCGCCCCCTGGGTCCACGGGATGTACACGGCGGTCGTGGACCACATCGCGAAGGTGATCGCCAAGATCTGAAGGGGTCGTCGTGGCCAGAGAAGAGACGAAAGAAGGCAGCAAGGTCACCCCGCGCTACTCCCTGATCGTCAGCTTCTCCCTCAGGAACCTGATCCTCTCCGTGGTCATCGCGGTGCTCCTGGTCGCCTTCTTCACGAACGTGGAGAGCCGGATCGTCTTCTTGAGGCTCCAGGATCGGGTCAAGGCGTTCGGCGACCAGCTGGCGTACCAGCTGCAGGCCGATCTGCCGCCGGGGAAGGGGCTGGAGACCCTCGCCGGCGTCACGCCGGTCCGGCAGAGGATTCTCGGCTGGATCCAGAACGAGATGGTGCGATCGTCGATCCGGGAAGTCCACCTGTACGACCCTTCGGGCAAGGTCGTACTGTCCACCGTTCCGACGGTGGAGGGGCGCACGTTCGCCCAGGCCTGGCAGACGTTCGGCTCCGGGGACGGTCAGGTGTTCGTCGCGATGACGGCGGCGGGAGCGCCCGACCCGGTGGCCGGCGGCGCGGCGACCGTCAGGGATTCGCTCCATGGCTATACCCAGGTGGGGCCGCTGGGCCCCGCCGGCAGTCTGGGCCGGCTCCTGGTGCACACGGTCCGTCCTTCCGAGGACCTCATCATGGCCAACCGGACAGCCCGGATCGTCGTGGGGCTTGCGGTCTTCCTGGCGGCGACCCTCCTCTACCTGGGCAGCTTCTTCATGGTCAAGTCCGGTTCGGACCGTCTCGAGAGCTTCACCAGGCTCCTGGAACGTACGGTGGACGAGCGGACCCGGGACCTTGCCCATCGCACCAGGGAGCTCGAGGCGATCGTCAGGTGGATGGGCGACGGCCTGGTGGTCACCGATGCGCTGGAGCGCATCGTCCGGGTCAATCCGCGCGCCCTGGAGCTCATGAAGGTCGAAGAGCAAGACCTCATGGGCAAGTCGGTCCTGGAGCTGACGCAGCTGTTCGACCTGACGAACCTCCAGCTCACCGAGGCGATCAACCGGTACTACGCCGACCCCAAGGCGACCTACCATCTGACGCTCCCGTCTCCGTTCGGGCACGGGGTCATGCTGGACCTGACCCTCTCGAAGCTCAGAGGCGACGACGGGAAGATCACCGGCAACGTGGTCATCCTCAAGGCGTCGAGCTCCGCGGTCCATCCGGCCGGTGAGGCGCTGCCGAGGACCGACCAGACGCCGCCAGGGACGGGCGAGGCGTCTCGACCACCCGGCGCGTGAGAGCTGGGCCGGGGCGGCGGAGGGGCCGGGTTCCCACCCTTTCGACCTCCTTCTGATGAAGGTTACTCCCGCCGATCCGCCCGGATCGGCGAGCGAACCCCCGCCGTCGGCCTGGGTCTGTCATCTGGCTCTTGAACGACCACCTCCTCGGTCCTCCGGACAGGTCGACCCCGACGGGCAGACCGGTTCCGGGCCGCCGGCTCGAGGCGACGCCTCGCCGGCGGGATCTCGTCGCACCGTCATCGACTCAGGCCGCCTCGGCCTCGTGGACCGGGCGGGCCCTGGAGCCGCCGTTCTTCCGCGAGCCGGCGCCGCCACGGGCCGCCCTGACCGGCTCCTCGTCGTCGGGGGTCAGGTCGCGGTCCTGGTCTTCTTGAGAGGGTTTGGCGCCCCTGCGGAGGAACCCACACCGCTCCGAGACCACCGCGATCTTGCTGCGCTTGTCGCCGTCCTTGCTCTGCCACTCCTCCAGGTGCAGCCGGCCGTCGACCAGGAGCGGCGCCCCCTTCTTCACGAACTTGGCCACGTTCTCCGCGTCCTTGCCGAAGCACGTCACGTCCACGAAGCAGACCTCTTCCTTGAGCTCCTCGCCGCCCCCTCTCCACCGACGGTTCACGGCCAGTCTCATGGAAGTCACGGGCCGCCCATCGGAGGTGTACCTCAGCTCGGGGTCCCTGGTGAGGTTTCCGATCAGGACGACCTTGTTGTAGCTGACCATATCTTCACTCCTCGTTCGTTCACGATCACGGGCCGCATCGTCGTGCGGCTCGAAGATTCACGTGCACAATGATAGAGGCTCTCCCCGGGCTGTTCCGAGTGACACCGATGGACTCGGCAAGCCCTGGGCTCCGCTCGTCTGGCCGCTTCCCCGAGGTCCGGGGACCGGCCACGACCACGCGGCCCCGGCTGGCACCGGGGAAGCGGATCGATCGATACTCGATCGATGACCACCCTCGGGGCCGCCGCTGTGGTAAACTCGTCACCTCCCTGGATCCGCCGCGGCCCGGCGGGTCCGTTCGAGAACCCAACGACATCGATGCGAATTCGAATCTTCCCACGTCTCGTGAACCGCAAGGACCAGGATCCGGGTCTCTTCATCCACCTGGAGGGCGCCCGCGACGCCCTGCTGGTCGATTGTGGAACCCTGGATGGAATCCCGAAGATCGATCTTCTGCGGATCTCCCACGTCTTCGTGACGCACACCCACATCGACCACTTCTGCGGTTTCGATCGGCTCCTGAGGCTCATCCTTGGCGAGGTCGCGACGGTCACCGTGTTCGGTCCGATCGGCATCACCGCCAACGTGATGGGGAAGCTGGCCGGGTATACCTGGAACCTCATCGACGAGGAGGGGCCGATCTTCACGGTCAAGGAGCTGGCGGGAGACCGGATGACCGTCACGCGGCTGCGGTGCCGCAAGGGGTTCCGGCCCGAGGGCACTCCGACCGAGGAGCCGGTGACGGGCGGCCTCATCGTCTCCGACGGTCGGGTCAAGATCCGCCACGCGGTGCTGGAGCACCAGATCCCGTCCCTGGCGTTCTCGATCCAGGAGGAGCCCTACGCCTCGATCAGGCCCGACCGGATCCGGAGCCTCGGTCTCAAGGAGGGGCCATGGCTCAAGCGCCTCCAGGACCGGGTGCTGGCCGGGTCGATCGGCGATGAGCCCTTCGACGCCGACGGGGCGACCCGGCCGCTGGCCGAGCTGGTCGATCAGATCGTGCAGCTCAAGCCGGGCCGGAAGGTCACCTACGTCTCCGACACGATCTTCAACGACTCGGTCTGCGAGACCGTGGCGGAGCTGGCCAGGGACTCCGACGACTTCTTCTGCGAGGCGAACTACCAGGACGAGGACCTGGACAAGGCCAGGGCGTACTTCCATCTCACGGCGCGCCAGGCCGGCCTGCTGGCCGCGAGGAGTCACGTGAAGAGACTGATCCTCTACCACATCTCGAGGAAGTACCACGGCGACATCCGCACCTCGATCCAGCAGGCCGCGGAGGAGTTCGGCCGGGTGGAGTAGGCCCGGTCGACGGTCGGCGAGGGTGCTGGCGGGTCGCCAGGGAGGCTCTGCCCGAGGGGCGGGCGGCAGGCCCCGGAGAACTCGCTCGGGGATTCAGCCAGCTGACCCGGTGCGCGAGGCTAGATCCTGGCCGTGGCACGGGCCTTCGAGCGGCTCGCGACGAGGCCGGGATCCCGGGCCGGCAGGTACTTGAGCGGATCCACGGCGTTGTTCGACTTGCGGACCTCGAAGTGCAGGTGTGGACTGGTGGCGTTTCCGGTCTGACCCACCATGGCGATCGGCTGTCCCGCTCCCACGGAGACGCTCCCGCCGCTCCCCACCCTGGGCACCAGGTTGCGGTCGTTGTGGCCGTACACGGTGAAGAAGCCGTTCTGGTGATCCACGATGACCACGTTGCCGTAGCCCCTCATCACGCCGGAGTAGATGACTCGACCGGCCATGGCGGCCCTGACGACGGTGCCCGTGGGCGCACCGATGTCGATCCCGGTGTGGAGCTTGCCGCCTCGGGGGCCGAACCTGGAGCCGACCGAGCCGGCCAGCGGCCACCGGAACTGCGGCTCGCCGCCGCCGGACCTGGGCCGGAAGGAGGCCAGCTTCTTCGAATGGGGGTCTTCCCGGATCTGCTTCGCCTTCGACGGGAGCGGGGCGGCGTTGGGGATGAAGACGGTGCACCCCGCCGGCAGTCCCCGGCCGACCTCGTTCGGGTTCCACTGCTCGATGTCGCGGGTGGGGACCTTGTACAGGCGCGCGAGGGTGAACAGCGTCTCCCCTCTGGCGACCACGTGGAAGGCACCCCTGGGCGAACCGGACGCTTCAGGAGCAACAGGTTCGGATCCGGTGGCCGCGGTCTCGTTTCCCGATTCGACCTGGGCACCGACGCCGGTGCGGCCGCCCGGGATCACGAGACGCATCCCAACCGGAACGTTCGACGGATCCTGAAGCCGGTTCGCCCTGACGATGTCGCCGGTGGACACGCCATGGAGGCGGCTGATCGAGTAGAGCGTCTCGCCCGGCCCGACGATGTGGTGGCGCCCCTTCTCCTGAACGTCCAGCGATCGGTCCGGTCCGATCGGGGTGGTCGAGTCCGGCACCGATGGGGACCCGTAGACCGTCGTGTCGGATACGTCGCCGGGTCGGCCGTGCGGTCGTCGGGCCACGTTCTTTCCACGGAGCCAGGCGTCCAGCGCCCGCTCCCGCGCCGGAGACTCCGGAGGCTCGGCCTGCACCGATTTCCCCGAACCGTAGAATCCGCTGGGACGCTGGGTCCGGGACGCCGTGTTGGACGCGAGCTTGAGCTGCTTGGTGGAACAGCCGGTCAGGCCGACAGCAGCCAGTCCGGCCAGGAGCAACGAGAGGACCCGACTCTTCCTTGCCAGCATCGAGATCGGGTCGCCACGCAGGTAGAGAAAATCAGATGCGGCAACCCTTGACTATCTCTTCGGCAAAGCTCGTCCCGCGGATGAGCGCCGTCACTCCGAAGATGTCGGCGATCGTCCGGGCCACGTCGTTGAAGCTCTCCCTCTGCGCGAGCTCCAGACCGCGGTCGAACGAAGGGCTGTAACCGAGGATCGGCACGTACTCGCGGGTGTGGTCCGTGGACACGTCGGTGGGGTCGCACCCGTGATCCGCCGTGAGCAAGAGGAGATCGGTCCGCTTCAACGCCCCGAGGAGCTGGGGCAGAAAGGCGTCGAACTCCTCCAGCGCCCTGGCGTATCCCACCGCGTCGTTGCGGTGGCCGTACTTCATGTCGAAGTCCACGAGGTTCGTGAACACGAACGCCCCGGGAGGGACCGTGCGGATGTGCTCCAGGAGCACGTTCATCCCCTCGGCGTTGGAGCTGGTGCGGGTGGAGTTCTCGACGCCGCAGCCGTTGAAGATGTCCTGGATCTTCCCGATCCCGTAGGTCGGAACTCCGGCGGCGAGCAGGTGGTCCAGAAGCGTCTTGTCCGGCGGGGAAACGGAGTAGTCGTGCCTCCGGGCGGTCCGTTCGTAGTCCGGGTACCTTCCCAGGAACGGCCGGGCGATGATGCGGGCCACGCTGAACGGGCCGACGCACAGCCTGCGGGCCACCTCGCAGATCCGGTACAGCTCCTCGATCTTGACGATCTCCTCGTGGGCCGCCACCTGGAAGACCGAGTCGCCCGACGTGTAGACGATGAGGCTTCCGGTGCGCTCGTGCTCCTGGCCCAGCTCTACAGGGGGAAACCGTGCTCCACCACGAGCCCCATCATCTCCCAGTGGCCCGCGGTCGTATCCTTGGCGTTGGAGGTCTCGGCCATCCTGCCGGCGACGCCGGTCAGCCCGGGATTGCGCGGCAGGTTGGGAAAGTCGCCGACGTTTCCCAGCCCCAGCTTCTGCAAATTGGGCAGGCGGGTCCCCGGAACCTTCCGGAGGATGTTGCCGAGCGTGTTGGCCCCCCTGTCCCCGTACTTCTCCGCGTCGGGCAGCTCTCCCACGCCGACGCTGTCGAGGACCGTGAGGAACACGCGGTCGAAGCCAAAAGCCGACATGATGCACCTCTCGTGACGGGTGAAACCCCTCCCATCCTAGCCAATGGGAGCGGACCGGCACAACCCCCGGCCTTTCGTGTTCGCGGCCGGTGCTGCCTTCCGGCAGGGTCCTGTGCGATGATGCGAGCGTCGGAGCCGGCACCGCACATGAACATGGACCCAGGACCTCCCACCCCGACTGGCCCTGTTCCACGGGCCCCGCTCCCGGGAACCCGCCTCCTCGACGCTGCGGCGCTGGGCGCCGTGGTCGTCTCGGTCTCCGTCGTGGTGGCCCGCCAGGTCCCGTCGGTCTTCGACTTCTTCGACATGTCGAGCTTTCTCGACGCCGGCTACCGTGTCGCCTGCGGGCAGCGGCCGTACGTCGACTTCATCTTCACGGCCGGGCCGGTCCACCTCTGGTCGATGGCCGTGTTCTTCTCGATTCTCGGCTTCACGAAGACCGCCGTCGTCGCTCACGTCACGGTGGTGAACGGCATCGTGATGAGCGCCACGTACGGGCTGGCCCGGCGGTCCCTGGGCCTCGTCGAGGCGACGGCCGTCGCAACGCTCTCCGGGATCGCCTTCTACGGCGTCGTGGCCCACCCGTGGTACGACCAGACCGCCAGTCTGTTCGTGGTGGTGGGAGTGCTCCTGGTCGATCGGCCCGGCTCGATGGCCAGCGGCCGGCGGGCGCTCGTCACCGGCCTGGCCTGCGGCGGGCTCTCGGGACTCGCACTTCTTTCGAAGGCCAACGTCGGCGTCGGCGCGATCGGCCTGTTCGCCCTGGCGTTCGTCGGGTCGCCCCGGAGGCTCGAGGCGCTGTGGGGTCTCCTCCTGGGTACCGTGACCGGCACGATCGTGCCTCTGATCGCCTGCGGATCAGGGCTCGAGTTCGTCCACCAGAGCCTCGTCGCGTACTCGCCCGGGAGCCGCTTCGCCGACATGGAACGGCTCCTGTTGACGATCCAGCAGTGCCCGGCGTCCTACCTGTCCCTGGTGTTTCTCGTCGTCATCGTCGTCAGGGGGGCCGCGGGCCTCGACGAGCAGCCGGTCCGGTCGCTGTTGACCGCCGGCGTTCTCTTCGCCTCGCTCTTCTCTGCCTGGACCGGGTCCATGATCAAGGGGGCCAACTTCCCGCTCCTGGGCGTCGAGGTCGCGCTGATCCTGGCGCTGGCCAGGACCGATCGAGCCTTCGCGCCGGACCGTACCGCTGGCCTGACCCGGCGAGCGCCGGGGCTCTTGCTCTGGCTCCTGGCGCCGGTTCTCATCGTCCATGCGACCACGGTCATGACCCGTCACACGGTCTGGAGCTGGCACGGCTCCACGCTCCAGGCCGACTACCAGCTCCGGGCCGAGCCGTTCCGGGGCTGGTGGTGCAACGGCGCCATCGGGGAGGGTGTGGACCTGGCGGTCGCCTGGATCGGCGAGCACGTGCCCCGGGAGGACTCGATCTTCGTTTTCCCGGATGCCACGGTGATCTACGGCCTGGCCGGCCGGCAGAGCTTCAGGGGAGCTCCCTTCCTGTTCCATGTGGAGCACATGCCGCCGCCGGGCAGACTGTACGACCGGTTCCGCCTCGCGTTCGTCCGGAGGCCGCCCCGCTGGATCGTGCTGCACCTGCAGAGCGAGAAGAGCTTCTTCGACACCGCGCTTCTGCTGGACTGGCTGAAGCTCGACCGGTTCATCGCCGGTCGCTACCGACAGGTGTGGCGGCAGGGACAGTTCGCGATCTTCAAGCGCAGCGACTGATCCGGCTCGAGACTCAATACCCCTTGCCCGCCGCGGCCGTGGGGCCCTCTCCCTTGGAGCCCTTCACGATCGCCACCGACGCGGAGGCCCCGATCCGGGTCGCTCCGGCTGCGATCATCTTCCTCGCCGTCTCGAAGTCCCTGACCCCGCCCGACGCCTTCACGCCCACCTTGGGCCCCACGGTGTGGCGCATCAGCTCGATGTCGGCCACGGTGGCGCCGCCGGGGCCGAAACCGGTGGAGGTCTTCACGAAGTCCGCGCCGGCCTCCACGGACAGCTCGCACCCGCGCTTCTTCTCCTCGTCGGTGAGCAGCCCGGTCTCCAGGATCACCTTCACGATGTGGCCCTTGGCGGCCCGCACGACCGCCTTGATGTCCTCGAGAGCCCGGGCGTCGTCCTTGGCCTTGAGCGCCCCGACGTTGATCACCATGTCGATCTCGTCAGCGCCGTCGGTGACCGCCTGGTGCGTCTCCGCCGCCTTCGACTCGCTGGAGGTCGCGCCCAGCGGGAACCCCACGACCGTGCACACCTTCACCCGGGTCCCGGTGAGGAGCTGCTTGGAGAGCCTGACCCAGGAGGGGTTGATGCAGACCGACGCGAACGTGTATCGCCGGGCCTCGTCGCACAGCTTCCGGACGTCGGCCTCGGTGGCATCGGGCTTGAGCAGGGTGTGATCGATGATGCTGGCCACATCCTTGGGCGGGTTCTCGATCCCGGTCGCACAGGCCACGCGGACCGCCCCCTCGGTCCGGATCGCCGACACCCGTTCCGGACAGTGGCGGGCGCAATGCCCGGCGCACACGCAGGTGCCGCAATCGGTCTCCTTGGTGGGAGACGGACCGGCGGCGGTCGCTCCGGGCGAATCGGCCATGGTGGCCAGAGTCTCGCCGGACACGACCTGGACGCCGTAGCCGGCGACCTCCTCGAGGTAGCCCTGGATCCTGGCGGTGACGCCGCCGTTGACGAACCAGTGGAGCAGTCCGTCGGTGGTGACGATCACCGGCTTGCCCGCCTTGAGAGCGTTGAACACCACGATGGTGGCCGGCGTGTCGGCGATCAGGTTGGCCATCTTGGCCAGCACGTTCACGGAGGTGTTCAGCACGATCACACAGGAGTGGCCCGCGACCTGGGCGGCGAAGTCCCGGGCCGATGGATCCAGGGTGAATCCGGCGAAGACGCGACGGGAGTCCTCGAACAGGCGGACGGCGGCGCGGGAGAGCAGCACTTTCAGGTGGGGGAACCGCTCCCTCAGGCTGCCGAACAACCGGACCACCTCGGCCTTGCCGGCGCCGTTGCCGCACACCACGAAGAGCGGCTCGTCGCCGATGGCGGAAGGGCAGGCGGTCGGAGTCGCCGGCGTCGTCGGCGCGGTCTCCGGGGAACCGGCCGACGTGGCCTTGACGACCGCGAGGACCTCACGGGTGATCAGGTCGACCAGCGCGTCGCTATTCATCTGGATCCCTTCTCCCTGGCGAAACACCGCCTGACCGAGGAGTGCGTGTGGCGGGGCCCACGGCTCGCGTGCGTCGTCACGGGGTCGGCGCCTCTCAGGGGCTCTCGACCTCGTCGACGATCGCCACGATCGCCGAGCCGATCGGGCTGGGCCCCTTGACGCCGCAGACCATCTGGGCGCTGCCGCCTTCCTGGACGACGAGCACCTTCTCGCCGGACCCGGCGCCGACGACATCGAGGGTGATCATGGCATCGCCCTTGGGGCGGCCGGCCAGATCCAACGGCTGGACCCACAGGATCTTCTTGCCAGCGTAGCTCGAGTCTTTGAACGTGGCGACCACGTCCCCGACGACGCGCCCCAGCAGCATGACCGGACCTCCAGCCGAACGTGCCAGGCGATTATACGCGCGTGCGGACGTCTTGCGCAAGGCTCGCGGGGAGTGTGATACTCGGCATCCACCCATGCAGACGGCGGCGATCCAGGCACTCGAGCAGTTGCTGTCCGGGCTCTCCCCGTTCAGGGAGGAGACCCGGCGGGTCCATCGCGAGGTCCGGACGATGATCGCGGGGCTCGTGCGGCACGCCCGCCTCGACCCGGACGGTCCGATCGTGGTGCTCCTCTTCGGCGGGGCGAACACCGGGAAGTCCACGATCTTGAACGCCTTTGCCGGACAGGACCTGAGCCCGGTCAAGGCGCTCGCCGGGGCGACCCGTCACCTCCTGGTATTCGCCCCGGAGGCCACGGCCAGCCTGCTGGAGGACCCGGCCCTCTGGCCCCCGGGCTGCAGGCCCGAGCGGCTCGACCGTCCGGAGCGGCTCCTGGAGGAGTGCCAGCCTCGCCGGGCGTTCATCCAGGGGCACCAGGACGGCTCGCTCGCCCGCACCGTGCTGGTCGACTCCCCCGACATCACGACCCTGATGGAGGAGAACGCCCGGATCTCCAGCCAGGCCCTGCTCATCGCCGACTGCGTGGTGCTGATGCTGACCGAAGAACAGCACGCCGACCAGGTCCTGATCGATCAGTTTCCCCGGATCCGCGACCTGGGCAAGAAGTGCCTCGCCGTGTTCAACCGGGTGCCCAGGGTCCGGGCCGAGCAGATCGCCGCGTGTCAGAAGTTCCGGATGGTGTGGCTCGAGAACCGCATGGGCGACGTCCCGGAGCGGTTCCTGCTTCCCAGGGTGGCCCCGGGCCGGGCCGCCCAGGCCCTGAGGGAAGAGGCCACGTTCCAGTCCCTGGTCCACCACCTCGCGGCGCTGGACCGGCGGGACCTCCTCACCCAGACCCGTGCCGGCCTCCGGTTCCAGCTGGCGAAGCTGGGCACGGACCTGACCGTCCGGGTCCATGAGGAGCAACGAGCCGTGGGGAGCGCGCTGGAGGAGCTGAAGAGCCGCTACCGACGGTTCATCATGGGCTACAACGAGCGACGCCGGTGGGCCTCTCGGACGCTGCAGGTCCGCTCATGGCTCCAGTCGACGCTGGGCTCTCTCGGGGGAGGCGCATCGACCGGGACCAGCCAGCAGAGCTCGCAGCAGACGTTCCAGCGGTTCTGGCGCCTCTTCCTCGACCCGCTCATGGGCCACGCCCACCGGCCCTCGGCGCTGGAAGGCCTGGAGCTCATGGCGTCGGCTCTCGAATCCGACCCGCAACCGTCGCCGCTCTTCCGCCCCCTGTCCAGGCTCGCTCGGGGGGTCTCCTCGTTCCTGTTCGGGACGCCCGCCGTGGGCCGGCCCGACGACCCGTCGAGCTTGACCGACGCCCTGGACCTGCTGGAGCAGTTCCGGTGCCGCTTCGTGGTCCAGGAGATCCTGCCCGCCACGCTCGGCCCGGAGTGGGAAGCGATCGTTCCCCCGGCCTCCGGCGCCGTCGTGGCCGACCCTGCGGCGACGCTCGAGGCGATCGCCGAGGAGTACCGGAACATCGCCCGGGATCTCACCCGGCGCATCGGCGAACTGGTGCGGGAGAACCCGGGCATCAAGGCCAGGCTCGCCCAGAGGCACGCTCGACTGGCCCTGGTGGCCGGGATCACCGGAGCGCTGGCGTTGATCGACATGGGCCACTCGGCGCTGGCCCTGGGCGTGGGCCTCGGCGCACCGGTGCTCTGGGAGCTGATGGACTGGGCCACGAACCAGCACGAGCTCAACGACGCCCTGGAGCGGTTCGCCCTGGAGAAGCACCGCTGGATGGAGCGTTCGTTCCACCGCCACGTCGGCGGAGGGGTCCACGAGATCCTCACGGATTTCGAGTCACGCCACGACCCGGAGCCGCTGAAACTCGCCTTGAGGCAGTGCGAACCGGAGGGCGACCATGCGTGAAGAGCTGTCGACCCTGAGGGAGGAGTTCCGGGAGGCGTCTTCGCTTGCGCGATCGGTGCTCGAGCTGGGGGCTCTCCCCTCGGAGACGCGGATCGAGAGCGCCGTGGCCCGGCTGACGAATCCCTGCCTTTCCATTCTCATGGTGGGCGGCACTCAGGTGGGCAAGTCGACGCTGCTGAACGCCCTGGCCGGCGCCCCGCTGTCCGACGTGGGCCAGGGCGCTGCCACGACCCAGAACGCCGTCTTCTACACGCCCCAGGACATCCTCGAGGAGGATCTCCCGTTCAAGAAGGGCTCGGACGTCCGGGTGAGCCACCGGGAGGCGGCGCTCGCCGGGAAGGTGATCGTCGACGCTCCGGACTGCGATTCGTTCCGGCTGGAGAACAAGAAGCGCAGCCTGGAGCTCCTCACGGCCTGCGACGTGGTCCTGGTCGTCACCTCCTGGGAGAAGTACAACCAGCTGAGCCTCCACCGGCTGCTTTCGCCCGAGCTCCGGGGCCGCTCCCGGGCCTCGTTCGTCATCGTCGTCAACAAGGTCGACGAGCTGGCCGAGCAGGACGAGTCGCTGGTGCTGGCCGACGTGAGGGCCACGCTGTCCAGGGCCGGCGTCACGAACCCGGCGGTCTTCGCCCTCTCGGCGCTCCGGGCGTACGAGGAGAAGCGACGGGAGGCGCCGCCGTCCCAGTGGACCCAGCGGCTCGCCGTCCTGGAAGAACATCTGAAGCTCAAGCTGGACCGCAAGATCAAGGACTCGAACGTGGCCCAGGAGATGCGTGACGGTCTCACCCACCTGGTGGGCGGACCGGACTCGGGCTCGACCGTGGCTGCCCTGAGCGCGTTCTCCCAGGCGGTCGAGACCGCGGAGATGGATTTCCGGCGGTCGCTGAGAACGGTGGTCGAGTCGGTTCTCGAAGCCCACCAGGGCAGCTTTCTGGCCACGCTGAGAGGGATCGTGGGAGACCGGATCTCCGGCGGCTTCGGAACGTACCTGGCCGCCCTGGCGTACCTGCGGCCCAGCCGGGTGGCGGCGCTGTTCACGATTCCCGGAACCAGGAGCGCCGAGCAGTCGTTGCTGGACGGCGTGGCCGAAAGCCTCGCGGGGCGACTCTCCCACCAGCTCGTGGACGGGCTCAACACCTACCTGAGGAAGACCCGCGCCGCGCCGGACGCCCTGGTCACGAAGATCCGGCCGGCGCTGGACTCGCTGACCCGGATCCAGGTCCGGGGCTGGACCAGCAGGTTCCTCAACCTGCCGGTGTTCGTGGTCATCCACACGGCGCCGCTGGTGCTGATCTACCAGTACGTCAGGCAGATCGATCCGGCCCGGGTGCTCATGTGGGTGCTGACCCTGCCGTTCGTCCTCATCTCGATCATGGAAGTGGAGCGGTTCCTGTACGAGACGTTCTGGCTGCGGCGCGTGGTCCGCGAACGGGTGAAGGGGCTTTCGGCCTCCCTGGACGACAGCGTCATGGAGGCGGTCGGCGAGGGGGCCCTGGCAGGGCCGCGGCAGGCACAGAGGGCGATCGGCACGCTGATCGAGCGTCACCGGACGCTCTCGGCCAGGATCGCCCTGTTGACCGACGGGGGCCAGGGCACGTGAGGCGGGCTCGCGGGCGCGAGTCTGATCCGGCGTGGCGCCGGATCCGGGAGGCGACATGGGCTTTCTGGAAGGGCTGAAATCGGCGGCCAGTCAGGCGCTGAAGAAGGCCGGCGAGCTGAAGGAGAGGGCTGGCCTCGAGTATCAGATCCGGCAGATCAAGAACGAGATCGCCACGGCGCAGGCCGGCATGGCGGCGCTCCATCAGGCGGCGGGGCGGCGCGTGGTGGAGCTCCACAGGCAGGGCGAGCCGCTGGAAGAGGAGCTCCAGAAGAGCTGCGCCGAAGCCACGACCCTCGAACAGAGGATCGAGGAGCTCACCGTCCATGTGACCAGGCTCAGGGAGGAGTTCGCCCGCGTACAGCCAGGGCCTGTGGCCGGTCCGGCCGACGCCGCCCCGCCGGACGACCCGAAGACCCTCCTGGAGACCAGTCACCGGCTGTGGAGCCAGGGGCGTCTGGCCGAGGCGGTGGAGACGTTCCGCCGGGCCGCCGATCTCAAGCCGGACGACGGGGAGACCTGGTACCATCTGGGCAACCTCCACGACGCTCTCGGAGAGCCGGAGAAGGCCAGGGAAGCCTATCTCAAGACGGTGGCGGTGGATCCGGCCCAGGCCAAGGGCTGGTATCACCTGGGCCTGAACTCCATGCAGGCGTCGCGGCCCGACGAGGCGATCGAGTTCTACCGCCGGGCGATCCAGATCGATCCCCGGTACGGCAAGGCGTGGTGCAACCTGGGCGCCACGCTTGACGAGCAGGGGAGGACCGAGGAAGCGCTGGAGGCGCTGGAGACAGCGGTCTCGGTCTGGCCGGAGGATGCGCACTCGTGGAACAACCTGGCGCTGGTGCTGATCAAGGTGGGCAACGAGGGGCGGGCCAGGCAGGCGTACGGCCAGGCAATCGCCCTGAACCCGCAGCACCGGTCGGCGCTGAGCGGCCTCGCCGATCTTCTGGCCGCGGAGGCGGGTCGGCTGGCCACCCGGGGCGACCGGGAGGAGGCGCTGGCGCTCTGGCGGGAGGCGCTGGGCCACAACCCCGCCCACGTGGAGGCGCTCAAGGGGGCGCACCGCCTGGTCACCACCGGCGGTCTGCCCGTGAGCTCCGCCGCGATCGAGCGAGCTCCGCAGCTGTTCTCCAGGGGGAGGGAGCTCGAGGCCCAGGGGCATGGCGACAAGGCGGTGGACGCGTACCGGGAGGCGACCTCCCTGAACCCCAAGATGGGGGTCGCCTGGAACAACCTGGGAACGGTGCTGGTGGAGACGAACCGCGTGGAAGAGGGTATCGCGGCCTACAAGAGGGCTCTCGAGGTGGATCCAGGCCAGGCCATGGCCTGGTACAACCTGGGGATCCGGCTCTACCACCGGGGTCACATGTGTCAGGGGACCTGGGCGCTCCTCAGGTCGGCGGAGCTGGACCCTCAGGACCCCGACGTCTGGTACTGCCTCGGCGTGGCGATGGCGGAACAGCGAGAGTACGACCAGGCGGTCGGCGCGTACCGGCGGTCGCTCGACAAGAACCCGAACCAGGCCGCCTGCTGGCACAACCTGGGCATCGCCCTCCACAAGCTGGCCAGCCACGCGGAGGCCGCCGATGCCCTGCAGAACGCGATCGCCCTCTGTTCCACCGACCCGGACACCTGGCACGCCCTCGGGGAGGCGCTCCTGGCGCAGCAGAAGATCGAGCCGGGGATCGACGCCCTGAGAAAGGCCGTGGAGCTGAAGCCGGGGAACCTGACCGCATGGCGGGAGCTGGGATGGACCCTGATCGAATCGGGCAACCTCGAGGAAGGACGGGCGGCGCTGCAGAAGGCCGGCGAGTCCGGCGCCACCCCCCGAAGCGACACTCCAGCGGGCTCCAGCCCGTAGCCCCGCGGCCCGGGGATCGCAACACGCAGCAGCGTTCATGGCAGCCATGACCGCAGCAGCCAGCACGCGGCTCCGGTCCTGGACCGCTGGCGCCCTCCGGTTTCTCGACACCGTCCAAAAAAAGAGGCTGGACAGGGTGGTGGCCGCCTCATAGACTGTAGAGCTACTTGAGGTACGATACTTCCGGTGCATCGCCTCCCTCCGAGGGCGTACGAAGTCGTCGCCAGTTCTCCACGGGCGACGCGCCCCGTTACGGGAAGCTCAAGGAGCCGATACGCCCTGGTGGGGCGGCGAGGCGCAAAGGTACCGGTCGTCCGGAGCCGGAGGAACGGTTTTCCGGTCTATCCGAAGGAGGAGTTCATGAACAAGTTCGTCCAGTCTCTGACCGCCTTGGTGCTGGTCCTCTCTCTCTCGTTCGCGCCCGCAATGGCGCAGGTCGATCATGGCCTGTCCAACCAGGTAGGCCAGGCGGCCAACCAGGCCGGCGCGGCGTTCGTGGTTGGCGCCAAGAAGATCGCCGAGCCGTTCATCGTCGTCGGCAAGACCGTCGTCGACGGGGTCAGCTTCGTGATGCTGAAGACCGCCCAGGGCATCATCTACATCGCCGAGGACTGCGTCGTCGGTCTGAAGTACGTGGTCAAGGGCGCCAAGTTCATCATCATCAAGACCGCTGACGGAGTCCGGTGGGTCGCCATCGAGGCGATCAAGGCCGGCGAGATCGTCTTCAACGCCGTCCTCGATCTGGCCGAACTGGTCATCGAAGACACGATCTACGTTCTCGTGAAGCTCGAGCAAGGCGTCATCTTCGTCGCCAAGGAAGTCATCAAGGCCGGCAAGATCGTCATCAACGGCGTCAAGTACGCCGTGGAAGTCACGGTCGACGGGATCGTCCGCATCTCCGAGGCGACCTGGAACATCATCAAGAAGAGCGCCGCCTGGACGCGCGAGAAGTGGGTCACCGCCGACATCCGCACCCGGCTCTCCAGCGGCCTGGTGGCCGGCGCCGGCGTGTGCCAGCGCGACATGAACTTCTTCGCCCACATGGCCGGCTGCTCCCACAACAGCGCCGACCTGCGCAAGCTGGCCGCCGCGTCCTACGCAGCCTGCAAGGCGTTCCGCGACACCTACATGACGTTCGAGTCGAAGTAACGTACGTCCCCCGTGGAGCCCGGGGATCCGAACGTATCTCCCGGCGCGACCCGAACCCACCGGCTGGTCCGGTGGGTTCGTGGTTTCCCGGATCCGGCGAGGCGCCGGGTCTGGAACCCCCGCCTGCTTCGCGGAGTCGGGCCTGTGATCAGGCCTCGGCCTGGCTGCTGAGTCACCGAGGACGTGGAGGGGGATTCGGTTGAGGTCGCGCTCGGAAGAGAGAAGAAAGAGGAGGGGATCCGGATTGAGGTCGCGCTCGGGGGCGCGACTCGGACCCGGCGAGGCGCCGGGTCTTGCGACTCGGACCCGGCGAGGCGCCGGGTCTTGTCCCTACTTGCCCTTCACGATCACGTACCGGATCGTCTCCAGGTCCCCGAGAGCGGCGTGGACCTTCTCGGGCGTGACCTTGTCATAGGAGGAGCCCAGGGCGGCGTAGAAGTCCGGCTGGTTGAGGATGGCCACGGCGCTCAGCATGCGCTGGGCCTGGTTCTGAGTCTCCTCGAAGGCGCGCACCACGAACCCCTGGAGCACCCGGCGGGTGTTCTCGATGTCGCTGGACGAGACCGGCGTGGACGCCAGCTTCCCGAGAACGTCGGCCACGATCTGTTGAGCCTTGGCCCCGGTCCCTGGCTTGACCCGATAGCCGGCGGCCATGTACGCCCCGCTCCTGCGCAGGTGCATGGTGGCATCGATCCGGTCTTCCAGCACCCCGGCCTGATCGAGAGCCCTGGTGACCAGCGACTTCTCTCCGATGAAGAGGACCCTGAACAGCACGCTGATCTGCGGAAAGTCGGCCCTCGCCCTCGAGGAGAGCCGGGCGCCGAAGCACAGCACCTCTCCCGGCCTGGAGTGGGAGATCGTCTCGACCTGGGTGCCGGTCGGCGACACCGCGGGCGGGTCACGGTCCGGCGGGGGGGCTGCCGGAGGGAGTTGCCCCAGGATCGCCTCCAGCCTGGGCATGATCTCCGTCGAGGTCAGGTTGCCGGCCAGGGACAGGTACGCGGTCCGGGTGGTGAACAGCCGACGATGAGTCCGGGTCAGCTCGTCCAGCGTCAGCGTCTTGAGCGCGGCCTGACAGCTCTCGAGGGTGGCGCCGTACGGGTGGGAAGGAAACAAGTTGGAGAACAGCTTGAAGAGCCCCATCATCTCGGGCGAGTCGCCGGCGCTCTCGGCCTCTCTGGCGAGCTGCTGCTTCACGTTCGCGAGCTCTTGCTCGGTGAATGAGGGATCGAACGCCACATCGCGGAGCGTGGCCAGGATCTGGTCCAGGTTGTGTACCGTGGCCGTGGTCATGAGATAGACCCCGTCGGGGTCGCCGAAGCCCTTCACACGCGAGCCGGCCGCCTCCAGACGCTCCTGGGTCTGGGCGGAGGAGGACTCCCGGGTGTGCCCCTTCTCGAGCAAGGTGGCCAGCGCTTCGCATCGGACCCCGATGTCCTCCTGAGGACCCTGCTGGACCATGCCGCCGAGGGCGATTCCCACCACGGCCGACGAGGGGTCGCGGTGGATGACCACGTTCAACCCGTTCGAGAGCTTCCCGGTCCAGACCTTCTCCGCCTTGGCCTCCACGGCCCCTTTGGGCTTGATCATGGCCAGGATGTACCGGGAGGGATCGAGCCACCGGCGAGCTGCTCTGTGCACCGCCGTGGCCGTCACGGCGGTCACCCGGTCGAGCATCTCCGAGAAGAGCGCCGTGTCGTCGAACAGGTCGAACTGCCCCAGATGGCTGGCCTGGGCCAGGCGCCGCTGCACCCGCTGGGCCAGGATCGAGATCAACAGAGTCTTCGCCCGTTCGAGCTCGTCGGTGGGCACGTCGACGCTGCGGAGCCGCTGGATCTCCGCGATCAGGCTCTCCAGGGCCGGCTCCACCAGCTCGGGGTCCGTGGCGAACTGGAACTTCACCAGCGCCGTCGAAGGAACGATGGGGAACTTGCTGCTCAGGTCGGAGGCCGCGCGCTCCCGCACCACCAGGCGCTTGTGGAGTCGCGAGGCTTGCCCCTCGGCGAGGAGAGCCCGGATGACGAGCATGGCGTGGAAGTCCTCGTCGAAGACGCTGGGCCCCATGAAGCCGACGCAGAGCAGAGGCCGTCTCACGTCCAGGGACTCGGTACGCTCCCGCGGTCGCTCCACCGGCGCCGGCGCCTGGGGTCTGGGGCCTCTCTGACCGAGTGCGGGGAGCTTCCCGTACAGCTCTTGAATCACGGCCAGAACCCTGTCCGGGTCGCAGTCGCCGGCCACGACCACCCGCATCGCGTCGGGCGTCACGTGGCGTCCGCGAAACGCCTCGATCTCCCTGGCCGAGAGCCGCTTCACCACGTCCGGATCGGCCAGAGGGAACCCGTAGGGATGGTCGCCGAAGGCCAGCCCGTCGCACATCGTGGCGAGGTAACCGCTCTCCAGCGGGTACTCCACAAGCCTGGCGACTCTGGCCATGAGCTTCTCGCGCGCCCTGTTGAGCGATTCCGTCGACAGGTTCGGGGTCAGCATGAGCTCGGCCTGGCGTCTCAGGTTGGGCTCCAGGTTGGCCGGCATGCAGCTGGTCTCCAGACGAAGCGTCTCCTGGTCCAGGTAGACCTGGAAGTCGGAGCCCTCCCCTTCGATCTGCTCCAGGAAGGCGGGGGCCGGCGTCCTGGCAGAACCCTGGGTCTCCATGACCGTCGCCAGGAGCGCCGCCGTGCCGTTGGTCGCCCTGCTCTCCGCCATGTGACCGGCCCTGGCAACCGTGACCACCGCCACCAGTGGAAGGCTGTGATCCTCCTGGACGATCAGCACCAGACCGTTCGGAAGACGCGTCTTTCTCACCGGCATGCGCTCCAGCGCCACGGCCGCCGAGGTGGCGAGGCCGAGCGATACCAGAAGAATCGCCAGCGTTGCCAGTTCGTGGACGGATCTCTTCCTCACGATCGTTCCTCCTGTCAGAAACCCCCGGCCTCGGAGCCCCCGATCCTTCCCTTGCCCCCCTTGGTCAACGTGCGCCGGGAGTCGTCGTCGAAGACCGCGTAGACCCAGTCGTCCACCCGGACCATCTTCCAGAAATCGGCTCCGTAGAGGCTCTCGCGGTAACCTCTCTTCTCTGCGAACGACCTCTTGGCATCGGTCAACCAGCGCTGGATGGCTCGATCTCCACTTCGTGCGATGTCGTCCGAGTCGTTGCGCGAGATGGAGCACTTGTATATGAACTGGCGAACCTCGTCCTTGCTGATGAGCCGGATCTCGAGGGAGTAGCTGCCGGCGCTCGCTACCGAAGCCATCAGCACGAAGGACGTCACGACCAGGGCGAGGTGAGGGGTCAGGCTGCGGCGCATGGGAGATCGAGGGAACCCTAATATGGCTGACCGCAGCAAGTCAAGGTCGCGACTCGGATCCCGGATCCGGCGCCTCGCCGGATCTTGGCGCGACTTCCCTCTCAACAAAAGCGCCGGTCTTTGCCGATAGATTTGTAGAACCGACCAGTAGTCCTCAAGGAGGAAGTTCCATGTCTGCGCACGACGACAACGAAGTCCGGGAGCGAATGATCCGTTTCATCAAGACTCACTACGCCAAGACGCTGGGCAAGGACATCGAACTCCTGGACCAGCCGGGCGGCCTGGAGATCCTGCACCGGAAGTACTGCTCCCGGGCAGGCAAGAACGAGTGACGCCTGGCGGGGAGCCGCACTCTGTCTGATTCCCGGGCTCCCGCGACACCGGGCGGTCGATCCGGCCGTCCCGGTGGGATCATCTCTTGAAGTAGCTCTCCACCCAATCGGAGAGCTCTTTCTTTCCCCCCAGAAGAACCTCTTTCATGTTCAGGTCCCTGAGCCTGAGCTGCGGGATCTCCTGCTTGAGCTGATCGAGACGCAGGCGATCGAACTCCTGGCCTGGAAGCTCCACGACGTACCGGCCGGGGGCGCGATAGGTCGCCTGGTCCGCCCCGTAGCCTCCCGCCGCCGCGACCTTCACCTCAAAGGTCCTCCAGCTGCCGTCGACCCGCGGGTTCGGGGTCCGGTAGCTCACCTCGATCCGGCTCTTCAGGTTCCGGCTGATGAGCATGTAGATCCGCTCCAGCTCCTGGCTCGAATGGGTGAAGTAGACCTCGCCCCTGGTCGCCTCGGCGATCCTCTGGACCTCGGTCTTGTTGATCCAGCGTCCCAGCGCCACGACGTAGATGATGATCTGGTTCTTCACCGCCAGGTCCAGCGCCTCCTGGAGAGTGTGGCGACTCTGCCTGGCCGTGCCCGCGGCGTTCTGGTCCTGGCCATCGGTGAGCAGCACCATGATCCTGCGGCCGGGCATGGGAACGAGCTCCAGCACGCCCTTGTGGATGGCGTCGTGGAGGGCGGTGGGTCCGAAGGCCTCGACCGGTCCGAGCGCCATCACCAGACGCTCCTGATCGAGGGTGAACGGCACGAGCAACCGGGGCATGTCCGAGAACGACATCAAGAGGGCCTGGTCGTACGGTTCGAGCACCCTGATGAAGTGAGCGCACGCGCGCTTCAGATCCAGCATGCTCGGGAACATGCTGCCTGACGAGTCGATGAGGAGCGCGACCGACAGCGGGGTGAGGTCGATCTTGAAGTTCTCCATCCGACAGCGCTGACCCTGCTCGGAGAGCTGGAACGACCGGCGCTCGAACATGGCGACCGCCCGGCCGTCCGGATCCATGACCTGGAGGAAGGTGTTGAGCAGCGGGAACCGGCCGATGTCGATCCGCTCGATGTGCACTTCCAGCGCCGTGGCGGTCCGGGTGGCCGGGGGATCCTGGGCAGCCACGGGGCAGAGAGCCGCCGCCACCAGGATGATGGCGAGGGTGCCGCAGCGGTTCATGGTGGGTCAGTATATCGAACCGCCGTGGATGCCACAACCTCGAGGCCAGGATCCCCCACCTGTTTCGCGGAGTCGGGCTTGTGATCAGGCCTCGGCCTGGCTGCAGAGTCACCGAGGAAGTGGAGGGGATCCGGTTGGATTCGGGCTCGGGATAGAGAAAGAGGAGGGGATCCGGATTGAAGTCGCGCTCGGGGGCGCGACTCGGACCCGGCGAGGCGCCGGGTCTTGCGACTCGGACCCGGCGAGGCGCCGGGTCATGGCGGCGCTCCAGCTTGAAACGGCAAGTGCCCTGTGTTAAACTTTTTCCTCTCCCCTTCTGGTCAGGGAGAGCCGTTCGACGCGCCGGCTCGCGGCGTTTGCGGGTGCTTTCGGCGAGGAGGTCCGGTGGACAATCAGAGAGTGAAGAACCTCACCCTGTTCTTCCTTATCCTCGCCATCATCCTGGTCCTCATCGCTGGAAGCGCCTTCAACCCACGGGAAACCAGGGTCGAGTACTTCGACTTCTACCGGGACTTCGACGAGGGACAGATCACGGAGATCGTCGTGTCGGAGCGGGAGATCCGCTGGCGGAAAGCCGGCACCAAGAAGCTCTACGTGGCCACCGCGGCACTCGACCAGGGCGACATCAAGCTGTTCAGGTCCAAGGAGATAAAGGTCAAGGACCCTGACGATCCGACCAAGACGCTGAGCCGCATCAAGGTCAAGTTCGAACACCAGAACGAGAACCCGTGGTGGATCTCGTTCGCTTCCACCTGGCTTCCGTTCGTGATCTTGATCGGGGTGTGGTTCTACTTCCTCCAGAAGATGCAGGGCGGAGGGGCCAAGGCGCTTTCTTTCGGCAAGAGCCGGGCACGGTTCATCGATTCGTCGAAGACCCAGACCACCTTCGATGACGTGGCTGGCTGCGACGAGGCCAAGTCCGATCTGCAGGAGATCATCGAGTTCCTCAAGGCGCCGCGGAAGTTCGCCGAGATCGGTGCCAGGATCCCCCGCGGGGTCCTCCTGATGGGCCCGCCGGGCACAGGCAAGACCCTGCTGGCCCGGGCCGTTGCGGGCGAGGCCAAGGTGCCGTTCCTCCACATTTCCGGGAGCGACTTCGTGGAGATGTTCGTGGGGGTGGGCGCGAGCCGGGTGCGCGACCTCTTCGAGCAGGGAAAGAAGCACGCTCCCTGCCTGCTCTTCATCGACGAGATCGATGCGGTGGGACGCCAGCGAGGAGCCGGTCTTGGCGGTGGCCACGACGAGCGGGAGCAGACGCTGAACCAGCTCCTGGTGGAGATGGACGGTTTCGATACCAACGAAGGCGTCATCATGATCGCGGCCACGAACCGGCCGGACGTCCTCGATCCGGCGCTGCTGAGACCTGGCCGTTTCGACCGGCAGATCGTCGTGGACCTGCCGGACATCAAGGGCCGGGAGGGCATCTTCCGGGTGCACACGAAGAAGATCCCGCTGACCGACGATGTGGACCTGGCCATACTCGCCAGGGCCACACCCGGGTTCTCCGGGGCGGACATCGCCAACATGGTCAACGAGGCGGCGCTCCTGGCGGCCCGGAGGGACCGCAAGCGGGTCAACATGGAAGACTTCGAGGACGCCCGCGACAAGATCATCATGGGGCAGGAGCGCAAGAGCCGCATCCTCTCCGACCCGATCAAGGAGCGGATCGCCTATCACGAGGCCGGCCACGCCCTGATCTCGAAGCTCATCGGCGGACAGGACGCTGTGCACAAGATCTCCGTCATCCCCCGGGGAAGGGCGCTGGGAGTGACCTCTTTCCTTCCGGAGGAAGACCGGATGTACATCCGGAACCGGACCTACCTCCTGGATTCGATCTGCGGCCTCCTGGGCGGACGCGTGGCAGAGGAGCTCAGGTTCGGCGAGATCTCCTCCGGAGCGGCCAACGACATCGAGAAGGCCACCAAGATCGTCCACCAGATGGTCTGCGAGTTCGGCATGTCCGCGACGCTGGGCCCGGTCACCTACGGTGAGGACCATTCGCTGGTCTTCCTCGGTCGGGACATAACCCGCGAGCGGAACTACTCGGAGGAGACGGCCCACGAGATCGACCTCGAGGTCAAACGGATCATCACGGAGGCCTACGAGAAGACGCGGCAGCTCCTCCAGGAGAACTTCGACAAGCTGGACATCCTCGCCAAGGCGCTGCTCGTCCACGAGGTGCTGGACGGCTCCCAGGTGGACCGACTGCTCGAGGGAGAGGAACTGCCCCCTCCGGTGACCCCGAAGCGGGGCCCGAGCTCCGACGCCGCCCCTTCGTCCGACGAGGACCCGTCGGGCCACCCGATCCCCGACGCGGCCTGACCGTCTCCCTGGCACGCGCGCCCGGGCCGATGCCGCCAGCGGCCGATCCGAGTCGTCCGTGGGCCAACCCCGCCGTCCGGTCCGGCCCATTCCGGGGGCGCCGGCGAACGGCCGGGAGCCGGCTGACCGTCCCGAAGCCGATCCCGACGCCTGTCGGCGAGACGGCACGACCGTTGCTTGTGAAGACCGTGACGGACGCGACCGCAGATGGACTCCGGTCCGGACGCGGAAAACCTCCTCGACTCGACATCGTGAGGGCGGCAGGTCTGGGCACCTGCCGCCTCTTTTCTTTGCTCAGGCGTCCGGGTCGAACGACCGCAGGAGGAGCGAGTTGCCCACCACGGTGATCGACGAGACGGCCATCAGGAGACCGCAGAGGGCCGGGGGCACGATCCAGCCCGTGAACGGGTAGAGCGCTCCCGCGGCCAGCGGAATCGCCAGGGCGTTGTAGCCAAACGCCCAGAAGAGGTTGGCCCGGATCTTGGCCAGGGTGGCCCGTCCGATCCGGATCGCCCGCGTCACATCCCTCAGGTCGTCGTGGACCAAGACGAGATCTCCGGTCTCCTTGGCCACGTCCGTGCCGGAGCCCAGGGCGATTCCCAGGTCGGCAGCGGCCAGGGCCGGGGCATCGTTGATCCCGTCACCCACCATCCCGACCTTCAGTCCACCAGCCTTCAGGCGGTTCACCAGCGCCATCTTGTCCTCGGGGGTCATGCCCGCGTGAAACTCGGTCACTCCGATCCGAGCCGCGGTCGCCCGGACGACCTCCTCGCGGTCTCCGCTGGCCAGCACCACCCGGAGCCCCATCGCTCGCAGGTCCGCAACGGTCGGAGCGGCCGCGGACCGTGGCGTGTCGATGAGGCCGACCACGCCCACGCCCCGTCCCGACCGGAACGTGGCCAGGGGCGTCCTGCCTTGGCACGCCATGCGTCCTGCGATCTCGTCGGCCCACGGCCGATCCGGGGAGTCGGCGCCCGCGAAGTCCACCCTTCCGACCCGGACCGGCTCCCCCTGGATCAGGCACTCGACCCCCGCGCCCCTCTGCTCGCGAAACTGCTCGACCGGCGGGGGAGTACGGCTCTGGCCCGCCTGCGCCTTCACTACCGCCCTGGCGAGCGGATGGGAGGAGTTCGCCAGGGCCGCGGCCGTCAGGTCGAGCAGGAGAGCCTCGGTCACCCCCCGAGCGGCGGCCAGCTCGACCACGGAAGGGCGCCCGTCCGTGACCGTGCCGGTCTTGTCCAGGACGATCGTGTCGAGCCGGGCTGCCTGTTCCATGGCTTGCGCTCTCCTGAACAGTATCCCTCGGGTGAAGGCCACCCCTGATCCGATCATGATGGCCGTCGGGGTGGCCAGCCCCAGGGCGCAGGGGCAGGCGACCACCAGCACCGACACGGCCAGCCCGAGGGACAGGGTGAACGGCGTGATGGGACTCGATGGCGGGAACCACCGCGAGAGCCCCAGATACCATCCGGCGAAGACGAGGATGGACAGGACCACCACGGCAGGGACGAACCGGGCGGCCACCCGGTCAGCGATCCTCTGGATGGGCGGTCGGTCCGCCTGCGCCTCCTCCACCAGGCGGACGACCCGGGTGATGAAGCTGTCCTCTTCGGCGGCGGTGACCTGGACGACGAGGGAGCCATCGATGCTGAGCGTTCCGCTCACGACCGGATCGCCGGGCCCCCGGACCACCGGGGCGCTCTCGCCGGTGACGACCGACTCGTCCATCGACGCTCCCCCCTCGACCACGGTCCCGTCCAGAGGGACCCGCTCTCCGGGCAGGACGTGGACCCTGTCGCCGATCCTCACCTCCGCCAGCGCAACGGTCTCCTCTCCGTGGGCCCCGACCCGGCGGGCCCTGTCGATCTCACCTCCCAGCAGGTCGCCGAGGACCCGTCGCGCCCGGCCTCGAACCCGGGCCTCGAGGTACTTCCCGGCCCGGATGAACAGGATCAGCAAGGCAGCCGTCTCGAACATGGGCATCAGCGGGGGAAGAAAGAGAGCGAGACACGAGTAGAGGTAGGCGGCGGTGATCCCGAGAGCCACCAGGACGTCCATGTTGGCGCTCCCGCCCTGGAGACTCCGGGCAGCGCTGCTGAAGAAGGTCCGGCCGGGCCCGAGCTGAAGCGCCGTTGCCAGGACGGTGGTGACGATGGTCGCTGCATGGTCGTGGCCAGGGAGGTGACCGAAGTACAGGATGGGCAGTGTGAGCGCCAGCGCCCACAGAGTGGGCCCCAGCGGCTCGACATCCGGCTCCACGGACCGGGCCCGGTACGGCTCCGCACGGAACCCGATCCGGTTGACCGACGCCACCAGGTCGTCCCGGGTGGCCCGGCTCGGATCGAACCGGACGACGGCTCGACCCGTGGCCAGATTGACCGCAGCGTCGGCCACTCCTGGCACCTCGAGGAGCGCTCGCTCCACCGTGGCGGCGCACCCGGTGCAAGTCATCCCGGCTATGACCAGCCGGGCAGAGCCGGTCGCCGGAGTCGGGGAACGGGGCACCCCTCCCAGCACCGGCAGGGTGGACGAAAACTTCTGACCTTTTTGCCCCGAACTCGTCATGATAGAGTGGCAGATCCCTTATAGTAGCCCCCCACCGGGCTCGGGTCAATTCGCGGGTCGCGCCGGCGTCTCGACCGTGGGCCACGAGAATCCGCGACGAATTGATGGGAGGTGTGTCAACGGAGAAACATTTCTCTTGTCAGAGGGTCTAACTCATGTGGAGGACAGTCCCGACGCCCCGAACAAAATAAGAAAAGCAGAGGCGAGCAGGCCCGTGAGCTGGCCTGCGGTTTTGTGTTCTCCGGGGGCCGCGCCCGATCCAGAGGGGGTCGGGGGACGCCCGGGAAGGGCACCGGACGGTGCCCCGGTTGCATCGAATGCCAGCGGGAAGGGAAGGCGCGAATGTCGAGGTCCAGGGTGCGTTCGCCGTTGTCGATCCGGGCTGACTTCAGCGGCGCGGTGGGCTGGGAGGGGGGTGGCTACGAACCAGCTACCGTCGAGACAGGATGCTCTTCCGGCTTCAGCTGCGCCGGAGAGCGTGCGGGAGCCCCGATGAACGCCGCAAAGGTCCAGAACAAGGTGGCCAAGAAGCCGGCTATCAAGCGGATAGGCCGACCACCCCACCCTGAGCTCGACCAGAACATCATCACCTCCTATCTGAAAGACGTCTCTCAGCATTCGCTGTTGACCGCCCAGGAAGAAGTCGCGCTGGCGCGCTCCATCAGCAACAACGACGAGAAGGCCAGGGAGATCCTCATCCAGTCCAACCTGCGTCTGGTCATCTCCATCGCGAAGAAGTACTCCCAGCGTGGCGTCCCTCTCCTGGACCTCATCCAGGAAGGAAACAAGGGCCTGATCCGGGCCATCTGGTGGGTCAAGCAGTCGATCATCCGCGCCTTGGCCAACCAGAGCCGGAACATCCGAATCCCGGTACACATGAACGAGACGATCACCAAGATCAACAAGGTGACGCGGTACCTGTCCACCAAGCTGGGTCGGACCCCCACGGTCGAGGAGCTGGCGCAGACGCTCAACATCCCGAAGTGGAAGATCCGGGAGGCGTTCCGGGCCGACAAGGACACCATCTCGCTGGAGTACTCCCGGCTCAAGGATGAAGAGTCGTCGACCCTGTCGTTCTTTCTCGAGTCCAAGGGCATGCCTCGTCCCGAGGACATCATCAAGAACAAGCTCCTCCGGGAGCACCTGGAGGACGTGCTCAAGACCCTGTCGTTCAAGGAGCAGATGGTCGTCAAGTACCGGTTCGGCCTCATCAGCGGCAAGGAGATGACCCTGGAGGAGATCGGTGAGAAGTTCGGTCTCTCCAGGGAGCGGATCCGCCAGATCGAGGCGAAGGCGCTGAAGCAGCTCCGCCATCCCTCGAGGCTCAAGAAGCTCAAGGACTTCTATTTCGACTGAATCGCCCAGCGGTCTTCGACCCTCTCCTGAGAACGACCAGGAGGAACCCGGTCCGTCCGGTCCGCCGGAGGCTTTCTCAGCCCTTGATGACACCCAGGGGGCGCAGCCGGGCGACCTTCCGGTGGATCCCGGCGTCGTGGAGCACGTTCACCACGTCGGACACGTCCTTGTAGGCGTCCGACATCTCCTCGGCCAGCGTGGACCTTCCCCGGCTCTTCACCACGATTCCCCTGTCGGCCAGCTCCTGCTCGATCGAGCGCCCTCTGGCTCGCTTCATGGCCTGGGTCCGCGAGAGAACCCTCCCGGCGCCGTGACAGGTCGATCCGAACGTCTCGACCAGGCTCCCCGCTTCCCCCACGCACACGAAGGAGGCGCGCCCCATGTCGCCGGGGATCAGCACCGGCTGCCCCACGCTCCGGTAGTCCGCCGGCAGCGCCGGGTGCCCTTTGGGGAACGCTCTCGTCGCCCCTTTCCGGTGCACGTACAGCTTGCGGCGCCTTCCGTCGACCTCGTGGCTCTCGGGCTTCACGATGTTGTGGGGTACGTCGTAGACCAGATGCCAGCCACAGTCCTCGGGTCCCCGCCCCAGCACTCGCTCCATCGCCCGCTGGGCCAGCACCATGATGGCCTGGCGATTGGCGAAGGCGTAGTTGGCGGCGCAGCGGAACGCGGCCAGGTAGTGGTCCACCTCGGGGGAGCCCACGGGCGCGCACGCCAGCTGCCGATCCGGGAGATCGATCCGGTACTTCTTGACCGCCTTCTCCATCACCCCGAGGAAGTCCTCGCAGATCTGGTACCCGTATCCCCTCGAGCCGCAGTGGATCTGGAAGGCGATCTTGCCTTCGTCGAGTCCGAACGACCGGGCCGCGGCGCGGTCGAACACCTCTTCCACGATGTCCAGCTCCACGAAGTGGTTCCCCGACCCCAGCGTTCCCAGCTGGTCCAGACCTCTCTCCGCCGCCCGCGAGGAGACCGCCGACGGATCCGCCCCGTCCATGGCGCCGTCTTCCTCTATGTGACTCAGGTCCGCCGGCTGGCCCATGCCCTGGTCCACGGTCCAGCGGGCCCCCTGGCGGGCCACCCTTCCCAGCGTCGTCTTGTCCAGCCGGCTGGTGGCCCCGGAGGAGCCGACACCGCACGGTACGGCTGAGAACAAGGCGTACACCAGGTCTTTCAGTCGCGACTCGACGTCTTTGAGCCCCAGCCGGCTGGCCACGAGTCTCACGCCGCAGTTGATGTCGTAGCCCACCCCGCCCGGCGAGACGACCCCGCCCTCCTCCGGATCGGTGGCAGCCACTCCGCCGATCGGGAAGCCGTATCCCCAGTGGATGTCCGGCATCGCCAGGGAGTGGCCGACGATCCCCGGGAGCCACGCCACGTTGATCACCTGTTCCAGCGCCTTGCCCACACGGATGTCGGGCAACAAGCTCTCGCTGGCGTAGATCCGCCCGGGCACCCTCATCTTGCCCCTGCGCGGCAACTCCCAGAGATTCTCGGTGACTCGTTCCAGCTCCATGGCTCTCCCCGGCGGCGTCTTCGCGACCCCTTCGGAAACTATACCCCGCGCCATCCCCTGACGCCCCTCCTCTTCAAGGTGGTGCGCCGCGCCAGGGATTGACACATACAACTAATAGTATTAGTATTTGACATTGACATACCACATATTGATCAGGCCGGGCCGCACAGTGCGATCGGAGGCCCGACCGAGGAGTGCGAACGCCCATGCTCCAGCTGGATACCACCGGAACGCACCTGCACGATTCGCGACCGCTCGAGTCCGCCGGCGACCCGGTCGGTCCTGCCGATCCATACAGGGTCAGCCTGGCCCGGCTCGCCTGCCGGGCCTCCAGGGGCCAGAGTCTCGTCGCCAAGGGGGACGTCACCACCCTGGCCACGGCGGCCAGACTCGCCCTGCAGCGAGGGCATCTGGACATGGCCCGGGTTCTCCACAAGGAGTGGCTCTGGCTGGCCGCCCGGGGGTGTCCCGGAAAGGTCGAGGCCCTGGCCGGGCTGGCGTTGGTCCACGAGCGACTCGGGGCCACGGACGTCGCGGCGCACCTGGCCCACCGGGCCGATGCGCTCTCGGGGGGGGCCTCCGCCGAGACCGGGGCGCTGGTCGTCGGTCTGCTGGGCCGGCTCGCGGCGCGGAGCGGAGACCTCGAGGCCGCGGGTCGCTACCTGGCCCGACTGAAGCGGCTGGACCCGATCGCCGCGCGGGACGACCGGATCAGCGCGGAGCTCGACTGGGGCTGTATCGGTGGGCTGCCGGGCCACCGGGAGGACCACCCGGACGAACCCGTGGCCTCCCCGCAGGGAATCTCCGTGGCCCTGGCCAGGCTCCTCACCGTGACGGGCCGGCTCGACGAAGCCCGGGCCGCGGCCTTGACGCTCGTCCGGGCGAGCGGCAAGATCCGGGACGAGCGATCCGCCTGGGCGCATCTCCTCCTGGCCCGGCTGGCCTTGGAGGACGAAGACGAGAGGTCGAGCAGGCACCTGGCTCGCCGGGCCGCGGTGATCGCCGCGGCCTGCTCGTCGGTGACGGTGCTCACCGAGGCCAGGCTCCTCCAGGGACAGATAGCACTTGTCCTGGAGAGGCCGCGACGGGCGTTGCGGGCCGCGGCTGCGGCGCTGGCCCTGGCTCGCCGCCACCGTCACCGGGCCCACCAGCTGCAGGCCCGGGTCCTGGCCACCGAGGCGCTCCTGGCCTCAGGCAACCCTTCGGCCGCGCAGATCCAGGCCGATGGGGCGCTCCTGCTCGTCCCGGCCGCCGTGGACACGTCGATCCGCCTGCACCTGCTGGTACTGGTCGCTTCGGCGGCTCTGGCCAGCGGCCGATCGCAGGTCTATGACGCAATGCATCATGAGATCGCCGATTCGATCGGCCGTCTCGACGAGAGCGGGACCGTTCCCTCGAAGCTGGTCATCGCATGGGCCGGCTCCGAGGCCAGGCGTGGCCGACCGGAGCTGGCGGCCCGGGTGCTGCGTCGACTCCAGGACGATCGGGCCGGCCTGAGCGGAGTGCCGGCGTCGTCGCTGTTGGAGCTGGCGGTCGGAGCGAACGCCGTCGACGCGGCCCTGCAGCTCGTGAGCCGGCTTTCGGCCAGGTTCCGCAAGGGCCCGCGAGGCCGCCTGCTGGAGGCGACGGTGCTGCACAAGGCGGGTCGCCACGAGCGTGCGCTGGCTCTGCTGCGCGGCCTCAGTCCATCACCCGATCTGGAAGTCCCCTATCTTCGACTCCGGGAGATGATCGCGCGGTCCACCGGTCCAAGAAGCCAGGCCGAGGAGTGGCGTTCCAGATGGCTGCGGGCGGCCGCGGAAGACCCGGCTGCGGCGCTGGCCTCGCTGAGACACCATCGCCTCCTGGGAAGGGCCGACTGCTCTCTCGTCTCCGGTGCGGACCAGCGGCTCATCTCGTCGGAAGAGGCCCGGCTGGGAGCGCCGGAATCGGGGCTCGACGTGATGGTGGATCTGCTGAACCAAGAGGTCCGCCTGGGCGACGGCCGGCGGCTCTCCTTCGGCGATCATCCCATGCTGTTCGCCGCGCTGGTGGCCCTGGCCCGCGAGAAGGGTCGGCCGATCCCCCGACGGCAGCTGTACCAACGGCTGTGGGAGACCCGCTACGACCCCGAGGTTCACGAACAGAAGGTCTTGAAGACGCTCCAGAGGCTCAGAGACCGGCTGGGTCCCTGGGCCGACGGTCGGCCGCTGGTCCACCTCGACGTCATGAACGGGAACCGGCTGCGGCCCGATCTGAAGGTGGGGATCCTCCAGACTCTCCGGGAGAGCCGTTGCGACAAGCTGAGCGCCAGGCAGAGGAGGATCCTCCAGGCGCTCGAGGGGGGACATCCGACTCCGGTGGCGGACCTCGAAGAGAGCTGCAGGGCCAGCCACACCTCCGTCGTCGTGGACCTGGCCGGGTTGATCCGGCTGGGCCTGGTCACGCGGCAGGGACGCGCCCGCGCCAGCCGCTACGTGCTGGCCGCCTGGGAACCGGTCTCCCGGTCGGCCTGACAGGGTCGCCAGACCTTTCTCACGGAATTTGCGGCCGGGCCCTAAGCCGGGGCAACCATCGTCTCGATACATGGGGTGGACACCTCCGGGGTGCGGCCTTCAACTCTGGACGAACTATGGATCGGATGAACCCAAGTCCCTGCAGGCCCGGCCAGCCCGGCCGCGCCGCTCTGGCAGCTCTCCTGGTCGGTCTGGCCACGGCGGTCTGGCTGCCCACCGACGCCACGGCCAGACCTCCGGCCAAGAAGAACCCCATGGTCGTGTCCATGAGGGCCGGGGAGAGCACCGAGACCGCGGCTCCTCGGGTCAACCGATCCAAGCGCCGTCCGGGCGCCGAGAGGACGAATCGACGCCTCTTCGATCAGAGCCAAGGCAACAACTACGAAGCGGCGACCCAGTCGACCAACTGTCGGGGGTTCCTGAACACCTACCTCCCCGACGAGATCTCCTTCGGGGACGTACGGTTCTACCTGAAGCTGATCGCCAACGAGGAAGCCGAGCTGGCTCTGGAGGATGGGGCAGACCTCAAGACCTACCGCCAGACAGTGGAGATCGCCTACCTGATCGTGACGGTGGACGCCCGCTCCTGGAGCAGCTCTCCGGGCCGGTTCCAGCGGATGCTGGGAACGATGTTCATGCCCTTGCTGCGAAGCCTGTACCCGAAGGCGAACCTCTACATCACGGTCTACGACGGCCAGAATGCCGTGGCCAACGCGAACTGGAAGATCGGCTCTCGCACTCCCAGCGTCGAGGTCGAGTAGTCCCCTCTCTCATCCCACCAGATCCGGGCCTGGGATTCCATGGGCGAGGCGCCGGCGCCCGACCATCGAAGGTTCCTGTCGATGACGATCGTGGGGGCTTTACAGAACCCCCACCTGGAGAACACAATTTCTAGGAAGCCCGATGACCTCGAGGCTTCCCACCCGGATCCATCCGAGTCATTCGTCCCATCGCGGGACCGACCAGAGCGCCCAAGAGGCCCGGTCAGCCGTGTCGTCACGACGAAAGGATGGTTCCATGCCGGTTTCATCGCGAAAGCCACGCCGGTATCTTCGGCTGCTGAAGATCCACCACCCGGTTCCCATGGTGCTGGTCGTTCCGGTCGATCCGACCGGAGAGTTGCCGCCGGCTGCACCCGTGCTGGGTCTGGTCCGGTGTCGGTGTCGCCTCTGTGCCGGGGCGGATCGACCACGGTGGGTGAAGATCCCCCCGCTCTTCCTCGGCCGGCTGTTGAACCGGTGTCCTGGCCACCAGGCGGCGATCGACCTGTTCCTGGAGAGGTTTCCGTGGCTAGAGCGTCCAGGCTGGAGTGCCGTGCCGCAGGCCGCTTCTTCCTGAGGCCTTTTGTCTCGGTGTCGGCGCTCATGGGACAGCGCGTCACACCGGGAGATCGCCCCCCCCCTCGCGTCGACCTGACCGGAAACGGCTCGGCAGGCGGCGATCGACGAACGGAAGCAAGAGCGGCTGACCTGGCAAGGCCCTTTCATGGTGGTCGGGTCTTCCGCAAAGAGGGCGACGAACAGACCGACGCTCCATCGGGAAGACGAGGGCCGCGGGAGGCTGTGGGGTTTCCGGACGTCTCTCGAGGCACCAGAAGGCAGAACGAGAAAGGACCGATGAATGAGCAGTCAGAAGGCACAGCTTCCCTGTCCGCTTCACAGACGCGCGATCTCGACCTCGCGATGCACGGAGGTCTTGCTGGAACGTTTCGGAGTCTCGTCGGAGCTCCATCTCCGGAAGATCAGGCAGCGCACCGGACTGGCGACCGGCGAGCTGGATGCGATCTGCGGTCTGTGTCCGTTCAATCCGGTGGAAGAAGCCGAGCGTCCCCCGGACGCCGGAGTGTACGAACCCGGCAAGCCCCCCCGGCGTGTCGCGCTCAGGGCCGTCCGGCGCCGCCGGGACGAAGAGGCCGTCGACCTGCCGGTTGCGGCCGAGGGGTGAGGCGTCAGGGGAGTCCGGGCGGCGAGGAGCCGCGCTCCGGAGGTGGGGAAGCGGCTCCGGTCGCGAACCGGCGGTCTGTCCCGTGGTGACGCCTGGCCCGTTCGAGGCTGCTCGCGTCGCCCCGGGAGGTCGAGACCGGCCCGGGCTCCGGGAGCGGTTCCTCGCCGCCAGGACCCGCTGTCGGGACGGCGCACCGCTGACGCACGTGTTCAGCGGGCCTGACCGGGCCTGGCGCCGCGATGGCCTGGGAAAAAGAAGTTTCGCAAGAAAACGATAGACAAACTGGGGTGCGGCCTGGGAAAATACCGTGGGCCGCCGCAGGCGATGTG